>DATFXF010000232.1:0-3559 GCA_035258565.1 Candidatus Acidiferrales bacterium
GGGGCTGCCCGCCGCCGAAACCCCGCCTCCATGTCCCTTCCTCCCGTTGGGCCAGTCTTGGGTCTACCGTTTCTCCTCCCTCGCCACGGATTCTTTTGAAAAGCAACCGTCTGTCCCAAGCCGAACCTCTGTTCAACCCTATCGGCCCCTGCCAAGAAGTCGGCACAGATCATCTGCACCGTAATCGCCGGGGTGCTTTGCCGGCTGGGAGCCCGCACGATGGCTGCCACCCAGAATCGGGTCGCCAGGCAGGCTGCAGCGGACTGCATGCACTTCTCCCGCGTCTGATCTCGCCTTGAGGATTGAAAACTCACCAGCGCCTCCCATATGATGACGCGGCGTTTTCCCGGAGCGGGCCGCATGTACGCCTACATTCAAGCGCGATTTGATCAGCGGCAGCCCATCCTGCTGGACGGCGCACTGGGGACGGAGCTTGTCCGCCGCGGCGTGCGTTGGCGCAAGCACGGTCTACTCACTGATGCCGCCGCGGTCGAGCAGCTCCACGAAGAGTATCTCGCCGCCGGGGCCGACATCCTGCGGACAAACACCCTTCAGTTGAATCCTCGCACTTACCTCAACGTTTTCCGCAACCTCGAACACATGCGCCACATCGGCGCGCCCGGACTTGAAGATTTGGCGCTGCGCCTGCTGCGCGTCAGCATGGAACTCGCTCGTCAGGCACGCGCGCGGGCCGGGCGCGAAGATCGGGTGGCCATCGCTGGGGTTCTGTCGCCGCTCGAACACTGTTTTCGGCCAGACCTGGCGCCCCCAGAAGAACAGGCTCGGCGCGAACACGAGGCCGTGGCCCGCATCTTTGCTGAAGAGCGTGCGGATCTCCTCTTGCTCGAGTGCATGAACACAATTGGCGAGGCGCGCGCGGCGCTGGCTGCGGGGCGCGCCGTCGGTTTGCCGGTCTGGGTCAGCTTCGTCCTGGGTCCGGAAGGCGAGCTGTTGAGCCGCGAGCCGCTCGCCCAGGCAGTGGCTGAGATGGAACGTGGCGGTGCGGGAGCCGTGTTGGTGAATTGCGTCCCGCCGGAAGACGTCAACCGCGCGCTCCATACACTTTGCGACAACTGCTCTTTGCCCGTCGGCGGCTTTGCGCACATCGGCCGCTTCTCCCCACCCAGCTGGAAATTCGAATTCTTCCCGCAATTTGTGGAGACGGAGGTCTGGCCACCGGAGCGCTACGCGGCGGAAGCTGTCCGCTGGCGGGCGCGTGGCGCCTCGATCCTTGGCGGGTGTTGCGGCACGGGCCCGGCACATATCGCCGCCCTTCGGGCTTCGTTGATGGAAGAGGGGAGGGGCGCCTGGGCATGAGCCCCTCAGCGCACTATCGCGCCGTCCGAGAGGAACTCGCGCGCGGCCGGACGGTGATTCTCGATGGCGCCATCGGCACCGAGATCCTGAGGCGTAACCGCACTTGGGCCGATCATCAACTCGCCCAGCAGCCCGATTTCGTTCGCGCCATTCATGAGGACTACATCCGCTCGGGCGCCGACGTGATCAGCACGAACAGCTTTCAGCTCTGCCGCCGCGCGCTCTACAGCCATTTTCGCGACACCTGGCACCGGCGTCACATCGGAGCGCGGGACCTGGACGATCGCGCGAATCGCTTGTTGGCCGCATCGGTGCGTCTTGCCATCGAAGCGCGCGAACGCGCCGCTGCCGGGCGCCCGGTAGCTGTCGCCGCGGCGGTCACTACGCTTGCCTGGTGCTTCCGTCCGGACCTGGCTCCCTCGGAGAGCCAGGCGCGCGAGGAGTACGGCGAAATCTTCCAGGTCGTGGCGGAAGCCGGGGCGGACCTGGTCCTGCTCGAAACCGTGAACAGCATCACCGAAGCGCGCGTGGCCCTCGAAGTCGCGAAGGCCTTGGGCCTGCCCTGTTGGATCGCCTTCGTGCCCGACGAGCGCGGTCGCCTTTTCACCGGCGAGGCCCTCGAGCAGGCTGTCGCCGAGCTTGAGCCGCGAGGGGTGGACGCCATTCTTTTGAATTGCGCCCCGCCGGACGACATCCTGCTGGGGCTCACCCAACTCGCGCCTCATGCTCGCGTCCCCATCGGTGCCTACGCGCACATCGGGAGGTTCGATCCTCCCGAGTGGATGTTCACTGACGAATACCCGCCGGCGAAATACCAAGAAGTTGCTGCGCGTTGGAAGCAAACGGGTAGTCGCATCCTGGGCGGATGCTGTGGCACCACACCGGACCACATCGCCGCGCTGGCCGCCCTGCGATAACGCGGGTTTTTTCTTTGCCAACCTCGACGGCTACGTTACCTGCTGGACAAAGCCGAGGCCGCTTGCTGCGCATCCTGGGCCTTGGCTTTGGCCTTGCCGTCGGAGTCGGCGAGACGATTGCCGCCGGCATTGTCCGGACGCCGGGCGAGATTGCGTCCCGGCTTCCTGTGCCGTGGCTTTTCCTCGGCGTCTGGGTCTTCGGGGGAATCTACGCCATGCTCGGCGCCTTCCAGCTCGCTGAATTGGGCGCGATGATTCCCCAATCCGGTGGCCAATATAATTTCGCGCGGCGTGCACTCGGCGATTACGCAGGATTCATCGTCGGCTGGAGCGATTGGATCTCAACCTGCGGCACAACCTCCGCGGTGGCCATCGTCATCGGCGAATACTTGGGAGCGCTGGCGCCGCGGCTGGCGGGCAGAGGAGTGGCGATCGCCCTCGGCGTCACGGCAGCCTTTACACTGCTGCAATGGCGTGGCCTGCGCTGGGGCAGCCGCACACAGGAGGTCACCGGCGCGCTCAAGGCGTTGGGATTCCTCGCCGTCGTGGCTGCCTGCTTCCTACTCGGCGGCAAGAGCCAGGCGAGCGGCGCCGTACCGGTGAGCCTGCCCACAGGGCTGCCGTTGGTGGCGGCAGTCGTGGCCGGGCTTCAGGCAGTCATTTACTCCTATGATGGCTGGGACTCCATCATCTACTTCTGCGAAGAGGTGCGCGATCCGGGGCGCGATATCCCGCGGGCGATGTTGGGGGGCGTGCTCAGCATCATGGGCATCTACCTGCTGGTGAATCTCGCCCTGGTGCACCTGCTGCCGATCTCCGAGATCGCCGGCCAGAATTTTGCCCTGGGTGTTGCGGCCGAGAAGATCTTCGGTGCATACGGCGATCAAATCGTCCGCGCAGTGATGGTGCTCTCGTTGCTGAGCTGCGTCAACGCCAACGAGATGCTGGCCACGCGCGTGCCTTTTGCGATGAGCCGCGATGGATGGTTCTCGAGCCAGGCCGTACGGGTGAATGAAGGGGGAACGCCCAGCGTAGCGCTCGTCGCGAGCTCGGCCGTTGCGGCGCTGCTCATCCTGAGCGGAACGTTTCAAAAGGTGATTGCGCTGCTGGCGTTTTTCTTCGTCGCCAACTACGCGATTTCATTTCTTTCCGTTTTTGTCCTGCGCCGACGCGAGCCGGATGCCCCGCGGCCGTATCGCGCGTGGGGCTACCCGTGGACAACGGGGCTGGCACTACTGGGGTCGCTCGCGTTTCTGGCGGGAGCGGTAGCGGGCGACACGCGCAACTCCCTCTGGGCTGCAGCGCTGCTGGGCGCGAGCTACCCC
>DATFXF010000233.1:0-2210 GCA_035258565.1 Candidatus Acidiferrales bacterium
CATCGAGGGCACCACCGTGAACACGCGCTACGGCATGATCCGCACCGACCACATCCTGTTCATCGCTGCCGGCGCCTTCCACATCACCAAGCCCTCCGACCTGATCCCCGAATTGCAAGGCCGCCTGCCCATTCGCGTCGAGCTGAGAGCACTCAGCGAAGGAGACTTCGTGCGCATCCTCACCGAGCCCAAGAATGCCCTCATCAAGCAGTACACTGCGCTGCTCGAGACCGAAGGCGTGAAACTCACCTTCAGCGAAGATGCCATCGCTTCTCTGGCGCGGTACGCCGCCCTGGTGAATGAGCAGACGGAAAACATCGGCGCCCGGCGCCTGCACACGATCCTGGAGAAGGTCCTGGACGACGTTTCCTTCGAGGCACCCGAGCTGAAAAAGAAAACGGTGCGGATCGATGCCGGCTATGTCCAGAAGCAGCTCGCCGAGATCGTCAAGAACCAGGACCTGAGCCGCTACATCCTCTGAAGCGCCGAGAATTGGAAACCGCGAAGCAAGAATCGGCTGGCACGGTTACGCCCGAGCGTCCCAGAGCCCTTCCCATTCTCCAATTTCTTTCTTGTGTTTGCCTCCTTTCGCTGCTGGGGAGCTGTGCGGCGCCGGGCGAGCCCACGCCGCCGCGCCCGCCGGTGCCGCAGGCCATCGCTGACCTCGCCGTGCGCCAGTTGGGCGACGGAGTGCTGCTGACCTTCACGCTGCCGCGGAGATCGGTGGAGGGCGCCGTGCTCGCTGAGCCGCCAGCGGTGGAGGTTTATCGCGGGGTTCCCCCGGCCGGCGCGACAACGGGTAAACCCTCCACACGCCTTGTCTTTACCGTTCCTTCCGACCTGGTAGCTCACTATCTCCGCGAAGGCCGCATCGAACTGCTCGATTCGTGGCAGCCAGAAGAGTTGGCCAGGCACTCGGGGGAGCAGGTGATCTACCTGGTGCGAACGCGTGCGTCGAAGAAGCGCGCCTCAGAGGAGTCGAACGTCGCGGACTTGCGCGTCTATTCCGTGGCTGAGCCCATCACCGACCTGCGCGCCGGGGTCACTCAAACGGCGATCGAACTTTCCTGGTCTCCGCCCGAGCGCACCTCGGCGGGCGCCCCGCTCCGGTCGCTCCGCGGCTACCGCATCTATCGCGCCGAGGTGGAACCAGGCGCGGAGGGGGCCGCAGCGCAGGACCCTTCGAAAGCGAAGCTGCGGGTACCGCTCGAGCTGTTGGCACCAGCGCCCTCCGCGGTGTTTCTCGACCAGCAGTTTGAATTCGGCCACACCTATCTCTACACGGTACGGAGCGTGGTCGGATCCGAATCCAACCCTGCCGAATCGGCCGATTCCTCTCCGCTGGTCATCACCCCGCGTGATCTCTTCCCCCCAGCCGCGCCGAAGGGCCTGGTCGCCATCTTCGTTCCCGCGACCTCGAGCGCGCCCGCGCATCTGGAACTTACCTGGAGCATCAATACTGAAACCGATCTGGCAGGTTACAACGTCTATCGGAGTGCGCAACTCGACACACTCGGGCAACGTCTGAACGCCGAGTTGTTGCCGGCCCCGGTGTTCCATGATATGTCCGTGGCACCGGGCGAGCGCTATACGTATCGGGTCACCGCAGTGGACCGCGCCGGCAATGAGAGTGGCCCCAGCGAGCCGATGGCGGCTGAGGTGCCCGAGCGCGAGCCTTAAGAACGGAGATGGATTTCAGATGGAAGTGATGCCACAAACCCCGCTCCCCGGCGCGCGGTGGTTCTCCTGGCTGCGCAACGCAACCTTGCGCATCGGCGTGCTCACTGGCCTCTATCTCTCTGTGGTGCTGGGCGGCTGGCTGGTCGTTGCCAACCGCGTTCCCGAGTCGGCGAACTACGCCAGCTCCCGCAACCTGACCGCAGCCATACTCATGGCCCTCTTGATGCTGATTCCCGCCTGCCGGTTTGTGAAGTCGCCCCGGCAGATCTTCTATGCGGGGATCACCGCCTGGTCCGTGCTTACCGCGACGTTTCTCGTCCTGGGCCTCTTTTTCCAGCGGCTCTACAGCCGGATGAACCCCTTCCAGGTGTTCATGCTCGGCGCGATCGCCTACGGAGTGATCGCCGTCGTCGCTTGGGTCCTCCGCATGACCTGGGCGACGCGTCACCACCCGCTGGCCGTCTCGCGCCGACGCAGTTACTGACCCGCATCCTTCATGCAAGACCATGGAACGATTCCTCGTGCGGGAG
>DATFXF010000234.1:0-18136 GCA_035258565.1 Candidatus Acidiferrales bacterium
ACGTACTCTAGGCTCGCGGCCATTGAGGCGGCGCTGCCGGTCGCGTCGAAGACAACAGGCCGGGCGACTGTCGGGCTTCGGCAAGACCTCGACGCCAAACCGCTGGGCGAACGGGCGTCAGTTGTGGGAAATATACCTTCGGGCGCCATCGATCGCTTGAAGGATTCGTTGGCAGACAGGTTTTACGTGGTGTTGGAAGGAAAAGGCGTTGTTTCACCTGAAAAGGTCAGGCCCAAGCCGGTCAAATGAATCGAGGTTCTATTCTGTTGTCATTCTTGGCTGCTCTTTGCGAAGGGAACGCGCGCTCATATTGTTTGGGAAAGGCTCGTGCATGCAAAACGCGATTGACCGGTATTCAGCGAGATGGATTTCTACCCCAGCGCGATCATGCTTCCATAATGGGATGCCCATCAAAGCCATGATTCGAGCGGGTCTTGGTGTTTTGTTGCTTCCGTTCTGGATTGGGGGCTGATCTGAGGAAGGGGATGCTTAGGATGATCCGTCAATGTGAATGACCACCTTTTTCCAAAATCGATTTGGTCAAAAGAAAGTACGACTATATCCCCGGTCCTGCTGCCCGTTCATTCGAGTTGGCGCGAACCTACCGCTTGGCCGCACCTCAACAGCAATGAGACCGCTCGGGGAAGCTGGCTGCCCAGTCGTTTTCTTGCCTGGTTCAAACCAGAACCAGGGCCAACTTCGCGGTCCGGGAAGAGGGGAACCATGAGCGAGGAATCTCCCAGAATGGAAGAAGCCTTTGCCAGCTGGGCGGACAAGGCCGCCCCTGAATGGATCCACCGCGCCAAGCAAGCCGCGCACCGCAGGCTTCCCGCAAAGGAAAAGAGTCGCTGTTGTGCGCTCGCGATTTTTCTTCTGATCGGACTACGCACTCTTGCACAGTCGGCCCCACCCATGTCTCGCGAGGTGGAGTGCCGGGTCGAGTCCATCCTCAGCCAGATGACACTGGACGAAAAGATTGACATGATCGGTGGTGTTGATGACTTTTTCATCCGCGGGTTGCCACGCCTCAATCTCGCGCGGTTCAAGATGGCCGATGGCCCCCTCGGCGTTCGCAATTACGGGCCCGCCACAACTATGGCGGGCGGCATAGCACTGGCCGCTACCTGGAATCCTGTGCTGGCCGAGCGTGTGGGCATCGAGATCGGCCGCGACGCCCGCGCCAAGGGCGTCCACTTCCTGCTGGGCCCGGGCGTGAACATGTATCGTGCGCCCATGAACGGGCGCAACTTTGAATACTTTGGCGAAGACCCCTTCCTTGCCTCGCGCATCGCCGTGGCATACATCAAAGGGGTGCAGAGCCAGGGTGTCAGCGCAACGATCAAACATTTCATGGGAAATAATTCGGAGTTCGACCGCCGCAACACGGACTCGGTCATTGACGAGCGCACCATGCGCGAGATTTATCTCCCCGTGTTCGAGGCGGCGGTCAAGGAAGCCCATGTCGGCGCGGTCATGGACTCCTATAACCTGACAAACGGCGCCTATATGACGCAGAACACATTTCTCAATTCGGATGTCCTCAAGAAAGAATGGGGTTTTGACGGCGTTCTCATGTCCGACTGGGGCGCGACGCACGATGGCGTCGCAGCGGCCAACGCTGGTTTGGATCTGGAGATGCCCTCGGGCCGCTTCATGAACCGACAGACACTCCTCCCCGCGATCCAAGAGGGCAAAGTTTCCGTTTCGACGATTGATGACAAGATTCGTCGCATCCTTCGTAAGGCCGTGCAGTTTGGCTGGCTCGAGCGCGACCAGACCGACCTTTCCATCCCCCGCTACAACCAAGAAGGCCGCCAGGTGGCGCTCGAGGCGGCCCGCGAAAGCATGGTCCTGCTGAAAAATAAAGGCAATCTGCTGCCGCTCAGCAAGGGGCAGATCAAGTCCATCGCTATCATTGGTCCCGATGGCTATCCCCCCGTGCCAGTGGGAGGCGGCAGCGCACGCGTCCAGCCATTCGCAGCCGTCAGCTTTCTGGAGGGTATCAGCAACTACCTGGGGACTGCCGCCAGGACGTACTACAACCGCGGCCAACCGAGCCTGAGTGAAATGGCCGCAGCGACGAATTTTTCGACGGCCGCGGCGAACGGCCAACCGGGCCTGCTGGCAGAATACTTCACAAATCCCGAGCTACAGGGGAGTCCAGCTGCGACCCGCACCGAACTGCGCATCGATTTCGGAGGCCCAGCCGAAGGCCTGGGTGGAGGTCTGAGCCCCTCTACCGGCTCCGCTGCCGGCCTTCCCCACCAGTGGTCTGCAGTCCGCTGGACAGGCTATTACATCGCGCACATCGCGGGTGCTTACGACATTCTGGTCGAGGCTCCCGGTGAAGACAGCCGCTATCGACTCTACATGGATGACAGACCGCTCCTCGATAGTTGGCAACACTCGACTGCACTCGTCAGTTACACTACCGTTTCGCTCGAAGAAGCACCACACAAGATCGTGCTAGAGCACTTCCGCCCGCGGGGTCGGGGCGCAGCCCGCCTCAGGCTCGGAATCGTGCGCCATGACGCCCTTGTCGACCCCCAAGCGAAGACGCTAGCCGTGAAGTCAGACGCGGTGGTGCTTGCCGTGGGTTTTGATCCGGAGAGTGAAAGCGAAGGCGGTGACCGCACTTTCCGCCTTCCTCCCGGGCAGGAACAACTCATTCAGGAGATAGCAGCGGCGAACAGGAACACGATCGTTGTCGTCACCTCGGGCGGTGCAGTAGACATGAGCTCCTGGCTCGACCGCGTCCCAGCAGTCTTGCAGGCTTGGTATCCAGGCCAGGAGGGTGGCACGGCGCTGGCCGAAATACTGCTGGGCGCGATCAGTCCTTCGGGGCGCCTGCCTGTTACGTTTGAGAGTCACTGGGCAGACAATCCCACGCACGACAGCTATTATCCGGAGAGCGACGGAAAGCGCATCGTGTACAGAGAAGGAGTCTTCGTTGGTTACCGCGGCTACCAACGCAACGGTGCCAAGGCTCTCTTTCCTTTCGGCTTTGGCCTCTGCTATACGACGTTTCGATATCGCAACCTGTCCATCGGACCGGTTGCATCCCCTGGCAGATTCGGTGTGTCCTTTGACGTGACAAACACGGGCAAGCGTACAGGCGCGGAAGTGGCGCAAGTGTACCTCGCAGATAAGTACGCGAAAGTATCTCGGCCCGGGAAGGAGCTGAAGGGCTTCGCCAAGGTGGTTCTGAGTCCGGGAGAAACACGCCGCGTCACTGTGACGCTCGATAATCGCGCGTTCTCTTACTACGATGTAGGCTCGAAGCAATGGCGCGCCGAGCCGGGCGACTACGAGGTTCTCGTCGGCCGCTCCGTCGAGCAGATTGAGCTCCAACGCAAGGTCACTCTGCCGGAACCGGCGGTCATGGCAGCCACGGGCAAGCGCTAACTAACTAGGGCTGCTGGACCGCATCTTGAGGCCTTGCATTGTTCGGAGAATCAATAGGGGCAGGCTTGCTCAGTGCTGCCGACTGAAATACATCTCGACGGATGGGACAAGAAACCAAAGATGAACCAACGGAAAGTATTTGGCCGAGCAGCAGCGGGGCTGGCAGCGATGTCGTTCCTGGTTTCGCGGCCCGGCGAGGGGCGGCCCGTGACCTCTGCCGACCAAGTCAACCTCGGCGTGATTGGCGTTAGTAGCCGTGGCCAGCAACTGATGCGCGCGATGCTGCGCAGAGGAGGAGTCCCGGTGCCGGGTCTGTCGGATGTGTACGAGCCGCGCTTCGCGCGGGAGTCGCAAAATCCCCTCATGGTCTTACGTCCGCGATCATATGGTCCGCGAGGCTGATTCTGCGATGACCGACCCGAACGGCAGCATGGACGCAAAGCCGATTGTGGGGCAAGGTAGCCCCGGCCTTTCGCTCTCAGCTTCTGACCTGCGAGCAATTGTTGCGCAAGCGTTGGCAAACGTCACTCCTGGTGCGCGCGTGTTAGCTATCGTCCCAGACAAGACGCGGGACGACAATACTCATGTGCTTTTCCCCATGGTCTCCCAAGTCCTGGCAGCCAGGAAGGTGGCCAAGCTGGACGCCCTCATTGCCCAAGGGACGCACCCGCCGATGCCTGAAGCACAGAAACGCGAGAAGATCGGCCACGATGCCGCGGAGGTGCCGTGCCTGGGCCGGATCTTCGACCACCATTGGGACCGCGGGGAAGCGCTCGTCACCCTCGGCGCGTTGAGCGCAGATCGAGTGCAGCAGTTAACGGACGGTTTACTTCGCGAATCGGTGCCTGTGCGCCTGAATGCTCTGCTCGCACCCGGGCTATACGACCGAGTCCTGGTGTTTGGCGCCACCATGCCCCACGAGGTGGCGGGGTTCGCTGGCGGTGCCAAGTATTTTTTCCCCGGTGTGGCCGGGCCGGAACTCACGCACATGACGCATTGGCTCGGCGCGCTGGCAACGATCGAGAACGTCATCGGGCGCGTGGATACCCCGACGCGGCGCATGATCGAGGCAGCGGCGGCGCTCGTTCCTACTCCCGTCATCTCTTTCACTTCGGTCACGACGCGCAATCGGGAGGGTGTTCGGACACATGCGCTGTTTGCGGGACACATCTCGGTAGCGTTGCGCCGCGCCGCCGAAGTGAGTCGCCACGTCCACATCAAATATACGGGCCGCAGGTACCGACGCGTGGTTGCTCTTCTCGACAAACATTATGATGAGCTGTGGGTCGGGGGAAAAGCCAGCTACAAGCTCGGCAACATCATTGAAGAAGGCGGCGAGCTGATCATCTACGCGCCGCATTTGAATCAAATCTCAGCCACGCATGGCCGATTGATCGAAAAGTACGGCTATGCCCCCCTGGAGCAGGTGCGCGAGATGGTAGCCTGGTCGGATGAGCTTCGCGCCAACCTGTGTGTGGCCGCTCATCTGGCGCACGTGAGTTACGCGAGTTCTCGCAATGCCGCTGGCCACGTCGTGCCGCGATATCGCATCAGGCTGGCCTCGGCGGTGCCGGAAGAGGCGTGCCGCCGCGCGAACCTCGGTTTTCTCGACTATCGAACCTTCAAGCGCGAGCAGTACGAGGCCGACCCGGACACGCTGATTGTAGAAGACGCGGGACGAGACCTCTACCTGATACAGCCGGACGGGAACAAACCCTGAAAAGGGGAGGCCTCCGCGGACAGCGCCAGGAGCCATTGTCTGGCTGCGATTCCGCCGCGCCGCGTGGCAAGGCCGATCGAATGAGCCAGGCTGATCGCGCTTCTTGCCTGCGAAGCCTCCAGCTTCTTGGTTGGCGAAACGATTGAGGTGAATGGCGGACAGTTGATGTCTTAAGGGCCTCATCCGGATCATGGTCATTGTCATCATGGGTGTTGCCGGTGCTGGAAAGACGACGGTCGGAGAGCGGCTCGCCGCAGCGATCGGCGCCAATTTCTACGATGCCGATGATTTTCATTCGCCCTCGGCGATCGCCAAGATGCAAGATGGCCACCCGCTGACCGATGCTGATCGAGATCCCTGGCTGGAACGCTTGGAGAAGCTCATCCAGCAGATCGGGGCCGATCAACGCCAGGCGATCCTGGCCTGCTCTGCCCTGAAGGGCAGCTACCAGGCTCGCCTTCGCGCGGCTGCTGAGGGCGCGGGAATACGAGTCGTTTTCATTCACCTCGAAGTCACACCGGAGATTGCCCTAGCACGCCTGCGCAAGCGCCGGGGCCATTTTATGCCCGCCCGCCTAGTGGAAAGTCAGTTTGCAATCCTCGAGCCACCCGAGGACGCAATCACGGTTAACGCCGCAGCCGCACCCCACCTACTCGTCGAGCAGATACAAAAGGCACTCGAACGTAGGCTGGGGCCGGTCCGAGGGGCCTCATGAGAAAGCTTTGGTGGATTCGGACGCTTGGAGAATTTCGGATTGAGCGAACCCGCCGAGGTGAGGAGCCATGAAAAAGCGAGCTCATAAGTCGATTTCTCTACCCAGAAGTGCGCAGCGGTTCTATAAGGCTGTGGGTGTGTTTATCCCACCGCTGATACTTCTTCTGCTTTTAGGGCGGGCGAATGCGGCGCAATCCAAGGCGCCCAAACCCGGTGCAGCAAAGTCGAGCGCGGTGAAATCCAATGCGGCAAAACCTGAAAGATCGCCAAGCCCTGATCTGACCAAGCAGCCAACCCTGTATGTGGTCGGCTACGCGCATCTCGATACGCAATGGCGATGGGAGTATCCGCAGGTCATCCGCGAATACCTCACCAAGACCACGCGTGACAACTTCGCGCTGTTCGAAAAGTATTCGCACTACATCTTTAATTTCAGCGGCGCCAATCGGTACCGCATGATGAAGGAATACTATCCGGCTGACTTTGCGAGGCTCAAACAGTATGTGGCGGCCGGTCGCTGGTTTCCGGCCGGCTCGTCCATGGAGGAGGGCGACGTCAACGCGCCCGGTGCCGAGGCCATCATCCGTCAAATCCTGTACGGCAACAATTGGTTTCGCCACGAGTTCGGCAAGGCCAGTGTCGAGTACATGCTTCCGGACTGCTTCGGTTTTCCCTCTTCCTTGCCCAGCATCCTGGCACATAGCGGAGTTAAAGGGTTCTCTACACAGAAACTGACATGGGGTTCGGCTGCCCGGGTCGGCGGCCCCGACTCCCCCGAACACACCCCGCCGGGCATCCCATTCAACGTAGGCCTTTGGGAAGGGCCCGACGGCAAGACGGTGATCGCAGCGCTGAACCCGGGTAGTTACGACGGCAATGTGAGCGAGGATCTCAGCAAGAGTCCTGCGGTATCCGATCGAAATGCAAGAAATGCTCCGCTGGATTGGCCCAAACGAGTTCGGTTGAACGGGGAGGTGAGCGGTCTCTTCACCGACTACCACTACTACGGCGTAGGCGACACCGGCGGCTCTCCCCGCGAGCCCTCCGTAAGACTCCTTGAGGCCATCGTAACGCAAAGTAAGACCGTCTTGCCGCCGCCAGCGGTCCCGGGCAAGTCCGGCCAGCAATCTCCTCCGCCGACTGGCCCCGAGGTTCGCGTGGGCGATGGCCCGCTGCATGTTGTATCTGCGCGCGCCGATCAGATGTTCCTAGACATCAAACCCAGCCAGGTTGCTCGTCTGCCTCGATACAAGGGCGAACTCGAGCTGACAAATCACTCGGCTGGCTCCCTTACCTCACAAGCCTATCAGAAGCGATGGAGCCGCCAGAACGAACTCTTGGCGGAGGCGGCGGAAAAGGCTTCTGTGGCTGCAGAGTGGTTGGCCGGCCGCCCCTATCCGCGCGAGCGGCTGAACAGCGCCTGGACTTTGGTTATGGGCGGGCACTTTCACGACATTTTGGCTGGCACAGCGACGCCGAAGTCGTATGAGTATTCTTGGAATGACCAGGTGCTTGCCATGAACCTATTCGCCGGTGTGCTAGCCAGCGCCACTTCAGCAATCTCCTCCGGCCTGAATACGCAGACACGAGGGAC
Source organism: Candidatus Acidiferrales bacterium (assembly GCA_035258565.1). Taxonomy (GTDB): domain Bacteria; phylum Acidobacteriota; class Terriglobia; order Acidiferrales; family UBA7541; genus DATFXF01. The sequence goes on from DATFXF010000234.1 coordinate 7,434, forward strand.
AGCCATCGTGGTTTACAACCCCTTGAACGTTCCACGCGAGGACGTTGTGGAGGCCAACTTATCGATCTCCAACGGCACGCACCAGGGGGTTCGCGTCGTGGGAGCGGATGGCAAGGAGGTTCCGGCGCAATTGATTGGCGGCACGGACGGCAGCGCCAAGGTGCTGTTTCTCGCTCGAGTTCCTTCGGTTGGCTATGCAGTTTACGACGTCCAGTCCGCCGAATCTTCGGCTGCCCAATCCGCCCTCCGGGCCACCGAGTCATCGCTGGAAAATGCGCGCTATCGCGTCAATGTGGATCAGAACGGCGACCTAACCAGCATCTTTGACAAGACCTTGAACAAGGAACTGCTCTCCGCTCCGGCGCGGCTGGCTTTCCAGACCGAAAAGCCTCATGACTGGCCCGCGTGGAACATGGACTGGGCCGACCAGCAGAAGCCGTCGCGCGCGTACGTCCAAGGTCCGACCAAGATTCGCATCGTCGAAAAGGGTCCCGTTCGCGTGGCGCTTGAGGTGAAACGGGAGGCTGAAGGTTCCGAGTTCGTCCAAACGATACGCCTCGCGGCGGGGGATGCCGGGAATCATGTGGAGTTCACCAATGTCATCGACTGGAAGACAAGCGAGGCAGCCCTCAAAGCGACGTTCCCTCTGGCGGCATCAAATCCCTGGGCGACTTACAATTGGGACGTCGGCACAATCGAGCGCGGCAACAACCACGAACGCAAGTTCGAGGTGGCCTCCCACCAGTGGGTCGACCTCACCGACAAGAGCGGGGCGTACGGCGTCACTCTTCTTACAGACTGCAAGAACGCATCGGATAAACCGAATGACAACACCTTGCGCCTAACTTTGATCTACACGCCCGGCCTCGGGGAAGGCAATGGAAGAGCCTACAGCGATCAAATGACACAGGACTGGGGGCACCACGAATTCGTGTACGGCCTTGCGGGCCATGCTGACGGCTGGCGTCAGGCAGAAACGGACTGGCAGGCCTACCGGCTGAACCAGCCCCTCATCGCCTTCGAGAGCCCCAGGCACGCAGGAGCGCTAGGCAAGAACTTCTCCTTGCTCAGCCTCAACAACACGAGGGTGCGCGTCCTGGCACTCAAGAAGGCCGAGGAGAGCGATGAAGTGATCGTGCGCATCGTCGAGATCGACGGCAAGCCCACCCAGAATATTCGCCTCAAGTTTGCGGCTCCGGTTATCGCCGCCCGCGAAGTCAATGGCCAGGAGATGCCCGTGGGTCCCGCGAGGGTAGATAACGGCGAACTCATAACATCGCTGACGCCGTACGAACTCCGCGCCTTTGCCCTGAGGCTTGGCCGAGCGCCCTCGAAAGTGACGGCAGGTCAGTCGCAGCCAGTCGCTCTGCCTTACGATCAAGCCGTCGCCACGCGAGATGGCCGGCCAGCGGAAGGTAATTTCGACAACCTGGGCCGGGCCCTGCCGGCGGAGATGCTGCCCAGCCGTATCGATCTTGCCGGCATTCGCTTCACGCTCGCTTCGGCAGGCACCGGGAAGCCTAACGCCGTTGTGCCCCGCGGCCAGACCATCCGACTGCCGGCCGGGAAATTCAATCGGCTGTACGTGTTGGCGGCGTCGGCGCACGGCGATCAGAAGGTCACCTTTCGCATTGGCGATAAGCCGGTCGAGCTGACGATCGAAGATTGGACCGGCTACATCGGGCAGTGGGACAACCGCTCCTGGAACATCCGACAGGAGCAGGTGCCGGAGCGGGAACTGCCGCCGGGTACCCCACCTGCTCTCGTGGCCCAGATGCGGCAGCCCAGAATGCGAACGGTTATGGAATTCGCAGGGGATATCACACCGGGATTCATCAAACGCGCGGACGTGGCGTGGTTTGCCTCCCATCGCCACGCCCCGGACGGCACAAATGAGCCTTATGCCTATTCCTACTTGTTTGCCTACCCCATGGATATTCCGGCGGGCGCGCGGACGCTGACGCTCCCAGAGAACGCCAATGTGCGCATTTTGGCGGTCACCGTGGCGAACGAAAGTGGTCCCGCGCGCCCCGCTCATCCGCTCTATGACACGCTCGAGCCGGCCGAGCGCTAGGAGCGGCAATGCAGTTCGGCATGGCACAAGCTGAAGTCCTGCGCACCAAGCATCGCGAGAGAGACATCCATTGAAGGTCAACACTTACCTGGCAAAAAGCACGGTCGTTGCCGCGCTGGGTGGTTTGCTGTTTGGCTTCGATACCGCTGTCATTGCCGGAACAACTCGTGCACTCAGCGCGGCCTACGGGCTCTCTCCGGGTTCCTTGGGTTGGACAGTGGCCAGCGCGCTCTGGGGCACGGTCGTGGGGTCGCTATTCGCCGGAATACCCGGAGATCGCTTCGGGCGGCGTGACAGTCTTCGCGGTTTGGCCGTCCTCTATCTTGTGTCCGCCTTGGGCTGCGCTCTTGCCTGGGATTGGTATTCCGTGGTCTTCTTCCGCTTCCTAGGAGGGCTGGGAATCGGTGGCTCCTCCGTTCTGGGTCCCATGTACATCGCCGAGATCTCTCCGGCAAAATGGCGCGGGCGGTTGGTGGGTTTCTTTCAGTTCAATGTTGTGGCTGGCATTCTGCTGGCGTACCTCTCCAATTACATCGCCGGCCTGATGGGACTTGGCGCCTACGAGTGGCGGTGGAAGCTGTGTGTCTCCGCCATCCCCGCGTCCATTTTCCTTGCGATGCTTTTCGGCATCCCCCGCAGCCCGCGCTGGCTGGTCAGCAAGGGGCGTGTGGACGAGGCCCGAGAGGTGCTCCGCAATACGGTCGAGGAGAATTCTGAACATGAGCTCCGAGAAATCATCCAATCCATCGATTTGGAGCACGCGCAAGGCCGGGAGAAACTCTTCTCTGGGAGGTACCGCTTTCCGATCTTCCTGGCGGTTTCAATCGCCATCTTCAACCAGTTCTCCGGGATCAACGCCATCTTGTATTATCTGAACGACATTTTCGAGCGGGCCGGTTTCAGCAAAGTATCCGGAGATCTTCAGGCTGTGGTCATCGGCGCAACGAATCTTCTTTTCACCGTTGTCGCCATGTCTGTGATCGACCGAGCCGGCCGCAAAACGCTTCTCCTAGTCGGGTCGGTGGGAACGGCCGCCTGCCTCGCGGGCGTTTCGGCGGTTTTCTTCACCCACAAACACGAAAACACTTTGCTGTGGCTGCTCGTGGCCTACATCGCTTTCTTCGCCTTTTCCCAGGGAGCTGTGATCTGGGTGTACCTGAGCGAGGTGTTTCCGAACCGGGTGAGGGGGAAAGGCCAAAGCTTGGGAAGCTTCACGCACTGGGTCATGAACGCCCTCATTTCGGGGACTTTTCCATTCATGGCTGCTGCTTCTGGTGCGTACCCATTCGTGTTTTTCTCGGTCATGATGGCCCTTCAGTTTGTTGTCGTTCTGTTCCTTTACCCGGAGACCAAGGGCATTTCGCTCGAGGAAATGCAGCGAGAGCTAAGGATCAGTTGAGTTTCCCGATTTCGTTCGCGGGGTTGGCTCCCGAAGCGACCCTCTCACCCGTTGTGCTGGTGTACCCGGTCGTGCTACAGGATTCCGTGTTGTACATCATGGTTTCCGACAGCGCCGACGATGCCCAGATCGAACTTCGCGACAAACCTACCGGCGTCCAATGGAAGCTCCGGCTGCCGGCGCAGCACGCAGCGCTTGCCCTGATTGGAAACAAAGAAGAAGGTGTTATTGCAAGGTACGGCTTCTAAGTAACCGAGAGTGCTTGCTCCGGGCGGCAGATTAGGTAGCGACTTTGGGCTGGCTGGAGCGAGCGAATTCGAGGACTCTAGCCAGACCGTCGATGCCTCGTGGTGCTGCTCATGGTAACCGAGGTCTCGAAGAACCAAATAAGCCGCTGGCGCCTCTTATTGTTAGGGTTGCGCTACCAGTGAATGGAACGGTGAGTTTGTGCTGGACCCCAGATCGGCAACTCATGGCTACGGTCAACTCTGCGCTCGGACGCGGTGCTCGCGGCCCCATTCCCCTCCAGCTTGTCCTCAGATCTCGAGAGATCGCCCTGGCGCCGGGTCATCCACTCCAGTGGGAATGTGAACTCCGCGTGTCGCCGCCGTGATTCGATTCCGCTTGAGAACAGGTGGCCCCAAAAAGTCGTGAACTGGTGATTTCTTTCTCTTGGTGTTGCCCGAAACCGTTGGTGTCGACTAAAACCGCCAGCGAAATCGTGTCAGCGCGGTCGGTGGGTCAAGGAAGGCCAGTCAGCGGGCCGAGCGAAAAGGGGGCATGCCTCGACAGGGGAGAATCACAGTTCCGCTGGCCTCGCGCTAGGCGGCCGGGCCGCCGCAGTGGGAATTGCTCGATGCCGCTCCACGCCAGGGCGTATGCAGCGCTTCAGGCCCTACCAAACAGTTCGAGCGTGCGGTGGCGCAACTTCCCGAGACCCCGATTGAGGAAATGCCTCCGTGGCAGGAAACGCACAATCGGCGCCCGGCGGAGTGAGAGTTGGTTCAGTGCCGCCTGGATACGCCGATCGCGTGGGGAGTACAGCAGGCCGCGATTGAGCGTCCCGAGCGCGTCATCACGTCTCCCGGCAGCGACGTAGACCTCGGCCAGGTTCACATAGAGCTGCGGCTCGTCAGGCTTCATCCGCACGGCGGTTTCGCAGAGCTGCTCGGCCTCGGCCCACTTACGCTCCGCGTGCGCCTGCGCCACGCCGAGGTAAGAGAGATAAAAAGGGTTATGAGGTTCGAGCGCAACAGCGCGGTGCATGTGTGCCAGCGCTGTTTGCGGGTCGTGGTCCCGCATCCGCGCGAGGGCTTGCTTGAATTCTTGGAAAGCCTCCGTCTTCAGCATCCTTACCCCCGAATCGAGTGGCTCAGCGATCCTCGCGTCCGCTCACGGCCGCCCGCGCCCTTTCGCAAGTAGGCTAAGTCCGCAGCACAAGGGAGGCTACTGGTCGGCAGGCCAGTTCTGGGACAGGGCCAACGCTGTGCGGCGATTGCTGATTTTGGGCTTGGCCCAGGGTACCCGGCGGCGGGTCTTCCAAGAAAGTCTCCGGAAGATCTTCGGCCAGGATGAACTCAGGCGGACCAAGCGCAACCGCACGCTCAATCGCGTTTTCCAACCGGACGGACCTGTCTGGTGGCCCGCCTTTCAAGAACTGGCCTTCTCAAGCCTTCCACGGGGTAGCGTTGTAGGCCCAATTGCTCTCCTAAGCCATGGCACAGGGCAAGACGGCCAGCCGCCCTTCATCGTTCTTTTCTGCTATTCTCCTTCGTGTGGGGACCAATCACCCCTTTGCCATTCTATTTTCGGTTTTAGCCACTGCGCTCGTATTGCCGGGCAGTTCGGGGCAGGCCATTGAGCAACAACAGCCACCAGCACAGAATCCTCCTGTGTCCCCTGCTACTCCTCAGGCGCAACCGCCCCCACCAGCGCCTGCGATACCGGCGAAACCCACGCTAAACGTCGTGGTGCTCGACGCGGCACACGGCGGCGCAGACGCAGGCGCGCGTGGCCCGAGCGGCGTGCTCGAAAGCGAAGTGGTGCTCAGCTTCGCGAATCACATTCGTGCAGAGCTCGAGGGTCAGGGCCTGCGCGTCGTGCTCACGCGGCAGGGAAACGAAAATCCGTCGTTTGACGATCGGTCGACAGTGGCTAACGCCCAGAGCGGCGCCGCGTTCATCAGCCTGCACGTCTCCTCGACCGGGCGCACCGGCACTGCCCGGGCATTCTCGATTGCTCCGCTCGCGAGCTCTGCTCGGCCACCCGCGTCAGGAGGGGCGGAACGCGCTGGGCTGGTGCCCTGGGACCAAGCGCAGGTGCCCTTCGCCGCCTTGAGCCGACGACTTGCAGAGCTCGTTCAGGTGCAATTGGCGCAGAAGTTCCGCGGCTCATCTGACGTGCCTATTTTCGCGCCGGTGCGGCAATTGCGAACGGTCGCGGCACCGGCGATTGCGATCGAGATCTCTAGCGTTTCCGTCTCCAGCCGAAGCCAGCTCGAGCAGATGGCGCCAGCGTTGGCCCAAGCCGTGGCGCGTAGCGTGGGCGCGTTCCGGCCCATTTACGAGGCGGAAGTGAAATAATGTCGCGCAGGCTCGGAATCGCGCTGGCATTGCTCGCGGTGGCAGTACTCGTCGGCGCTTTCCTCCTACCCGATTTGTGGCACCGTGTCCGAAATCTTTCGCGCAAGGGCCCCACCGAGGAACAAGCACGCCGCGAAATCACCCAGCTTCCCATCGCCACGCCCAGCGATGTGAAGGTGAAGGCTAGACTCTTTTGGGCCTCGACGACCTCGCCGGGTACACTCGAGGCAGTCGAGCTTGAGCTGCGCCTTTCGGCTGACCCGGTGCAGCGCTCCAAGCAATTGATTCATGCGCTGATCGCCGAGCCGCCGGAGGATGAGCGCCGCACCTTGCCGGAGGACGTCACGCTACTGGAGTTCTATCTCCTTCCGGACGGGAGCGCGGTAGCCGATTTCTCCGATACGCTTTCGACGGAGACACCGTCAGGCATACTGAGTGAGCAGACGGCGGTGGACTCTCTTGCGCGCACGCTCGGCGCCAACGTGGACGCCATCCGCCGCCTGAAGATCCTCATTCATGGCCAGGACACTGATACACTGGCCGGGCACCTGGATCTCACCGGCTTCTTTGCCGTCCGTCCGGAGGGGGCCCCGGCACTGGCTGTGCCCGCCGCTGCGCCCGCGGCCAAGCCCACGAAGCCCACGGGTGGGTTGACACCTCCCTCTCTGCCCGGCAAACTGGGACACTAGCTCGAAAGCCCGCAGCACCGCGCTGCGAAGGCCAGCAGTCAGTCTGCAGGAGGGCACCGTGCGAAGCGACGGACGCACTCCCGACCAGATGCGGCCGGTCAAGTTGACGCCGGACTTCATCACTACGGCCGAGGGCAGTGTGCTCATCGAAGTCGGTCAGACGCGCGTGATCTGCACGGCCAGCGTTGAGGAAGGAGTTCCTTCGTTCCTCAAGGGCTCGGGCAAGGGCTGGGTTACGAGCGAGTACGGCATGTTGCCGCGCGCCACTGAGGAACGCACGCCGCGGGAGGCTTCGCGCGGGCGCCCTTCGGGGCGCACGCTCGAGATTCAGCGGCTCATTGGGCGCTCGCTGCGCGCCGTGACCGACCAGGAAGCACTCGGCGAGCGCACGGTCTGGGTGGATTGCGATGTGATCCAGGCCGACGGCGGCACGCGGACGGCCTCCATCACTGGCGCGTTTGTGGCCCTAGCGTTGGCGCTTGAGCGCATGGTCGCTGCAGGCATTTTGAAGAGCGTGCCGCTGCGCGATTCGGTCGGCGCGACAAGCGTTGGCTTGGTGGATGAGGAACTGCTGCTCGATCTGGCCTACGACGAGGACGCGCGCGCCCAGGTAGATATGAACGTGATCATGACCGGTAACGGGCGCTTCGTCGAAATCCAGGCCACGGCCGAGAGGCGCCCATTTGTCGGTGACGAATTGCAACGCCTACTCGCGCTCGCCGCGAGGGGCATTCGCCAGTTGACCGAGCATCAACAAGCCCTGCTCCAGATGAACTTCAGTGCCCACGCCCCTTAAGCTATTTCTCGCCTCATCGAATCCGGGCAAGCTGCATGAGTACCAGACGCTCGCTGCCCGCCGCGCCTTTGAAGTCGCGCGGCTGCCTGGCCTCGACGCGCTGCCGCGGTGCGAGGAGTCGGCTCCCACGTTTGCGGAGAATGCTGCGGCCAAGGCCCTGCACTACAGCCGCTCTGTCGCGTTGCCCGTCATCGCCGACGATTCGGGCCTGGTTGTGCCCGCGCTCGGCGGCAAACCGGGCGTGCATTCAGCGCGCTACGCCGGCCCGCAGGCAAGCGACGCTGACCGCATCCGCAAACTGTTGGAAGAGCTGCGCCGCAAGCCTGCGAGCGAGCGGCAGGCGCGCTTCGTCTGTGTTGTGGCCCTAGCCGAGCGCGGCAGCGTGCTCGCCGTCTGCTCGGACGCGGTCTCCGGAGAGCTGCTCCATGTCCCGCGCGGAGAGCAGGGGTTTGGCTACGATCCGGTCTTCTTCTTCCCTCCCCTGGGGAAAAGCTTTGCCGAGCTTTCGCGTGCGGAGAAAAATCTCCACAGCCATCGTGGCAAGGCGTTTCGAAAATTACTCGCCCTTCTCGAATCCAATAGGGAGGTAGAAGCGGCGTTCGGCGGAGCTTAAGCTTGTGCTATATTCCCGCCTCGCATAGGGACGGACGATAGACTTCATGGCGCAGAAAAAGGCGAAGCCGAAACGCGCAACCAGGGACGGAAAGCTGCGCAGTACCGATCCCAAGCGGGTGCGCGCGATTCTTGAGAAGCTAGACGAGGCCTACCCGGCGGCCACCTGCGCGCTCCAGCACTCGAACCCTTTCCAGTTGCTCATCGCGACGATTCTCTCGGCGCAGTGCACCGACGAGCGCGTCAACCAGGTGACCCGCACGCTCTTTCAGAAGTACCCGAGCCCGGAAGCCTTCGCCTACGCCAACCCGCGAGAACTCCAAGAGGAGATTCGCCCTACGGGCTTTTTTCGCAACAAGACGAAGTCCATCATCGGCGCGAGCAAAAAAATCGTCGAAGAGTTCGGCGGGCAGGTGCCGCGTACCATGGAGGAGCTGCTCAAGCTGCCGGGCGTCGCCCGCAAGACCGCCAACGTTGTACTCGGCACGGCGTATGGGATTCCCTCAGGCATCGTTGTGGACACGCATGTTCTACGATTGGCGAGGCGTTTGGACGTGACCCGCAACAAAGACCCCAAGAAGGTCGAACAGGACTTGCTTCGGATCATCCCGCAGGAGAAGTGGATCCTTTTCGCACACCAGTTGATCTGGCACGGCCGGCGCGTCTGCCAGGCGCGCAAGCCGCGCTGCCAGGAGTGCAACCTCGAACGTCTCTGCTACTCCAAAGACAAGACCATTTAGAGGTTTCGGATTCGTCGCCGCACCCTGCTTGCCTCGATAGTGCCGTTCTTAACGGCGTCGCATACATCTGTGGAAATCATTCCGAAGAGGGCTTCGCCTCCTAACTCTTGAACCTGCGGCCTCTTGACGAACGCAACTTCCAAGCCCCAGGGCACGACGTGCCTCGGCGATATGGATGGCGTCCGGCCTGCGGAAGAACAAATTGGCGAGCTCAACAAGAATGGCCAACCTCGCGGGGAACTGATATATACTTCGGGCCTGTCGCGACTCCAAGAACGGAAGCCCCGAATGAGATCCCGCTGCCTGCTTCTTCGCAAAGGGAAGGGGGAAATCAGTATCGCCAGAGAAAAGAGCCGAACGTCTCGTGCTGCGCCGGGGACGCCAGGCGTTCGCTGCAACGAGATGGATGGTTAGTGGGTTCTTTCAAAATCGACCGAGAGGAGATCGGAAAGATGGCAAAGGACACAAAAGCAAGCCACTTGGAAGATGGAACCGGGCGAGCGAGGCCGCTTCTGCACCAACACGCCCGGGAAATTCAGCCCTTCGGAAAAATTGTGAAGCTGCCGATCGCTCTGGACGAGAAGGTCTGCGCGGCCAGCGCTGAGAATTTGAATCAGATCTTGGCCGACACAATCGCCCTCCGCGATCTTTATAAGAAACACCACTGGCAAGTAGCGGGTCATACATTTTATCAGCTCCATCTGCTCTTTGATAAGCACCATGAAGCGCAGGACGAGCTGGTCGATGACATCGCGGAGCGCATACAGATTCTGGGTGGCATTAGCATCGCCATGGCGCACGACGTCGCGGAGACCACCTTGATTCCTCGTCCACCGCGCGGACGGGAGGAGGTTCCCGTGCAACTCTCCCGGTTGCTGGAGGCCCATGAAATCATTTTGAAGGAAACACGTACGGCAGCCCGACAAGCGGCCGAAGGGGGAGACGACGGCACGAACGATCTGCTGGTGAGCCAGGTGATGCGCGTAAACGAACTTCAGGTGTGGTTCCTTGCCGAACATTTGGTCGACATTCCCACCGTGCGTGCGGATCGTGCAAAGGCGGCCTCTTCCGGGAGTTGACGGGATCGGAGGAGCGCTCGCTAGAGCGACACAGGAATGCCGAGATGAGGAATCCACAAGAAAAGCAAGGGTTTGTGCCGGATGCACAGAATCGGGATCAGGAGTTAGACATCGTCGAAGAAGCCTCCGTGGAATCATTTCCCGCGAGTGACCCACCGGCATGGATCGCGAGGGAAGCGGGGAAAGCCAGAGGAAGCACTCCATAGATCGCGCTAGGGACACCGCGATGGCGGGGAATGCACCGTTGAAAACCCGCCGCTTGCCCTCATCGCCAGGCGGGGAGAGGCGCCGTGTACCTTAACCAAACTCTGCTCCCAAAGCGAGCGGACGTTTTTCTGAGGGGCAGGATAGGTCTTTGACAGGGTATCAGAAGATTTCTTGAGAGGAGCCGAACAAAGCAGAGTCAACGAAGCTGCCGGGTGCAGGAATTAGCCTGAAGCCGTGCCTAGAAAAATGCGTGGCAGAAAAATAGACGCTTGCCGGACTCAGTTACCATCGCGATGAGGAGCAGCTTCACAGCAGCAGCTCCATTCCGGCGAGTGGGCACTCATGGAGCTCAGGCGCAGACGCGAAGATGTATTAGATTGAAGGCCTACCTCTATTTGTGGGCAAGACTTCTATTGCGAATGGCCTTTCTTTTGGCCATCAGTTCATCGGCCATGGCACAGACCCCACCTTCAGCGAATCGCTCGAGACGATTCGGCCCGGACGCCTGCGGTCCTGCTGACCCGA
>DATFXF010000235.1:0-3946 GCA_035258565.1 Candidatus Acidiferrales bacterium
GAGGAGGCGCATCAGGGCCGCCTGCCCCCGGGGCTGGTGGAGCGGCTGGACAAGCAACTCGAACGCCTCCAAGGCGGCAACTGAGCGAGGCGACGATCCTGCGAATACAAGCCCGATGGGCGGTTCTGCCTCGACCGACAGGCCAGAAACGAAACTACACGAAGTTGCTCGTGGCGCCAGTCAATATGCGCAGGCGGTTTTTGGCTCTCATCGACCGTGAGATCGATCAGAGCCAAAAACTGGCGCTGAAGCGTCCAACCTGCCGTGGTCAGCGGTAGCCCCGCGCGAGCAGGAACTTCGCGCCGGCCTCGAAGAACTTGGGGCCCGGGACGAAAAACTCGAAGGTATCGGCCAGCCGATCGATCGTGTTGAAGCTGAAGCAGACCGCGAGCGCGTCCTCGATCTGCGTGCGCGAGACACCGGCAGCCAGCACTCCACGCATGTCCTCCGCATTGACCGCGTGCTCGCGCGTCAGCTTGCATAGCATGCGCAATGTCGCCCGGAGTGGCACCTCGATGGCCGCAGTCTCGAGATCGGAAAGCGCTACGGACACTCTCGCTTCATCCTGGTAGGCCCTCGCCGCGACCGCGGAGTGCGCCTTCGTTCAGAACTCGCACTCGTTTATTTTCGACACGAAGGCAGCCATCAGCTCGCGGTCGCCAACCGACCATGCAGAGGCTCCGCGCATGGCCTCCTGGGCGATCTCCCTCATCGGCGTGCCGTAGAAATCGGGGCGGTAATGGTTGAGCTTGACGACATCGGGAACGGGTTGACGCGAGACCAGCCGAATGATGGTGAACAGGACTTTTGACCAGAAACCGTGGCCGCTATCAAGGATCGTGAGGCGCATGCTCACCCTCTCCTGAAAAGAAACAAAAGTACTGTCAATATGAAGTTGACGATCAGCGGCGGGCCAACTTGAGAAAAACCTTCGTTCGCGGTGAGCAGTAGATAGCCGAACACCACGGCATTCCCGGCCGTAACTAGCAGAATCGTGAGCGACAGTTTGCTGGCCGCTTCCTTCTCGCTAGCTGCCATGAACGCCACAAAGGCAAAAATCAAGGTATGCACTCCGTACAGCAGAGTGAGCTTGGCATCGGCCAGCGTAGTCTGCGTGATTCGCTCGAATACACCTGGCGCAAACACAAACAAAATGCCGAAGACCGCCAGATAGGTGGCAACGACGTACAACGTGAGCTGCAGTTTTCTGGTCATAGATCATTCCTTGTCGGTCATCACCTCGGCTAGGGCGGCCAGCGCCGCGTCGTACTGCCGCGTGGCCTGGCCGACGGCGGCGCACACCACGAGCTCGAAGATCTGATCCTCGCTGAGGCCCGATGCCCTCAGCGCGGCGATCTCTTCATCGGTGATCTTGTAGGCGTGCTTGGCGACCTTGGCGATCAGCGTGTTCAGAGGCTCGGCAAGTCCTGCGTTATCGAACGCGGCGCGGCGCTGGCCGTGCGACGCCTTCCCGTCTCCTTCGAGGATCCGCGCGGCCAACGCTTTGCGCGCCCGCGTGATGTCCGACATGCCGATCTCCTTATCTAAACCGAAGCGGCGCGGGCGAACGACGCGAGCAAGCCACTCCAACCGCCTTCGCTGTCGAAGATGCCGCGCATCTCATCGCGACGTGCCCCGTAACGGTCAAGTTTCCGATGCTCCAGCTCTATACGGGTGGACCTCCCCACGAATGGTGGACACCCAGTTAAGAGTGTAAACTCACTCTTGGGAGGTCCAGCATGGCAAAGAAGCGACGCACCTACACCCGCGAGTTCAAGGTCGAGGCCGTCAAGCTCGTCACCGAGCAGGGCTACTCCCTCGCCGAGGCCGCCCGCTCCCTCGGCGTGCACCAGACCCTACTCCGCTCCTGGAAGCAGGCCCTCCAGGACCAGGGCGACCAGGCCTTCCCTGGCCAGGGCAACCCCCCGGCCGTCGACGAGGAGCTGCGCCGCCTCCGCGCCGAGAACCAGCGCCTCCGGGCCGAGCGCGACATTTTAAAAAAAGCGGCGGCCTTCTTCGCCAAGGAGGCGCTATGACCTTCCGCTTCATCGAGGAGCACCGCGGCCAGTGGCCCGTGCGCCTGCTCTGCGAGACGCTCGGGGTCTCCCCCGCCGGCTACTACGCCTGGCGCGGCCGCCCCGCCAGCGCCCGGCAGCAGCGCCGGGACGCCCTCCTCGTGGAGATCCGGGCGGTCCACGCCGAGGTCAAGGCCCGCTACGGCAGCCCGCGCATCCACGCCGAGCTGGCCGCCCGCGGCCAGGGCTGCTGCGTCAACACGGTGGCCAAGCTGATGCGGGGAAACGGCATCGCGGCCAAGGCGGCCAGGAAGTTCCGCTGCACGACTGACTCCGACCACGGCCTGCCGGTGGCGGACAACCTCCTGGGCCGGCAGTTCGACCCCGAGTCCCCCAACGAGGCGTGGGTGGCCGACATCACCTACATCCCGACCCGCGAGGGCTGGCTGTACCTGGCCGTCGTCGAGGACCTGTACTCCCGGCGGGTGGTGGGCTGGTCGATGGCCGACCGCCTGGAGAGCCGCCTGGTCGTCGACGCCCTGGCGCTGGCGGTGGAGCGGCGGCTGCCGGGCGAGGGGCTGCTGGCGCATTCCGACCGGGGCAGCCAGTACGCCAGCGCGCATTACCAGCGGCTGCTGGCCAAGCACGGCATCACCTGCAGCATGAGCCGCAAGGCGGACTGCTGGGACAACGCGCCGATGGAGAGCTTCTTCGCCTCCTTGAAGAAGGAGCTGGTCCACGGCGCCGACGTCGCCACCCGGGCGGAGGCCCGTGCGGCGGTCGTCGAGTACATCGAGGTCTTCTACAACACGCAACGGCGGCACTCCTCGCTGGGGTACGTGTCCCGGGCGGAGTACGAACAGGCGGAACAAAGCTTAACCCCGTGTCCACTTTTCGTGGGGAACTCCAGGGTCCCACCCTTGCCATCGGCGATGAAGCGCACCTCCACTTCGGTTTTCAGATTCGGATCGTGCTGCCAATCGGCATTGATGTCCCAAGAGAGCATCAATCGCGCGGGAGGATCCCACGCGAGCACGCAGCCCCAATCGCACGTGCTGCCGTCGTCGCCGCGCTCGTACCAGCGGCCGCCGACGCGCGGTTCGATCACCGCATCCACCGCTTTCGCCTTACCGATTTTGTGGGTGGCGAGCGGCCACCACGTGCTGATTTTCTCTGTGAACATCTTCCAGGCAATCTCCGCAGGCGCCTTCACGCTTACGACCTTCCGCACGCTGTTCGCCTGATCGCCTTCCGTGTCGTCGGCTCGTTCATGATGACTTCCCTTCGTGTTTTTTTGTTGCTTGCTCGGCAGCATCCTTGAAGGCGGCAAGGGCCTCATCCCAGAATCCGTCGAGCCAGTTGCGAAGCGTTTCGAGGCCCTGCGCGTGAACCGCGTAGACCCGCCGCGTACCTTCGGCACGGTCCACGACTAGTCGCGCCGCCTTGAGGACCTTCAGGTGCTGCGAGACCGCGGGACGGCTCACGTCCATCCCTTGAGCGATTTCTCCCACCGAGCGGGCGCAGCCGCGCAGCCGCTTGAATACCCGTCGGCGGGTTGGATCTCCCAGTGCTTCCAGGACTCGATCTGCGTTAGTCATAGCTTACCGTAAGTTATCACTAACGAATGTATCTGTCAAGCCCACTCGCATCCAGTTTGCAGCCAAGGGGCAAGAAGTAGCGCTGCCGCCGTTGTTGAAAAGTGAGCGGACATGCAACGCTGGGCTACGGTCTCCAGTTCCCATCCGCGGAGCCGTCCGGGCTGGCGAGCACAACCGTGTATCCATCCGGATCGCGCAACCAAATTTCCCAGTGGTTCGGGCCGCCGTCCCTGTCCGGTGGATTGCGATGGCGCGGCAAGATGACCTCGGCGTTCATTTCAGCGACACGGGCGATTGCCGCGTCGAAATCATCGATCTCAAACCACAAGAGCA
>DATFXF010000236.1:0-12016 GCA_035258565.1 Candidatus Acidiferrales bacterium
CGGAGGAGGCTGTGCCCGAAAAGGCCAAGCGGCCCTGGCGCGACCTGAAAATCCAGATTGCGATTTGCCAAGCCATCGCCATGGCGCGTCGCTACGGTTGGATGGTCGCCGTAGGCGCTGAAGACGTCAACTGCGTGCTGACCAAGACTGCCTTCGGTCTTGCGCCGCTCGTCGAGCACTATGCCGCCGGCCATCTCGCCTGTGGGATGTACACCAAAACCGCCGAGGCCGGCGTGCGCACCGAAGAGGCCACGCATCGCTTGCCGGAAGGCAAATACGCGCACCTGCTGGTGGCCCCGGCCGCGCGCGCGGACTTTGCGCCGGACGCGCTCGTGATCTACGGCAACTCCGCGCAAGTGATGCGCCTGGTCACCGCGGCACTATGGAAGCGCGGCGGCGCCATCACCAGCTCGTTCACCGGACGCATCGATTGCTCGGACGAAATCATCCGCACGATGATGACGGGCGACTACCAGGTCATCCTGCCCTGCTATGGCGACCGCGTCTTCGGCCACACCGAGGACTGGGAGATGGCGTTCTCCCTGCCGGGTTCGAAGATGGAGGAGCTCGTCGAAGGCCTCGCGGGAACACACCAGGGAGGAATTCGCTATCCCATTCCCTCGTTTTTGCGCTTTACGCCGCAATACCCCAACCACTACTACGAGCTCGAACGCATCTGGGCTGCGACAGAGCTGAAATGAGGCAGCCTTGGCAACACGACGCGCGAAAGTCCTAAGCAGCGTATTGGTTTACTCAGGCCCCGTCTTTGCGGTGCGCAGGGAGCGCGTCGTCGAGCCCGGCGGGGTGAAGGCCACGCGCGACATCGTCACGCACTTCGGTTCCATCGTGTTGCTCCCCGTCCTGCGCGACGGGCGGCTGCTGCTGGTCCGCCAGTACCGCCACGCCGTCCGCGGTTTTCTCTGGGAACTGGTTGCCGGCCGCATCGAGCCGGGCGAATCGCCGCTCCGAGCCGCGCAACGCGAATTGGTGGAAGAGACCGGCTATACCGCCCGGCGCTTCGGCAAGCT
Source organism: Candidatus Acidiferrales bacterium (assembly GCA_035258565.1). GTDB lineage: Bacteria > Acidobacteriota > Terriglobia > Acidiferrales > UBA7541 > DATFXF01. Next base: position 1,029 of record DATFXF010000236.1, read on the forward strand.
GCTCGAGATCGTCCCCACCCCGGGCTTCGTCAGCGAACGAATGCAGATCTACCTTGCCGAAGGCCTCGCTCCTGGCCCCTCGCGGCCGGAAGCCGATGAGCGCATCCGGACGCGGCGGTTCTCTCTTGGCCAACTCGAGGCCATGATTCGCCGCGGCACGCTTCGCGATGCCAAGTCCATCGCCGGGATTCTTTACTACGCGCGATTCTGTCGCAAGTAAGACGACAGGAGACTGAAACCTACCTGTTTTTCGGTTGTACACCAGAGCTCGGCTACTGGTTGACGGGCTTCAAGGATAAGAAGCCTTTAGCCGACGGCAACAGTCTGTTGGCAAGCCCATCCGAGATGGCAGGGTAGCCCTACCTCCGAGTCTCACTGGTCACCGGCGGGCAGGCAGTAGATCACGCTACCAAAGGATTTTGGTACCAGTGAGATCTAGACACTGCCAGTTCATTTTACGTGGCCAAGCGCACTCCCGTCGCGCATGCTCGCTGAAAATGAATGAGGGTTTGTTTCCGGCCCTTCAAATGTTCCCCGAGATAGAGAGGGATGGTCCAACTCTCTGGGTTCCGGAGTCCCGTTTGGTCCCTCTGGGGGATGAGCCTAGCAACCTTCGGCCAGGAAAGTGCCGGGTTCAAGGTGGACGTGGACGGGCTCAAAGACTTGAGTACGGCGCTGCTCGGCTTGTTCAATGGCGCTTCGGCCTTGCTCGTCGGCCAGAACGTTGAGGTCCGACGTGTAAGCGACGATGGCAGCTCGTCCAATCCGATTGTCGCCGACCGCGTAAAGTTAAAGATGTCGCGATTTACTGCGAAGGTCAAAGCCAAGGTGGAAGCCAACACCTTCACCGTGGACACCACCGCGATTGGCCTGTTCAAAGACAATGGGATCTCGGAGATCAAGGTCGACGCTTCACAGGCGAAATTTGACGGAGTCTCGAACGTAAATGGTCTCAACTCCGCCGACAGCGTCTCGCTGAGCGGCCTGCTGTTCAAGCAGCCGGGGGCCCCGCTGCTGGTAGCCAGGAAGGTCCGCAAGCGGTAATCAGGCACCCTGCTCCCCAAGTCGGCTAGCGCGCCGTTCCAAATTGCTGGAACGGCGCGTTGCTTTTCTGAACGCTCGCAATATTGGCGACAGGAAACGTGGGGTTGTTTACGGGGGGTTGTCGCAGTGCATCTCGGCTACCCCGTTGACTCCCCGGCTACCTGTTGACAGCATTCGCGAGTTTGGTACACTCCCCCGCAATCGGCGGCCTTTGCTCGCGGAACACTCTCGAGGGGACAGAGGAAGCCCGGCGACAAGTCGAATCACAGCCGAAGGAGGAACGACGTTGAAGGTGACAGGGCGCGTAAAGTGGTTCAACAACTCCAAAGGGTACGGCTTTATCGGGCGGGACGATGGCGCCGATGTCTTCGTCCACTATACGGCTATCAACGGCGACGGCTATCGCTCCTTGCAGGAGGGTGATGCCGTTGAGTTTGAAATTGTGCAGGGGCAGAAGGGTCCGCAGGCTGCCAATGTGATGAAAATTCCCTGAGGCATCTGCCCAACTCTGAGAGAGGCTCGAGGACAGGTCATTTCTCAGAGCTTGCCGGCAGGGGCCCTGGCGAGAGCGGTCCGCGCGTTCACTTCCGCCCTCCCGATTCTTCATGCCGGCCAACCTCACGCCTGAGTACCGCGACGCCGAGCGCGCCTTCAAGGAAGCGTCGACTCCTGCGGAAAAGATTGCCGCGCTCGAGCACATGCTCGCGGTCATTCCCAAGCACAAAGGGACGGAGAAAATGCAGGGCGAACTCCGCCGCCGATTGGCGCGGTTCAGGCAGGACGCCCAGCATGGGCGGAAGTCTGGCCCCGCGCGCGGCGCGCCGGTCTATCGCATGGAAAAGGAGGGGGCGGGCCAGGTGGCGCTCGCAGGCGCACCGAACACGGGAAAGTCCGCGTTGGTCTGCCAACTCACCCATGCTGCGCCCGAAGTGGCCGACTATCCTTTCACCACCCGCATTCCCATCTGCGGCATGATGCCGTTTGAAGACATCCAGATCCAGCTCGTAGACTTGCCGCCGCTCGACCCCCAATTCGGCGAGCCCTGGGTACCGCAGACGATTCGCAGCGCCGATGCGGTCCTGCTGGTGGTCGATCTCGCGGCCCCCGAGTTGTTGGACGAGATCGAAAATACGGTGACCCTGCTCGGGAAGGCAAAGATCCTTCTCGGGCAGCATGCGGCGCTTCCTTACGGCTGTGTGGCCAAGCCGGCGCTCGTGGTGGCAAACAAAGTGGATCTGCCGAGGGCTCGGGAGAATTTCGAAGCATTTACCGAACTCTATGCGGGGCGCTTCCCTGCCCTGGCCGCTTCTGCCGAAACTGGCGAGGGTTTAGAAGAGCTGAAGCGTGCCACGTTCGAGATGCTTGGCGTGCTTCGCGTCTATACCAAGGAGCCCGGCAAGAAGCCCGATCTCACCAAACCCTACGTGCTGCGCGCCAAGACCACCGTCGCTGACCTCGCCGCGCGCGTCCACAAGGATCTGCTTGCCAATCTCAAGTACGCGCGCGTGTGGGGCCACGGCAAGTTTGAAGGACAGATGGTTCATCGCGACCACGCGCTCTCGGACCGCGACATTGTCGAACTGCACACCTGATTGAATTCGTGCGCTCTCTTCCAGAGGTGGGCACTTGGCCTGCGGCGCAAAGAGTAAGAAGGGAATGATTCTGGCTGATTGCCAAGCGCTTGGACTTGGGCCAGTGCAGGAATCAGAATCATGCGAGCACGCTCGTGGTCAAAAGCCCGATTGTCCTGGGGTCTCTGACCACACACCGCAGCTACTCTCCACGCTCTCGCTTCGGTCTGCATCTGTGTTTATCGGTGGTTCCGTCCTATAATTCACGCCATGGAAAACCGTGAAGTGGCCCGCATCTTGCGCGAGACCGCGCAATTGCTCGAGATCGATGGTGCGCAGATCGGCCGCTACCGCAGCTACGAGAAAGCTGCCGAGCTGATCCAGAGCCTTCCCGACTCCGTTGCCGAGCTTGCCAAAGACACAGAGAAGCTCACGGAGTTGCCCGGCATCGGCGAACGCATGGCCGAGCATATCCGCGAGATCCTAAAAAAGGGCGACTACAGCCTGCGGCAGAAGCTCCTGAAGAAATACCCGCACACGCTGCTCGACCTACTCACCTTGCAGTCGCTTGGCCCGAAGAAGGTCGCGCTGCTCTGGCGCACCTTCAAGGCGGGCACCGTCGAGCAGGTCGAGAAGCTCGCGCGCGAAGGAAAGCTGCGCGACTTGGTCGGCTTCGGCGAAAAAAGCGAGCAGAACATCCTGAAGGCGATCGAGGTCTTCAAGAAGTCCTCAGGCCGCTTCCACATCCATGTGGCCGACCAGACGGCGACAAAGCTTTGCGCCTACATCGCCGAGCTCGGGAAGAGGGTCGATTCGGTGACACCGGCGGGCTCGCTCCGTCGCGGGAAGGAGACCATCGGCGACCTTGACTTGCTGCTGACGCTTGCGGCGGGCAAGCGTTCAGCGAAGGAGCTTGACGCGATCTCGGACTACATTCTGAAGTACCCTGCAATTGACCAGATTCTTGCGCGTGGCGAGAACAAAGTCAGCTTCCGCCTAGACAATGGCATGCAGGTGGACGTGCGCCTGCTTGAGAAGGAAAGCTTCGGCGCGGCGCTGCTCTACTTCACCGGTTCAAAAGAGCACAACGTGACGCTCCGCGGTCGAGCGAACAAGATGGGCCTCACGCTGAATGAATACGCTCTCGCAACGCTCAAGGAAGAGCGCCGCGTGGCCGGCAAGACCGAAGAGGAAATCTACGCGAAGCTTAAGCTCGATTACATCCCGCCGGAGATGCGCGAGAACACGGGCGAGATCGAAGCTGCCGAAACGCACCGCCTGCCCAAGTTGATCACGCGCGAGGACATCCGTGGCGATTTGCAAATGCACACCACGGCGAGCGACGGAAAAAACTCGATCGAAGAGATGGCCGCGGCAGCTCGCGCGCTCGGCCACCAGTACATCGCGCTCACCGACCACAGCAAGGCAGTTACGGTGGCGAACGGCCTCGACGAAAAGCGCATGCAGGAGCAGATCAGGAAGATCCGAGCTGCGGACGGCCGCGGGCCGGGCATCCGCTTACTTGCCGGCATCGAGGTGGACGTCCTGAAAGACGGCCAGCTGGATATGGATGGGGAGATTCTTGAGCAGCTTGACGTCGTCGTGGCCTCCGTGCACTCCTACATGAACCTCGACCGCGCGGCGATGACTGAGCGCATCCTGGCCGCCATCGAGAATCCCTATACGCAGATCATCGCGCACCCCACCGGGCGCCTTTTGCTCCGGCGCGACCCGTTCGACTACGACATGGAGAAAGCCCTCGATGCCGCGCGGAAGCACGGCGTGGCTATGGAGTGCAACTCCTACCCCGACCGGCTCGACCTCAAGGACACCTACCTGCGCATGGCCAAGGATCGCAGCGTGAAAATTATCGTCTCGACGGACTCACATAGCACCACGAACCTGCAGTTCATTCGTTACGGGGTGCAGATGGCCCGCCGCGGATGGCTCGAGAAGAAAGATGTGCTCAACACGCTGCCGGTTGAGCAATTCCTCGCGAGCTTGCGGGCCAAGCCTGGCTCTTCGCGTCAGCCAGGCTCAGGCGGAGGCCACAGGAAAGCCCATTCGGCCGTTGTGCGAGGTTGAGGCCGACCTCCGCCAAGAGCAAGAGATTGTTGCCTGCGGGCGACACCTGTCCTCCTCGGACAACACTCCTTGTCTTGCAGGCCCCGTCATCTCTTTGAATCTAAAGGGGACTGCGCTGGAGTGGGTCAGGCATTCGGCGTGCTTTCCTTCCCCCGCGAGGAGAGCGCGATGATTGCCTTCGTGATGATCGGCGCATTAGTCATCCTGGCCTTCCTGTCGGTGGCCAGCTCGCTTTCGGGCTATGGGGGCCGGCGCCTGCTGTAGCCCCCGCTCGCTTCAGACGACTGGGGGATCGAGGGCCACTCCCGTCTCTACGGACTCGGGCACTTCAACACCGCCAGGGGGATACGATGATCCTTTCCAATTCCACAGCTCGTCAAACATTGCAAATCCCCTGACGTTCGCGCATCATACTCAGTTTTCCTCACGCGAGCCCACCCGCGATGTGGCCTCGCGTCAAAGCTCATCAGCGCCAACCTTGGATTGGGGGAATCGTCATGCGTCGGCCAGCAAGTATCGCTCCGCCAAAAGGAAGACTGGGGGTGCTCACACCCGGCATGGGCGCCGTCAGCACCACGTTCATGTCCGGAGTGGAACTCGTCCGCAAGGGCGGTGCGATGCCGGTGGGCTCGCTGACGCAGCTTGGCACTATCCGCCTGGGCAAGCGCACGGAGGGTCGCTCGCCGCTGATCAAGGATTTCGTGTCCCTCGAGAAGCTGGACAACATCGTCTTTGGCGGGTGGGACATTTTCCCTGATTCCGCTTACGAAACCGCGCAGAAGGCGGGTGTGCTCGAGCCACCTCACCTCGAGAAAGTGAAAGGTTTCCTTTCCGGCATCCGGCCGATGAAAGCCGCGTTTGATCAGAACTACGTGAAGAAGCTCGAAGGCTCACACGTCAAGAAGGCGAAGACGAAGTTCGATCTGGCTGAGCAGATCAAGGAAGACATCCAGAGCTTCAAGAAAAAGTCTGGCGCCCAGCGGCTGGTGATGGTGTGGTGCGGCTCAACGGAGGTGTATCTGACCCAAGACGAAGTGCACGGCGACGCAAGCAAGTTCGAGAAAGCCATGAAGTCGAACCATCCGGCTATTGCACCTTCGATGCTCTACGCTTGGGCCGCGATCAAGAGCAACGTGCCGTTCGCGAATGGTGCGCCGAATCTGACGGTGGACATTCCGGCGCTCGAGCAGTTGGCCCGCGATCATAATGTGCCCATCTGCGGCAAGGACTTCAAGACCGGCCAGACCCTGCTGAAGACGATTCTTGCGCCCGGGTTCAAAGCGCGCATGCTTGGCGTGCACGGCTGGTTTTCTACGAACATCCTCGGCAACCGCGACGGCGAAGTGCTCGACGACCCCGAATCGTTCAAGACCAAGGAAGAATCGAAGCTCGGCGTGCTCGATTACATCCTCCAGCCGCACCTTTACCCGCATCTCTACGGCCAGATCCACCACAAGGTGCGCATCAACTACTACCCGCCGCGCGGTGACAACAAAGAGGGCTGGGATAACATCGACATCTTCGGCTGGCTCGGCTACCCAATGCAGATCAAGGTGGACTTTCTCTGCCGGGATTCGATTCTAGCCGCGCCAATCGTGCTGGACTTGGTACTCTTCCTCGATTTGGCACAGCGGGCCGGGCTGCGGGGCATTCAGGAGTGGCTGAGCTTCTACTTCAAGTCTCCCATGTGCGCCCCGCAGCTCTATCCCGAGCACGACCTCTTCATTCAACTCATGAAGCTGAAGAATACGCTGCGCTGGCTGATGGGCGAAGACCTCATCACCCACCTTGGCTCCGAATATTACGATTGACCCCGTGGTTGCTGGATTCACGGCTCAAAGAGGTTCGCCGTTGCTGGGTGCTGCTTGGTCGATCCCTTGGTGCCTCTCCTCGCTCGAGAAGCAATAACTTCCAGAGCTCTGTGCCAAACCATTACTTGCGTCCATTTTGTTTTGCTGGGGGGCTCGGAAGGCCAATCAAATAGGTTATGGTGACCGGGAGGGGCCCTTGGCGCTCCTCTCCGATGTCCCACTGATATTCATTTGCGGAAACCTCTTCGAGAAGTTCACCGAGCTCGGCGGGAGAATACGTGCGTATGCAGGACACAATTCCGTCAAACAAGAGAACAAACGGAACGAGCGGAATCAAGTAGGTCCACAGCAAACGCGACCACCGGAACGGACGCACAAAGGGCACAAAGATGAGGGCTAGGACGGGGACCACCAGGGTCAGGAGGATCGTAAGGGGCTGCCGCCTTGGTAGCTCAAAGATGCCGATCCCTTGTCGATGATCAACAGCATCCTGGAGAATGGCCCGAGCGTCCGCAGGCCGGAAATGGTGGAAGGAGGTGAAGAGTGTCCGGAATCCCTCTAGCTCGGGCGAGACTCGGGTTACCTCCACCGGGAGCGCGCAAAAATCAATCCTGTGCCGGGAGGCGATCTGCGCATACTCGAACGCGGCTAGATTGGGATACTTGTCCGTCAAGCGCACATCGACGGGAAAATTCCCCTCCTCTTCAAAGGCTCGCAGCAGTCGCAGCCATGGTCCCCCAGCACCCGAACACAGGTCGACGACCTGGTGCGTCTTGGCACCTTCAAGCGCCCTCCGAAGTCGCGGAATGACGGGCTTGTAGAGATTCCAGAAGTTGATGATGAACTGAAGGGTGTCGGTGACAGAGTCCCGAAGAAACCTGGGGAACCAAGCCTGCTCATGAATCTCGATCCATTGCCTCCGACGCACGAAATCTCCTCAGGGCGGGCGGCCGCTGTCCAGTTGTGAGGGAGCATAGCATGGTTTCTTTGAGCAGCCATGGACACTCGGTCTTTCCAAGGCAATCCCTCGTAAGGTCCGAACCAGACCGTTCTGTTTCGTCAAACAGACTCCTATTGCGCCTATTCCGCCCGGTAGCATTCAGCATCGTGGGCGTGCTAGGATGACGCGGTCCATGGACAAGCAGCCCGCGAAGAATCCCTTTTGTGACGCTGGGATTCGATTTCTGAGACAGAAAATACCGACGGAGGAGCGCATGAACAAGAAGAAGGACGTGGCCCTCGCCGCTAGCATTCTGATGGTTTTGACTTGGGTAGGAACAGCGCTGGGGCAAGCCCCCTCAAGCCCACCCAAGCCAGGGCCGGAGCATAAAAAGCTTGCCTATTTTGCCGGCAAGTGGGTGTCCGAGGGGGAAACAAAGCCGGGTCCCTTTGGCCCGGGCGGCAAGTTCACGTTCTCGGAAAACTGCGAGTGGTTCTCGAGCGGCTTCGCACTCGTGTGTCATTCCGAGGGGAAGATGCCGCAAGGCACCGTGAAGGGGCTCAGCGTCCTGGGCTATGACCCAGAGGAGAAGACCTATATCTATTTCGAGACGAACAGCATGGGTGAGAACGTCTTCTCTCGTGGTGTGGTCGAAGGCGACACCTGGACTTGGAACAACGAAAGCAAAATGGGTGGGAAGCCTGTTCACATGCGATTCACGCTGAAGCAGGTCTCGGCCGATTCAGCCACCTATAAGTTTGAAATGGGCAGCGACAATGAGCCACTCAAAGTGGTAATGGAAGGTAAACAAACGCGCGTCAAGTGACCGCGCATCGGTTCGGTTCTCGAGCGCGGTGCGAGTTTACAGGCGACCTGAGTTCTCGTCGATAGGCCCACGACATGCCCTGCGTGGCGCTCTTCATCTCGTGTTTCGTTGATCAGTTGAACCCCGAAGTCGGCCTGGACACCGTGCGCGTGCTGCGCGGGGTCGGCTACGACGTGGATTTCCCGGAAGGGCAAACCTGCTGCGGCCAGCCCGCCTTCAACACCGGGTATTGGGACGATGCGCGGCCGATCGCGGAGCGCTTCGTGCGCATCTTCAGCTCCGCGGAGGTAGTGGTCTGCCCCTCGGGCTCCTGCACGACCATGGTGCGCAATTTCTATCCCGAGCTTCTGGCCTCCCACCCGCTGCACGCAGAAGCACTAAGCCTCAGCCAGCGCGTCTTCGAGCTTTCCGAATTCTTGGTACGGGTGGCCAAGGTGACCGATATCGGCGCGACATTTCCGCACCGCGTCACCTTCCATGACTCCTGCCATGCGCTGCGGGAACTGCACCTAAAGGGAGAACCTCGCGAACTGCTGCGACACGTTCGCGGCCTCGAACTCGTCGAGCTCCCCTACGGCGAGGAATGTTGCGGCTTCGGGGGAACGTTCGCGACGAAATATGGCATGATCTCTGCCGCCATGGGCGATACCAAGGCGGGGAACATCGAAGCCTCGGGGGCCGAGTACGTCACTGCTCTCGATTCGAGTTGCCTGATGCACATCGACGGCATCCTTCGCCGCCGCGCCTCCCAGGCACGCACCATCCATCTGGCCAGCATCCTAGCGCAGCGGGAAGGCCCGCGATGAGCGCGGCCGCGAGGGAATTCCTCCGCAGCGCGGCAGAAAAGTCCGCCGACCTGACGCACCGCCAAATTATTCGTCGCGGGATTGACCAGTACAACGCCGCGTTCGAGCGTGGACGCTCGCGATTCCTTGACTGGGAGGCTGCGCGGGAGAGGTGCCAGGAGATCAAGTGGGAGGCCATCAATCATCTCGACCGCTACCTTGCGGAATTCGAGCAGCGCGTGAAGGAACGCGACGGGCAGGTGTTCTGGGCGGAGACCGCGGAGGAGGCGCGGAACTATGTCGCGGAGCTGGCCAAGCGCCGTGGCGTGCGTAAAGTCGTGAAATCGAAGTCCATGGTAACCGAGGAGATTCACCTCAGCCCGGCCCTCAACAAGCTGGGAATCGAAGTGTTCGAGACCGATCTGGGCGAGTTTATCGTGCAGTTGCGCAACGAGCCGCCGTACCACATCGTCACACCCGCCATGCACCTCACGCGCGGCCAGATCGCTCATCTGTTCCGCGACAAGCTGGGCAACGTGGACAGCGAGGAGCCAGAAGAGTTGGTCGCTGCCGCGCGCCGCGCGCTGCGCCGCGCCTTCTTTGCGGCCGAGATGGGCATCAGCGGGGCGAACTTCCTGGTCGCCGATGTGGGCATGGTTGCCGTCACAACCAACGAGGGCAACGGGCGTCTGTGCACCAGCGTGCCGCGCATCCACGTGGCGGTCACCGGAATCGAAAAAGTGATCCCGCGCTTCGAGGACCTGGCGGTGCTCTGGCCCGTGCTGGCCACTTCGGGCACCGGGCAGCCCATCACCTGCTATAACACGCTGATCGGAGGACCTCGCCGGCCCGGCGAGGTCGACGGCCCCGAAGAGTTTCACGTCGTGCTGCTCGATAACGGCCGCAGCCAATTGCTTGCTGACGCTGAGCAGCGCGAGGTGCTGCACTGTATCCGCTGTGGAGCGTGCCTCAATGCTTGCCCGGTCTTTCGCAATGTTGGCGGGCACACCTACGGCACCACGTATCAGGGTCCCATCGGAAGTGTGCTGACCCCGCACCTGCGCGGGATCCATGAATTCCAGCACCTTCCCTACGCCTCGTCTCTGTGCGGAGCCTGCGCGGAGGTCTGTCCGGTCCGCATCGAGCTCCCCCGCCACCTGCTGCATAACCGCCGCAACGCCATTTCTGCGAAGACACATTCGCCGGGCGAACGGATCGCGTTCAAGTTGTGGCAGTGGACGATGCTCGACGCGGGGCGCTTCCAGGCAGCGGGATGGGTGGCCCGGATGACGCTGCGAATGATCTATCGGTTGGGATTAGCGGGGTCGGTGCTCGATCCCATGCGCAGGTGGACCAAGTACCGCGCCGCACTGCCGATTCCGGACCACTCTTTCCGCGCGCTGTGGAGAAAACAGAATGGAGCAGGCTGAGAACCCCAGCCGTGACCGCATCCTGGAGCGGATCCGGATAGCCCTGCGCACGCCCGCGCCCCGGCATGACGCCAAGGCGGGCAGGCAGATCTTCCCCACAGTGACAGATGCCCTGGAACGTTTCCGGCAGGAATGCGTGGCAAACAAGACCGAGTGCCTGGTCACTTCCGACTTTGCGGCAAGTCGAGCGGCCATCGCCACCGTGCTGGCTTCGCTCCCCATGGGAGAAATCTTCGTGCAAGAAGCGCCGGAACTGCACCGCATGGCCCAGGCCTGGCAGGATGGACGCAGCGTCCGCTGGTCTGGCGACGGCCCCCCGAGCGAGGCTTCACAGGCCACGATTACGCTGGCCGAGGCCCTTGTGGCCGAAACCGGCTCGGTGCTGGTGTCCGCGGCGTGCGGGGGACGTGGAGCCTCGGTGGTGGCGCCCGTGCACATCGTCCTGACGCGACTCGAGCAGCTCGTGCCAAGCCTCAAGGCGGCGCTCGCCCAGGTG
>DATFXF010000237.1:0-2063 GCA_035258565.1 Candidatus Acidiferrales bacterium
GCAGTTCGCGCGACCAATGATGGGATGAGGCGCAGGCTTCGATGCCAACGAGGCACGACCGGCTAGCTTCTGGAAGAATGGCAAAACGTAGCGGCGCTTGAGCCAGCGGCGAACGATTACATCACAATGCGCCATGTCAGACGGTTCCTGTTCCCCCGCCGCCCGGTCGCGAAACTCTCTGAATCCAGCTCCAGGCGAAGAAAATCGTGACAGCCATTGCGGCTGCCAAAATCGAAGTGATCACACCTCCGACGATGCTAACCCGATAGGGCAGCAACGCAACCGTAGTTAAGAACAGCAGTATTCCGCCTTTTGTGGCTATGACCCAAAGGGCTTCGGCCCCACGGAGTGGCCCTTCGCGCACGGTGACTTCGGAAGCGATAGTTAGCAGCGCCCCCACGATCGAAGCCAGCACAAGTACCAAGATCGTTAGGACGGTTACGGTAAGGACCACCAAAGAAAGGGGCGTCGAAATATCCTTATCAACCAAGCTTGTGAACCAATCAAAGAGAAAACCCGCAAGCAAGGAGGTGAGCGTCGTTAGCTGTACAGTGGCCTGGCTCTCCACTGCTCGACGGCTAACGTTGTCCGGCTTCTTAGGTGCGGTCGGTTCCACGAGGTGTAGTATAAGCCTGCAAGCACAAATATTGAAACCGCTGGCAGTGCGCAGGGGTAGCGTGCTATCGCTACTCTCACCCGATTAAGTCGCGCGGTTTGCTCATGTCAACCAAACGGTCCTTCTTCGAGCATCTCCTCTTGTGCGCGCATGGTTTCCGCAACTGACGACGCTCGGATCGCTGCGAACAATTCCTTGTACGCACCCGGCTGGGCAGCATGCAGTATCTCCAGCTTCTTCCGCGAGCGCGTGACGATCATCTCGGCCCGCTCTTTCCGCTTCGCTTGATAGCGCGCGAGGCCGTCTTCTACGCCCAGCGTCGTCGTGCCAAGGCAACGGGCCAGCAGGATGCCATCTTCCATTGCTTGACAGCCCCCCTGACCAAGTGTCGGTGCCGTTGCGTGAGCAGCATCGCCCAACAGCGTGACGCGGCGGTCACTCCAGCGCGCTAACGGTGGCAGGTCGTGAATTTCTAGATACTTTAGCTCCGACTCGACAAAGCGCTCCAGGATCGCGGGAATTGGTGCAGGCCAATCGCCGAACAGATCACGAAGCTGCCTGCGGCGGCCGCCGTCCCGCCCTGGCGATCCTTCTTTCATGGCACAGGCAAAGCCGAAATAAACCCGCTTTCCAGCCAGCGGGAGTAGACCACAGCGCTTGCCCTCACCCAAGAATTCGTATCCGATATGTTCGGGTTGCAAATCGTCGTTGGGCAGGATGCCGACCCAGTTGGCAATGCCCGCATAGCGGGGGGCGACCTCCCCTACAACCGTGGCGCGGATAACCGAGTGGACCCCATCGGCGCCAATCACCACGTCGCCCGTCGCTGTATGCCCATTCTCGAAATACACGGTTGCGGCAGAGCTATTCTGTTCAACTCGCACGCAGTTCGCGCCAAGGTGCAGGTTGTCGGCTCCCACCGCATCAACAAGAAGGCTCTGCAAGTCGGTGCGGCTGACCGGATAGACCGGCGCGCCGAGCTTGCGCTCAAAGTCGCCGACCGGCATCTCGGTGAGGAGGATACCGTCGTTAGTCCTGGTTACGATTCGTTCGAGCCGATGCCCGATGTGTTCGAGCGGCTCGCCCAGACCTAACGCCATCAGGATCTTGACCCCGTTGGACCATAGAACGATCCCGGCCCCTGCCGGACCAAGGTGAGATTGCCTCTCATAATGTTCCACTTCGAACCCGGCTTTTTTGCAGACGTGATGGGCAACGAGTCCGGCGATGCCTGCTCCCACAATGATAACCTTCATGACATCGTCTCCCTCCAGACCTTCCGCGGTGCCGTCGCCATTTGTATTAGACCGGGATTCCCCAGATGAACCCTGAACTGACGTGGATGGTAGGCGTTTTCTGAACTGGCTGGAAGCCAGATGCGAGAGGGTGGATGGTTCCCGACATTCCCGACCGTCCGAGCGGTGTTTGACTGCCTGATCTGGCCGTT
>DATFXF010000238.1:0-12295 GCA_035258565.1 Candidatus Acidiferrales bacterium
GGCTGCCGCTTTTTGCTTGGTGATTTGCACGATCAGGTGCTCACCCTTGGTGACTCCAGCGATGGAAGCGGGCGTGACAGTGAAGGCGAGAAGACTCGGGCTGGGCGGTCTAATTCGAAGCGAATCTCTTCCAAATTTCGCTCCATGTTCTCCAAGGGCGAGGCTGGGAGGTAGGAAAAAACTTCACGTTCTAGTACCCCCTGGTCAGCCATGAGCAGAGGCGAGCCACTAAATCTATTCCTTTTGTAATGAATATATTAGGACAAAGGGCCAGGAGATGGAGGGCTTGGAATGGCACCTGCATCCCCCCTTGACCAGTAGAAAGTAGTTGCTCGAAATCAAGGCCTCGCTGATCTGTCCCCCTAGAACCGGCCCGGTAGGAGGCACCCGTGTTTGCTCATCAGGAAGTTCTTATTGCTACCACAGATCCAGGAACTCGGCGAGGGTTAGCCAGTATTCTGAGCCAATGGGGTCTTGAACCCCTCTGTACCTCTACCGTGTACGAAGCCAAGACGTTCTTGGCTCGACAAAGCGTTCCCATGGTTTTTTGCCAAGACCACCTCGCTGACGGCAGTTTTCGCGACCTGCTTGGCGCGGCGAAACTTGTGAAATCGAAAGCCCGCGTGGTCGTGACCTCGCGGACGGAGGACATGAACGGATACCTGGAAGCGATCCGGCTGCACGCATTTGATGTTATCCCGTGTCCTTGCCGCCCTGCCGATGTGCATCGCGTGGTCTCCCAAGCGTTGCGCGATGGTGGAGAAAAGCCGGCTCACGAGATCAAAGTCTTTTACGACCGTTGGAAGGCATCCGTATTCAGATTTTGCTGTCTTTTTCTGGGTTACAGAGATCTTGCGGGCGAATGTACGTGTGAAGCCTTCTTGAATTACTTGCGAGAAAAACTTGTTCTTCAAACAAGTGCACTGCCAGCACGCCTCATGGGCTTCGCTCTGGCTGCTGTTAAGCGGCGTTCCGTGCTTGCTCCTGAGACACCCAGCCCAAGCCTCGCACAGAAAGTACGATGCATCCCCTCGGACGAGCGCGCCGTTTTTATCATGCGGAGCGTACTCGGGTTAGACGATTCATCGGTTGCCTTAGCGACAGCGCTGCCAGTTGAACGGATGCGGGGTCTCTGGCTGCGCAGCCTGCTCAACCTCCGCGCCATGTTGCCGAGGGGATTCTTCGAAGGAGAAGCTCCCGCTTGCTAAGGGGCCCAGGCAAAGTTCCGTCCGGTCCTTCCCTGGAGTCTGGTCGTGCCCTAGCCCCGCACGCGTAACCTCCCAGGGTGACAGTCGATGATCAGCTCCGCCCATCCCTCGGGGAAACTGCCGACGATGGGCTCTCTCGGGCGTCGCGAGTTGATTCCGAAGCGGAAACTTTTGTGGGACAGTCACAAGCAAATTACTGGCTATCCTTTAAGAATCCGTCTGATACCATGGCCTTGAATTGAAATTCGAAGCGACATCTTTAAAGAGTTCCTTTTCCACGCGCGGAAAGGGCTGGGTTTCCATCCTCTTAGGCGCCACAGTCTGCCTGGCCTTTTCATGCCACCTGGCAGCGCAGGCCGCTTCAGTGGTCCCACCCGCCGCTTTTCGAGGGCTCAGCGATGACCATTTGACATCTCCGGCAGAGCCACCGTCCGGAGAACCAGCCAACACTCCTGCGGCGCAAGGGGGTAAAGCCCAAACACCGCCCGAGCCATGTGGCGTCTCCGCCCTGGGACGATGCCTGCAGGATTTTCTGCACGACCAGGCCGGGATCTGGACGAGTCCTGCCCGAATCCGTTCGCACCACCTGTTGTGGATCCTGCCCTTTGCGGGGGCCACGGGAGTGGCCATCGCGACCGATCGCCGAGCGCTCGACACGCTGGGGAAACCGCAGGACTTGGTACGGACGAGCGAACACCTTTCCAATATCGGCTCTCCTTATGCCGCAGTCGGCGCTTCTGGAGTCTTCTATCTGATCGGGAGCTTGGGGCATCACGAGAGACTGCGTGAGACGGGTGTGCTTGGCATCGAAGCAATCGCAGACACTGCGGTGGTGGTCGAAGCCCTGAAACTGGCCACGAATCGCGACCGGCCGAACCAGGACGCCGGCAAGGGTAACTTCTGGCCGCATGGCACTCGAGGCTATCCCTCGGGGACATCGTTTCCTTCCATGCATTCCGCCGGCAGTTGGGCGCTGGCCGGGGTGATTGCCGGCGAGTACCGGCAGCCGGCCGTGAAAATCCTGGCTTATGGCTTGGCGACAACGGTGAGCGCAACGCGCCTGATGGGGCGCAAACATTTTCCGTCGGACGTGCTCGTGGGCGGCACAGTAGGATTCCTGATCGGGAGGTACGTTCTACGGCAGCACGCGGTTGCTGGCCGAGACGAAGTGGCTTACACCATCCTCCCTTACACGGACGCGAGCACGCGCAGCTATGGCCTGACCGTCGCCTTCGAGCCCGCCTCTCTCCGTCCTGCAGCGCTCGAAAGATCGTTCCACAGCCTCGCTTCTCGTCTGGGGAAATGACACCCGAAACGAAGAAACGAGCGGCGGCTTGACAACTTTGACAGCGCGCGGGTAGATTCCGGCTCGGTTCTCGTGACCAGACACCGGCAGCGCTCCTGCCGACGCTCTCTTAATTAGGGATGAGGGATGGACGTTTCCTTCCACGATGTATTGCTCGTTGGCGGTGGCGGCGCGGGTCTTCGCGCCGCGATTGCGGTGGCCGAAGTCAATCCGAAACTCAATGTGGCGGTGGTTTCCAAGGTTTACCCCATGCGCAGTCACACGGTTTCGGCGGAAGGCGGTGCCGCCGCCGTTATCAAGCCTGGCGACAGCCTGGACGAGCACGCCTACGACACGATTTCCGGCGGCGACTGGCTCTCGGACCAGGATGCCGTAGAGGCCTTTGTCCAGGAAGCCCCGGAGGAGCTGCTGCGGCTCGAGCATTGGGGCTGCCCGTGGAGTCGCGAGCCTGACGGCCATATTGCTGTGCGTGCGTTCGGCGGGATGAAGAAAATGCGCACGTGGTTTGCCGCGGACAAGACCGGCTTCCACATGCTGCACACGCTTTTCCAGACCATGCTGAAGTACACGGCGATCGCTCGCTACGACGAATGGTTTGTCACCAAGCTGCTGGTGGATGAGGGCCGTGTAAAAGGCGTCGTGGCCGTCGAGATCATGTCCGGGAGGGTGCAGGCCATCACCGCAAACGCCGTCATCTTGTGCACGGGTGGCTGCGGCCGGGTCTATCCGTTCACGACGAACGCCAACATCAAAACCGGTGACGGCATGGCGCTTGCCTACCGCGCCGGCGCGCCGCTCAAGGACATGGAGTTTATCCAGTACCATCCCACCGGCCTGCCTTTCACTGGGATTCTTATCACTGAAGCCGCGCGCGCCGAGGGTGGCTGGATGCTGAACAAAGACGGCTACCGCTATCTCCAGGACTATAACCTCGGTAAGCCCGAGCCCAAGCCCGTGCTGCGCAGCATGGAACTGGGGCCGCGCGACCGTCTCTCGCAGGCGTTCGTAAAAGAGATGGAAAAGGGCCGCACGATTGACGGGCCGTACGGCCCGGTGGTGCATCTCGACCTGCGGCATCTGGGGGAAAAGCTCATCAACACAAAGCTTCCGTTCGTTCGCGAGCTGTGCCTGAAGTACGAGAATATCGACCCGGTCAAGGAAATGATCCCCGTGCGGCCGGTCGTGCACTACATGATGGGTGGCGTGCACACCGATATCAATGGAGCGACACCGCTCGCCGGCCTCTACGCGGCCGGCGAAGTGGCCTGTGTGAGCATCAACGGTGCGAACCGTCTAGGCTCGAACTCTTTGCCCGAACTGCTGGTCTTCGGAGCGCGCGCGGGCCGTGCTGCGGCGGAGTATGCCTCGGGCCGGAAGCCGCCCGACGGAGCCATCCTCGCGCAGGCCCTCGAGGAGGAGCGGTCGATCGAGGAACAGTTTCTTCGCCGCGGGCAGGGCGGGGAACGCATCGCAGCCATCCGCGAAGACATGCAGAAAGCGATGGAGAACAGTGTGGGCATCTACCGCACCGGCAGCGCGCTCCAGGAGGCGGGGAAGCATCTGCGGGAACTTCAAGAGCGCTTCCCAAACGTGGGGCTCGATGACCGCAGCCGGACGTTCAACACCGAGTTCATCGCCCGGTGCGAGCTTTCCTTTATGCTGGACGTCGCGGAAAGCATGGTCGAAAGCGCGCTGCGCCGCCAGGAATCGCGCGGAGCGCACCAGCGCATCGACTTTCCGGCGCGCGAGGACCAAAACTACCTTGCGCATTCCCTGGTCTATCGGAGCCAGGAGGGCACGCCTCGCGTCGAATACCTGCCGGTGAAGATCACCCGGTGGCCGCCCGGCCAGCGGGTCTACGGGGCCTCGGCGGAGGCAAGCCAGGCCAAGGCGGGCTAGGCAGCAATGGGCGAAACGATCGAACTCGAAGTCACGCGCTACACCCCGGAGCGCGATCGCGAACCCTCGCGCCAGACCTATGCTGTACCGCTGCGCAAAGATTGGACGGTGCTCGACGGCTTGAATCATATCAAGGACCGGGAGGACGGCTCGCTTACGTTTCGGTGGTCCTGCCGCATGGGCATCTGCGGGAGTTGCGGAATGATGGTGAACGGCGAGCCGAAACTGACCTGTGCGACGTTCCTATTCCGATACGCACCGGGCCCGGTGCGCGTCGAGCCGCTGCGCTATTTCCCGATCATCCGCGATCTGGTTGTGGCCATCAATGACTTCATGGCCAAATTGCAAGCGGTGAAACCCTGGATCATCCGAGAAGAGGAAAAGGCGCTCGCCGAAGGCGAATACTTGCAGACGCCACAACAACTCGAGGTTTATAAGCAGTACAGCATGTGCATTAACTGCATGATTTGCTACGCGGCGTGCCCCGTGTACGGCCTCGATCCGCTCTTTGCCGGCCCCGCCGCCATCGCGCTCGCCCAGCGCTACAACATGGATTCGCGCGACCAGGGTGCCGCCGAACGGCTCTCGATTCTTTCTCAACATGAGGGCATCTGGGGTTGCACGTTTGTGGGCGAATGCACGAAGGTATGTCCCAAACAAGTGGATCCTGCCGGAGCCATCCAGCAATACAAGCTGACCGCGGCGAAGAAATGGATTCAGGGGCTCCTGATGCCGTGGGGAGCAAAATGAAGGAAGCGCCCGCCCACACGCCGTACCATCCGCGGTGGTACCGCAGCCGTGTTTCAACCTACTGGTGGCTGGGCAAGTGGGCGCATCTGAAATTCATCCTGCGCGAAATAAGCAGCGTCTTTGTCGCCGTTTTCGTTGTGCTCCTGTTGCTTGAGATTTGGGCGCTCGAGCGCGGGCCCGGGGCCTACGCGGAGTTCCAGCGCTGGTTAGAGAGTCCGCCGTTGGTTGCGCTCAGCTTGCTCAGCTTCTTCTTTGTGGTGTTTCACGCCATCACCTGGTTCAGCTTGGCACCGCGGGCGATGGTGGTTCGCCTGCGAGGCACCCGGCTGCCCGATGCCGTGATTGCCGGGTCGAACTACCTGGCCTGGTTGATTGTTTCGGTGATCATCGGTTGGGCGCTGCTCGGAGGTTGAATGAGCAGGAGAGCGATCGAACCATTCCTGTGGGGACTCTTCAGCGCCGGAGGCGTTCTGGCTGCGCTCTTCATCCCGGTACATCTGTTCTTGCAATACCTAGCGTTTCCGCTGGGGTGGCTTCCGGCGCCCAGCTACGAACACATGCTCGCGTTGCTGCGGCAGCCCTTGGTGCGCATCTATTTGTTCGCGCTCTGCTCGCTTGCGCTGTTTCACTGGGCGCACCGCTTCCGCTACACGCTGTATGACGGGCTCCAAATCAAGCACATTACGGAATTGATCAACCTGTTCTGCTATGGTGGGGCGATCGCGGGAACGGCGCTAGCGAGCTACCTGCTGTGGACGGTTCCCTAGCGCGCGGAACCGATCCTGCGGCAGAAGCCCAGGCCCAGCCGAGGTCCCGAGGGGGTCCCATGGAACTCAAGCTGAAAAAGATTACCAAGAGCGGCGTGGCGGAGGCCATCTCGAAGGTGGAGCTTTACCGCTATCTCAATGAGCCGGAGGAGGCCGAATCCATCTGCCGCGACATTCTCGGGGTCGAGCCCAACAACCAGTTTGCCTTGCGCCTGCTCGGCCTGACGCTCACCGACCAATTCACCGGGAGAGACGCGGACCGCTACGCGGAAGCGCTCAAGATCTTCGCGAGCCTCACCGACCGCTACGAGCAGTCTTACTACACCGGCCTCGCGCACGAGCGTCGCGCCAAGGCGCAGCTCCACTCAGGACAGTTGCCACACACGCTGGTGGTGCTATTCGAAGAAGCCATGCGTTGTTTTGAAGAAGCGGAAAAGATTCGTCCGCCGGACAACGATGACGCCATCCTGCGCTGGAACCGCTGCGTGCGCCTGCTTCAAAGCCTCCCGGGGATCGAATGGGAGAAGGAACTTGCGGGGTTCGATTCGGGCGACAGCCCACCTACTTAGTTTCTCGCCTGTTTGGTACCTTTCAGGCTGCGCCTGACCGTGCTCCTCACCTCCAGACCCATCCTTCTACGGTGGTGGGCGGGGCTGTCTGTGTGAGATCGCGTCGCCGGGCACCGACGATGCAGCGCTTCGAGACCACATGGCCCGCTTCGGTATTGGTAATCACTGCCCAGCGTACTTCGTAGGGAGTTGCGCTGGCGTCGTTCGGGTCCGGCGTGGTGAAGTTGTAGTTCGCCACTGCTTCGGCAGTGAAGTCGACGCGGACCTGGTTTCCGGCCACAATCGCCGGAGAACCGACCAGAACGTTCGGTTGCGTCGCATCTCCCAAGGCGATCACACGGCCGTCGGCATCAGTGAAGTTTTCGGCGCTCAGCGGCTGGGCGATCATCTGGTCGAGCTCCCGCTGGGCCAGCACCACCGCGGTCGTGTCATGAACGTGGCGCAAGTTCGCTTGCATGGCCGGGGGAACTAACTGCATCACCGCCACCACGCCGAACATCAGCACCAGAGTGGCAATCGTTAGCTCCGCTAGAGTGAACCCGCACTGCCGCGCTCGAATTACTTTCATGGCAGCCCCCTTCAGTTCCCGTCATAAGAAGCACCCCAACCTTACTCGTTTGGGTCGGTCAAGATGACGGCTCTGGTCCTCCGAGAGGACCCAGCCCCCGAGCCCAGGTAAAGCACTAGGTTCTCCGGTAGCATCCTAAGCTGTGCATGCCAAGATCCAGGCGGGATCCTAGTCTAACCCTATGTGAAAAAGGGACTTCGAGGAAGATTGGGAGGACTGAGAAGCTGGCTCTGGAGGCCACGGTGGGTAGAAACGAAACAGAATGGCGCCCTCATAGCCCGTGGACCCGAGATAGCCAGGGCAGGGTCTCCGTAATACGCTGAAGCCCCACCTGGAGAGCAGAGAGCAGACCAACGCACCGCCGCGGGCAGCGGCCCGAAGCACAAGCCACTGAGCCGACTTCGGCCTCTCGTGGTCACGAGCGGTCAAGCCCGTAGAGACCCCAAGGGATCGGGCCCCGATTCATGAGCCTCGGACCAACTCTTAAGAACAGAGATATCTGGCGTACCGTATTCCGGGGCCTCTTCACCCTCGGCCGGCCTTCTCCATTTCCAAATGCAGGCCCCGGCCAGTTCCTTTTTCCAACACAGATCGAGAATCTCTTGCATCGAGTACTCGGGAACGGCTGGGTCATTCGCAGGGAACTCTCCCAGCCATAACGGGCGATCCAGGGTCAGCTGGCCGAGAGCCTCAGAAAATTGCTGGACGCAACTACCCGGCTGGTCGGCTTCCGTCGCGGGATAAAAGTGAACCGCGTAATAATCCAGGTTGAGATCTGTCCACTGTCCGAGCCACTTGAGCCGCGCAGAGCCGAGCGTTACTTTGTCGTTCGTCGAAGTATGAACCGCGTTTACCACCTTGCGCGCGAAGGCTTTGAACTCCTTCAGTCTTATGGGCTTGCCCAACCGCCGTGTCGACATGGGCGCGATTTCTTCGATGATCCACTCGGGCTCGTTCATCACTTCCCAGGAGTGGATGTTCGGGTGGCCCCGGTAGCGAGTGAATAGGGGCAAGAGAACATTATTGAGTAGTGCTTCTTGCCCCGCAGCGGAATGTAGAACCTCGGCATGGCCCTGCAGCTTGGCCCCTTTCTCCTCGATCTCCCTCAACATCCAAGTGTAGTCTAGAAGAACGAATGCGATGCTGATCTTATTCCTCTCGGCAATCTCGAGCGCGGCATCCAAATCCTTGAAAAAATAGTGGTCAAGACCGGTGGGGATTTCCCGGTCAAAGAGAATGCCGGCCCGCCCATCACAAAACAGAAACCACCGGACGGTCTTGACGCCTGCTTCCGCCATCCGAGCGAAGTCGTCCACAACTTCCTTTTCGGTGTGTGGATGACTAACGCCGTTAGCGCCCCAAGCGGCATTGCTTCCAAAGTCGCCGCCATAATGAACCCAGGCGTAGTTCACCCCGAGCGAGAAACGCGTGTCTCGCGACTGGAAGGCCTTTTCCAGCGTCCTACTCCACCTCAAAGGTGATCTTGGCACGCACTCGGTACTGAACGATCTTCCCCTCTCGTACGTCTCCCTGAAAGCTATCGAGGTAGATGGCCTTGATTTTTCTGACTGTCTTTGACGCGTCGCGAACGGCAAGCCGCGCTGCCTCTTCCCAACCCTTATCGGATTGGGAAAGCACCTCCAACACTTTGTGAATAGCCATGGAGATCTCCTTCGCTAGGGAGGAAGTCCCGATTTCCGTGGGATGCGGCCCGCAGAATAGCATTGCCGACTTTCGAATTTGAAGCTGCAAGAGTTGCGCACCCGATCCCACCGATGAGGACGAACCGCCGCGGTCCCAACCCCGGTTCAGCCGCGGTGAATTTGCTTGACATTCGGTACGGCCGTGTTTTACAGGGTGCGCCAGAACTCCTGGTACGAACCCATGCTGGAGGTGCCACATGTTCAGGATATTGTGGTGGATTATCGTGGGTTTGGTCGCTGGTTGGGCAACGGGAAAGATCATGCGCGGCGGGGGCTATGGGACGGCGATGGACATTGTGCTTGGCATTGCGGGCGCTTTAGTGGGCGGCTGGATTATGCATCTCATGGGGTTTTCGAGAGAAGGTGGCATGATCTACACCATCCTGGTGGCCATCGGCGGTGCCGTGTTGCTGACGTTCCTGTTCCGCTTGCTCACCAAGTCGCAGGGCTAAAGCCCCATCTCGGAAAAACAGTTGTCATCGAGGCTCCTATGCAGTAGCCTCCCTTCGCAAACCACGCTGACGGTCGTAGAGTCTATTTGCTGCTTGACGAACCCTGCCGGGAGGTACAAACCATGAATGAGCTGGTCCAGCTTTTGATGGAGAAGCCGGGGCTTTCCCAGGAGCAGGCACAATAAGTTTGTGGGAACGGTTATGAATCATCTCAAAGACAAGCTGCCCAGTTCGCTGGGGAGCCATCTAGATAGTTTTCTGGGCAGCAGCGGAGGCGAAGGGCAGAGTGGGGGAATCCTAGAGAAGGCCAAGTCGATTGTCGCGGGCTTGGGTGGTGTGCCCGGCCGGAAGGAGGAGTAAGGCCGGTTTTGAAAGCGATGATTCCAAGAAAGGAGATGCGCATGACGAAAGTGTGGAGTAAGAGCTTGGTTTGGTTCGCCTCAGTTGGGTTGGCACTTGCGCTGGTGGGCGTCTCCGGTGCCGTGGCCCAGGAAAAGAAAACCGATACCCAGGAGACGGCCACGAAACCAGAGAAAAAGGAGAAGAAGAGCAAAAAAGGTAAGGCCGGCAAGTCTTCCACTGAATCCGCAGCCCCGAGCACCGAGACAGGCGCCACATCCACTGCCAAAACCGGAACCACAGGCACTGCTGCACCAGCTCCGGGCAGTGGAATGGTCTGGGTGAACACCACGACGGGTGTCTATCATCGCGAGGGTGATCGTTGGTACGGAAAAACAAAAAAGGGGAAGTACATGGCAGAAGCCGACGCCATTAAGGCCGGCTACCGCGAAGCAAAAGAAGGCAAATCCAAGAAACAACAGTAAGGAGAATGCCCATGAACCGAAAACTGTTCCTTGCCGTGACAGGTGTCGCGGTCTTGGTGCTCGCCGTCTTTGCCAGCTTGTCTGTGGCGCAGGGCAAGAGTTCCAAAACCAGCAAACCTTCCTCCTCGGCAAGCCAGGCTTCCTCGGGGCAGTCCAGTGCCGAGTTGGTGGATCTGAACACGGCAACGAAAGAGCAGTTGGAAGCCTTGCCGGGCATTGGAGAAGTCTACGCCCAGAAGATCATTGACGGACGGCCCTATAAGATGAAGACCGAGCTGGTCCGGAGAAAGATCCTTCCGGCGGCGACTTACAAGAAGATCGCCGATAAGGTGATTGCCAAGCAGGAGAAACCTGCCGGAGAGTCTATGGGGAAAGCGCCGCCAAAGAAAAAGGGTATGTAACCCCGGTTGCGATTTATTGCGGGCCGGCGGGACGCCCTCCGTGTTTCCCTGTGGCCCGGCCGCTTTTGGCGTGGAGAGCGCGTTCGAATCGATCGAGCTCCCAGACGAGCACGGCGTCGAACTTCTCGAACCTTGAGTGTGCCTTCTGGGTGATCAAGCTTCTCGGCGGCGGAGCGCGAGCCCGATGGTTCCCCAGATAGCCAGTGCGGCGTATTCGTACACGCTGAAGTGCCCCGGGATAAAAGGAAGTACCTTCATCAGGACGAGCAGCGCAGCCACGACCATACCCGCCGCCGCGTTGCCGCGCCCCACTGGCCCGGGCCGCATTCGATAATATGCGGCGCAGGCGGCCAGCCAGCCTGCTGCGGAAGCCACCGAACCGACTTCGCTGATGGGAACCAGAATCGCACTCCCCAGCAGCGTGGCCACCGCGGTGGTTAGACCCACGGACAGCACTGCAACCCAAGGAGTCTGGTTCTTCGGGTGCACGCTGCTCAAGCCCCTGGCGACCAGCCCGCGCCGCCCCAGCGCAAACAACAGCCGGCTTGCCGCGACAAAGTTTCCGTTGAAGACCTTCAGCAGGGAGAGCAGCGCAGTGGCGAGGATCACGTTGACGATCCAGCGCGAGCGGAACGCGCGCTCGAAAGCAGCAGCGGTGGCGAAACTCCCAATCCCTAGCGACGGCCAGGGCGAAACGTAAGCCACCGCCGCGATCACCGCGGTGTAGAACATGATCGCCACGAGAAGCGCCGCGAGGATGGCCCGGAAATAATCGCGCGAGCGGAAACCGGGGATCGCTTCTTCGGCCGCTTTTCCCACCGATTCGAAGCCCGTCATGAAGTACGGCACAATCTGGAGGACCAGGAGGATCGAAATCAGCGGGCCATGGGTGAAAAGCGGTAGGAAATTCTGCGGTGTGCCGTGCGCTGCTCCGCAAGAGACAAAGAACAGGAAAAGTGTTAGAACGCCAAAGGTGGTCCACTTCTGAAAAGTGGCGCTCATGAGGATTCCGCAATAGTTCAGCGCCGTTAGGAAGGCGGTCAGTGCGAGCCCCACCGTTGCGTGCGGAAGATAAATCGGCTTGCCGGCCAGCCGGTAGAGTTCCATCGAATCGAGCGCGGGAAACAGGTAGGCAACGATCTTGCCGATGGCCACTGCCTCCCAGGGACAGACGATGAGGTAGGCGAGCAGCATGATCCAGCCCGTGGCGAAGCTCACGGATCGCGGGAAGGCCCGCGCGGTGTAAGCAATCTCACCGGCCGCGTCCGGCATGGCCATGACGAGCTGACCGTACACGTAGCCGATCGGCAGCAGCGCTGCGCCACCGATGGCGAAGCCGAGGATGGCTCCGAGCGGCCCGCCGCGCTCGAGCCAGTCGTCCATCACGACCAGCCAGCCCACCCCCACCATCGCGCCGAAGCCCAGCGCGAAGTAGTCAGTCGGCCGGAGCTTGCGGGCCAGTTGCGTCATGGTCGGCGAGTAGGGGTGCGCGGACTATTCCACGCGCGTTCGGCTGCGTCAAGGAGGTAGAATCCGCGCGTGCCTGCGCCGTTCGAGTTTCTCGATCATCCGGCCGACGTGGGCTTCCTGGCCTGCGGGCGGACGCTCGAGGAGTTATTCGCGAATGCCGCGCTGGCGATGTTTTCGCTGGCGTGCGAGCTGGATGGCATCGAGGAGCGTCTGCGTCGCGAAATCGAGGCCACTGGAGCCGACACTGAAGCGTTGCTTTACGCGTGGCTGGCCGAGCTGCTCGCCGTCGCCGATGCCGAGCAGCTCTTCTTTCGCCGTGCGGAAGTGACCGCGCTCGTGCCCGGCAGCGTACGCGGCGTCGCTTACGGCGAAAAATTC
>DATFXF010000239.1:0-2606 GCA_035258565.1 Candidatus Acidiferrales bacterium
TGGCCCGCGCGCTCGCGGTGTTGCGCGAGCGCGGATACCTTCTGGTCGGCCTCGACAGCACGGGAGGGAGCGACCTGCGCGAGGCCGCGCTGCGCACGCCGCTCGCGCTGGTGCTGGGCGCCGAGGGAAAGGGGCTGCGGCAACTCACGCGCGCAAGCTGCGATGCGGTCGCGCGGCTCGATCTTCCAGGGCGGATCAAGGCGCTCAACGTGTCAAACGCGGCGGCGCTGGCGCTCTACGTCGCCACTCAACAGGCGAGTTGACGCAGGCCGGGGCGGGCCGCCCAGACGCATTGATTCTTCCCCGCTAAAAGCCACGCCTAGGCCGAAAGTCTAATTAGGTCACGCTCCCCGCAATGATACCTTTTTCATCATTTCCGACCCGTTCGCGGATGGGCCTGCGGAGGGCATGCGCCATACGGTGGGTTCAGGGAGTGTTTCGCTCCGGTGCCTTCAGTGCAGCTGTGCGCCTCGAAGCGATAAAATCTGGCAAGGGAGGTGGACAAGATGCAAATCCCGAAGAATTTTCGGCAAGTGATCATTGCCGCGGCAGTCGGCAACGTCATCGAGTGGTACGACTTCTACATCTTCGGAAGCTTGGCCGCCGTGCTGGCGGTCAAATTCTTCGAGAAGACGCACCCGGTCGCGGCTCTATTGAGCACGATCGCGCTCTTCACCGCCGGATTCCTGATCCGACCCTTGGGAGCGTTCCTGTTCGGATGGCTGGGCGACAGGGTTGGACGCAAGTACACGTTCCTCATCACGTTGAGTGGAATGGGCATCGGCACCGGGGTAATCGGGCTGATCCCCACCTTCGACCAGATCGGTTTGGCCGCCGCGTTTATCCTGTTCGCGCTGCGCATGATCCAAGGCCTTTGCCTGGGCGGCGAATATGGCGGCGCCATCACCTACGTCGCCGAGCATGTCTCGGACGAACGCCGCGGTTACTACACCGGGTGGCTGCAGACCTCGCCGACCTTGGGCATCGTGGTGGCGGTCGGGGTGGTGTGGTTCACCCAGTTCTATTCCGGCCCCCAACTGTTCGACGCGTGGACGTGGCGCATCCCATTCCTGGTGTCCTTCCTCCTGGTGGCGATCGCCATCTACATCCGCTTGCAACTCGGAGAGACGCCGATCTTCCAGGAGATCAAGGCCAAGGGGCTAATGACCAAAAATCCGTGGAAGGAGGCGTTCCTCAGCGCCAATATCAAATTCGTGCTGATTGCCAGCATCGTAGTGATCGGTGAAGGCGTGGTCTGGTACAGCGGCCAGTTCTGGGCGTTGTACTTCCTGCAGCAAGTCTCCAAGATAACCTTGGCCAACTCGTATCTCATCATTGCGATCGCGCTGCTCATCGCGACGCCGACCTTGATTCTCTGGGGCTGGGTGTCCGACCACATCGGCCGCAAGCCGGTGATCTTGGGCGGCTTCTTGCTGGCGTCGGTCACCTATTATCCGCTCTATTCATGGCTCGGAGCGGTCACTCAGCCGGGTAACATCAACTATCCGATCGCGATCCTGATCATCGCCATCCTCGTCAACTATGTCGGCATGGTCTATGGGCCGATCGGAGCGTTCCTGGCGGAATACTTCCCCGCCCGCATCCGCTACACCTCCGTGTCCGTTCCGTACCATATCGGCAACGGCTGGGGCGGCGGATTGGTGCCAATTGTCACCACCGCGGCGTTTGCGGCCACGGGCAGCCTTGGCTACGCCCTGCTCTATCCGATCCTGGTCCCTGCGGTGTGCTTCGTGCTCGCCCTGTTCCTGATGCCTGAGACGCGTCACATCAGCATCTGGAAACCGCTAGAAGCGGAGCCGAAGCCGGCCACTTAACGGCGCCAGCTCCAGACAAGTCGAAGCCCCGGCGAACCTAACGCAGCCGGGGCTTCTTCATGTCGCGTATCGCAGGGGGCTGGGAGGGACGCGACACTGCCAGCTATCTAAGTATGGAAGCCTCGCGCACAAGCGGCGACGCTATGCCTCGTCATATTGACGCGGTATGAATGTGCCGTCCGTGGGGAGCGAAGGCGAAGAAGGCTGAAGGCTATGGCGCAAAGCATTCGCGAGAGGGCCAGAATACGTCAGGGCCGCGAGGAAGATCGGCCGAGCGAGGATGACGTGGCGCAGCAACGTCTCGGCTGGCGCGGCCAAAAGGGTCGGCCGCGCGCTGACCTGATGACCGAAGACAACAAGCTGCAAACTCCATCTCCCCTCGACCCGGGCCACACGGCTTGATGGCATTTAGCGGAGCGGTCATGCCCTGGCCGGGCGCGACGATGCGTCGGGCATGGCCGCTTGGTGCTCGCGTGGGCAAGAAAAACCCCGCCTAAAGGCGGGGCTCAAGTCTGGGACGAACGAGCTCAGAGGGTCGTAGAGCTCATCCCATCGCTCAACGGCCAGTGGCGCCGGAGGTTCCCATTCCAAAAAATTTTTTTCGTTGGCTGCCGCCTCGACGGTTCCGGAATCGCGCAGGTAGCTCGGACGGGGCTTTCCTGTTATTTCATAAGACTCCTGCTTATCTCATGAGAGTACCGCTACGCGGTTCAGACAAAGCTTGAACCTCTGTTTTGTAAGTCATTGATTTGCCGGGTTAGCTCAGTGGTA
>DATFXF010000240.1:0-6653 GCA_035258565.1 Candidatus Acidiferrales bacterium
TCACGAATGGCACCGATGACGCCCTGCACCTGGTCGCGGACGCGTTCGTTGCGGCAGGGAGCACCGTCCTCCTCGTCGAGCCCACATTTGCGATGTACCGCTTCTATGCTGAACTGGCCGGCGCACGGATCCTCTCCCTGCACTATGACCGAGCTATGCGCTTCCCGCTCGAAGGGGTTCGGCGAGCTTTAAGGCGCAGACCACGCGTCTTCTTCCTCGCCAATCCGAATAATCCCACCGGAACACTGGTTGACCAGGTGACGCTCGAGCAGATTCTAAAGGCCGCCCCGCGCACGCTGGTCGTCGTGGACGAAGCCTACGCGGAGTTCTCCGGCGTAACCATCTTGCCTGGAATTCGACGGCACTCGAATCTGATCGTGACGCGGACGTTTTCGAAGGCCGCCGGGCTGGCCGGGCTGCGCGTAGGCTGTTTGCTTGCTTGCCGCCGCCTCGCCGACGTATTGCGCAAGGCGCACTCGCCCTATCCAGTCAGCTCGGCAGCTCTCGTAGCCGCCGCGGCGGCCACGCGGGATATCGCTTACATTCGGCGCTATGCGCAAGGCGTAGCCCGCAGCCGGCGGAAGCTCGCGCAAGTGCTCGCTGGGCTGGGTATTCGGGCCTTCCCGAGCGCGGCGAACTTCATCCTTGCGGATTTCGGTCGGCGGGCGCCCGGGCTGCTTCGCGCGCTGCGCAGGCAGGGCATCCTGCTGCGTGACCGCCAGAGCGACTTCGGCTCCCCCGGGTATGTGCGGATCACGATTGGCACTCCGGCTCAGGTGCGGCGGCTGATTCGAGCGCTTGAGAGGTGGTGGTGAAACTCAGGCCAAACGTTATCGGCGTGGTGCCCCGCAATCGCCATGCCCGGCGACTTTCCGAGCGGCTGTGCTCCGCCGCTGCCAAGATCATCTTGGGCAACGTCAACGAACTGGAGAAATACCTGGCATGAGAAGAGCCTACCTTCGGCGCACCACGACCGAAACCGACATCCGCGTCAGGCTGAATTTGGACGGTCGCGGCCGCGCGCAGGTGCGCACGGGGATTCGCTTTCTCGATCACATGCTCGAACTCGTAGCGCGACACGGTGCCTTCGACCTGGAGCTCATCGCCCGCGGGGATCTGGACGTGGACCAACATCACACGGTCGAGGACATCGGCTTGGTGCTGGGCGAGGCGACCCGGAGGGCGTTAGGTTCAAAGCGCGGCATCCTCCGCGCCGGCTACTTCCTGATGCCCATGGATGAGGCCCTCGCTCGGGTGGCGATTGATCTGAGCGGCCGCCCCCATGTGGTCTGCCGCTGGAAGGGCATTCGGCACCGCGTGGGAGACTTCGAGACGGAACTGCTCGAGGACTTTTTCCGGGCCTTTGCGCAGGCCGCTGGCGCAAACGTGCATTTGCAGCTTTTCTATGGCCGGTCGTCGCACCATCAGGTCGAAGCGCTGTTCAAGGCCTTCGCGCGCGCCCTGCGCTTTGCCGTGACGCGCGACCCGCAGCTCAAGCGCATTCTGCCGACCACGAAGGGGCTGCTGTGAGCACCACAAAAATTGCGCTGGTGGATTATGGCGCGGGCAATCTTCCGTCGGTCGAGCGCGCGCTCGCGCGCATGGGCGCTCGAGCCGAGCGCGCGAGCAGCGCCGAAACCCTCCAGGGCTGCCAGGCCCTGATTCTGCCGGGCGTTGGCCACTTCGGCGCGCTGATGCGCACGCTTGGAGAACAGCGCTTGCTCGAGCCCTTGCGCTCAGCAATTCGGCGCGGCGTGCCTTTTCTGGGCATTTGCCTCGGCCTCCAGGCGCTCTACGAGCGAAGTGAGGAGGACCCCAGCCACGCAGGGCTTGGCATCCTGAGCGGGACCGTTGAGCCTCTTCCGAATACGGCCAAGCTGCCTCACATGGGCTGGAATCAGGTACGCCGCGTGCGGCCGAGCGTCTTGCTGCGGGATGTGCCGGAGAGCTCATTTTTCTATTTCGCCCATTCCTACGCCATGCTCGATATGGGTGATGTCGCGGTGGCCCTCTCGGACCACGGCGTCCCGTTTGTGGCTGCGCTCGAACATAACAATGTCCTCGCCGTCCAGTTTCACCCGGAGAAATCTGGGGAGGCAGGCGCGCAAGTGCTGCGCAATTTTCTTGCCTTTGCGGGCGTGGAGGGTCGGCCGTGACGCTGGCGCGGCGCATCATCCCCTGTCTCGATACGGACGGCGCTCGGGTCGTGAAGGGGGTGCAGTTCGCGAATCTCCGTGACGCCGGCGACCCGGCTCGATTGGCCGCACGCTATAACCGCGAGGGCGCCGACGAACTCGTGGTCCTGGACATTACCGCCTCGCGTGACTACCGGCCCACGTTCCTCGAGACCATCGAGCGCGTTGCCGAGCAACTCGCTATCCCACTCACCGCCGGCGGCGGCATCGGTGCGGTCGAAGAAGGACGCATCGTGCTGCGCGCCGGCGCCGACAAAATCACTGTCAACACAGCGGCTGTCCGCCGGCCGGAGTTGATCGGCGAGCTCTCCCGAGAATTCGGCGCGCAAGCCGTCGTGTTGGCGATTGATGCGAAGCGTGCCGGCGACCGCTGGGAGGTCTTTGTCCGCGGCGGTCGCGACTCCACCGGCCGCGACGCCGTCGCCTGGGCGCAGGAGGGCGTCGCCCGGGGTGCGGGCGAAATCCTGCTGACCTCGATGGATCGAGATGGCACGCGCAGCGGCTTCGATTGCGCTCTGACCGCGGCCGTTTCCGGCGCGGTAAGCGTTCCGGTGATCGCCTCGGGCGGCGCGGATACGATCGAGGATTTTCTTGCCGTCTTCACGGAAGGACACGCCGACGCAGCCCTGGCGGCTTCCATCTTCCATGACCATCTCCACAGCCTGAGCGAACTGAAACAATTCCTTCGAGCGCGGGGCGTGACGGTTCGCTGGCCGGCTTGATCTTGCCGGAGGGCAGGAATGATCGTTCCCTGTATTGACCTTCAGAACGGCAAAGCCGTGCAGCTGGTCCACGGGCGTCGCCGGCGGCTCGTGGTCGAAGACGTTCTGGGATTGCTCGAGCGTTTTCGGCGCTACTCACTCTTGCACGTGATCGACCTCGACGCTGCACTTGGCCGCGGGAGCAACGCGAGATTGGTACGGGCGCTGTGCCGGCAGGCGCACATGCCGGTTCGGGTTGGTGGGGGCATTCGCAGCGTCAGGCGCGCGGACCAAATGCTCCGCTGGGGCGCGGAAAAAGTGATTATCGGCAGTGCCGCCTTTCATCGCGGCCGGATCCATCATGAGTTTCTCCGGCACCTCAAATCGCGTCTCGGACGGCGGCGGGTCATCCTGGCACTGGATTCGGATCGCGGCCAGATCGTCGTGCGGGGCTGGCGAAGTAGGCTCCCGCTGCGCCCCGAGGAGGTGATGCGGGAGCTTGAGAAATACTGCTCGGAATTCCTTTGCACTTATGTGGACGCGGAAGGGTCGCTCGGGGGCACGAATCTCGCTTGGTTTCGTAAGCTGCGCCGCGCGACGCGGCTTCCGATCACCGCCGCCGGGGGGATTTCGAGCCGTCGGGAAGTGCGCGCACTCGAGCGCATGGGGATGAGGGCGGCCATCGGGATGGCCCTTTACCTCGGCGAAATCTCCTGACCCGTCCTTGCTCCCGGAAGGGAGAAACCGGACTGTCTGCCAGCGGGCCAGAAAGACTTGAGAAATTGGCCCGCAGGGTCAGGACTCATGTTAGACTGAGCCGCTACTTTGGGGATTCCATGCCGGGGAGCAGGGGACGGCTGAGCATTGTGCGGAATCGCCGGCTTTACCCACAAAAACCGGGTCGTCAGCGCTGAGCGCATTCAGAGCGCCACCTATTCGCTCGTCCACCGCGGGCCGGACCAGCAAGCCACCTACGAGTCTCCCGACATTTCCCTCGGTGCGGTCCGCCTGAAGATCATTGATTTGCACTCCGGCGATCAGCCCATGTTCAGCGAGGATGGGGACACGGTTCTGGTCTTCAACGGGGAAGTCTACAACCATGCTGACCTGAGGAAAGAGCTCGAAGCCCTGGGCCACCGGTTTACGTCCCATAGCGACACCGAGGTCGTTCTCCACGCCTTTCTCGAGTGGGATAAGCAGTTCTTGTCGCGGCTGCGCGGGATGTTTGCCATGGCGCTGTGGACCGCATCGAAAAAGCGCCTTCTGCTGGCCCGCGACCGCTTGGGCATCAAGCCGCTCTACTTCTGCCGGCGTGGTGAGGAGCTGTATTTCGGTTCCGAATTGAAGTCCCTCCTCGTGCACCCCGAGATTGAGCGGCGCTTGGATCTCGCCGGCCTGCATCTTTATCTCTCGCTGAATTACGTTCCTTGCCCGCACACGCTGGTCGAAGGCATTGAAAAGCTGCCACCCGGCCACTTGCTCGAGTGGCGCGATGGGCAGGTGCACACAGAAGTATACTGGCGGCTCAAGTTCCAGCCCCAGAAGGCGTGGACGCTCGAATCCGCCTGCGAGCAACTGGACTCTCTCCTCAAACAGTCCGTCCGCGAACACCTCATGTCGGACGTGCCGCTAGGCGTCTGGCTGAGCGGCGGGATCGATTCTTCGACGATTCTGCACTACGCGTCCGAAGCAAGCTCCTCTCGGCCGAAGACGTTTTCGATCTCCTTTCGTGGGAGGAGCTTCGATGAAACCCCTTATATTCGCGAAATCGCCTCGCGGTATGGGGCCGAGCACCATGAGTTTGACCTGAATCCTTCGCTTGACCTCCCGGGCGCGGTAGAGGAGTTTGCCTACCACTCCGACGAGCCCAGCGCGGATGCCGGCGCGCTGCCCGTCTGGTTCCTCGCGCGGATGAGCCGCCAGCATATGACCGTGGCACTGAGCGGCGAAGGTGCCGATGAGCTGTTTGGCGGCTACATCACCTATCTGGCCGATCGCGCGCTGCGCTTGGCGCGTCTCCTGCCCGCTGCCAGCCGACGGCTGGCCTTGCGCCTCGTGCGGCACTGGCCCGTCTC
Source organism: Candidatus Acidiferrales bacterium (assembly GCA_035258565.1). GTDB lineage: Bacteria > Acidobacteriota > Terriglobia > Acidiferrales > UBA7541 > DATFXF01. The sequence goes on from DATFXF010000240.1 coordinate 4,972, forward strand.
CGACGACAAGATTAGTTTGGAATACAAACTGAAGCGGTTCCTCGAAGGCTCGTTGCTACCGCCTGATGAGGCCCACATCTACTGGAACGGAACATTTTCGGAGCCGGAGAAGAGGGCGCTTTTGCGCGCCCGGAACCACCACGCCGTGGCCAGGCTCTTCGACGAGTTGCCGGTGGAGTCGCGATCGGTGGGCTACCTGAACCGCTACCTCTGGTTCGACGAGCGCTTCTACCTGCCTGACGATATTCTCTATAAGGTGGACCGGATGAGCATGGCGCATTCCCTCGAGGTTCGGCCGCCGTTCCTGGACCATCGCATCGTGGAATTCGCTGCATCCCTCCCGCAGGGGTTCAAGGTCCAGGGTTTTCAGATGAAGGTTCTCCTGAAGGCGCTGATGAGAACCAAACTGCCGGAAACGACGCTGCGGCGGAAGAAAGTCGGCCTGGACATCCCTGCGCACGACTGGTTGCGCGGCGCGTTGCGGCCCCTGCTGCTCGACACGCTTACCCCGGAAGCCGTGGAGCAAACCAAACTATTTCAAGCTGATGCAATCCAGTCCCTGCTTCGCCGGCACCTGGATCGGAGCGTGAACCTCGGTTATCACCTGTGGGGCCTTTTGATTCTGTTCCTGTGGGTGAAACGATGGAGAATCGAGACCCGACGAGTCCCCGAGGAAAGCCGGGTGACTCTGGACAGCGTTCTGGCTCCGACCTGATCGTCCTCGCCTTCGCCGCGGTCATCTTTCTAGGTTCGATCCTTTCGCCGCCATCCCTGATGGATGATGTGGATGCCGTCCAGGCTCAAATCGCCCGCAACATGCTGGACTCGGGCGATTGGGTCGCCGCGCGGCTCGACGGTGTTGCGTACCTGGAAAAGGCGCCGTTCATCTACTGGATCATCGCCATCGCCTACAAATTCCTGGGCATCCATGACTGGGTGGCGCGGATCCCGATTGCGCTGTCGGCGATTCTGCTGTGCTGGGTCACCCTACGCTTCGGCGCCTGGGCTTTCGGGCGCCGTGCGGGCCACTGGGCCGGCCTCTGCCTAGCGACGTGTGTGGGCCTCTTCCTCTTTACGAGGATTCTGATTCCCGACGTGATGCTCGCCCTGACCGTGACATTGGCCATGTGGGCTTTTCTGCGGGTGCTCGAAGGAAGACGAGGCTCATCCAAGGGCCTGGGCCATGGTGTTGGCCGCCTGCCTGGGTGCGGGTCTTCTGCTCAAGGGTCTGCTGGCAGTTATGCTGCCCGCCGGCGCCGCCCTGGTCTATCTTGCGCTCACGCGGCAGCTCTTTTCCGCCCGCACCTGGGAGCGGCTGCGACCGATCACGGGTCTTTTGGTCATCGTTTTGATTGCGGCACCCTGGCATGTGCTGGCGACACGACGCAACCCTCCCTATTTCGATTTCCCTTTGCACAGCGGGCCGGGCATGTACGAACAAATAGGAAGTCAGCAAAGCATCTTGTTTGGGCGGGGAAGGTTTTCAAGTAGAATGGACGCTTGTTCCTGCGGACAGTCTAATCCTAGCGCGCTGAGGAGACAGTGATCTTATGCCCGAGGTGATGAAAACGCTGCTATTGAACCCCCCGAGCTTCGAGGGCTTTGACGGCGGAGCGAGCTCACGCTGGCCAGCCACCCGCGAGATTCCTTCCTACTGGTATCCGGTTTGGCTGGCTTATCCG
>DATFXF010000241.1:0-3675 GCA_035258565.1 Candidatus Acidiferrales bacterium
TCCGGCCATCCGAACTCATCGCCAAAATGCTGCGGCAACGGGCCCGCGTGGTGGCGTTCCGTACGCGACATTTTGATTCCCATCGCTTCCCTGTACGGCACGATGTCCTCCACCGGCAGAGCAGGAACCACAAGCGGAATGGCCAGCAATCCCACAGCTGTGAACAGAGCGGGTGCCGCCACCTTAGCCCAACGCATTCCTCGGCGGGCCTCTACCAGCTTTTCCCAGAACACTCCGCCCGCGGCAAACAGAATCGGATAAATTGGAGCGAGGTAATAGTCCTTCGCGTGAAGGACCATCATGCCGGTGAAAAAGACCAGAAACATCACGCCCAAGCTCCGGTGGCGCATGGCTGCGCGATGAAACAGCAAGAACCCGAGCCCCGCGATCCACACGAGGGCGCTGGCCGGAGCCAGCATCATGATCTGCTGCCGGATAAATGGAAGCGGCGGCAGTTCGATGTTCTTGTGAGTTCGTCTAACGTTCTCCAGGTCTTCGAGCGTTGCAAAGTGGTGCTGGTACTGCCAAATGAGATTGGGCATGCAAATCAGGAAAGCAATTCCGGCGGCAATCCAGAACCATTTGCCGGCCAGCAACCTACGATGACTCGTGACTAGCAGGCCGATCACAAGACTGATCAAAAAGAAGACCGTCGAATGCTTGTTCCCTAGACCAAGTCCTAGCAGCACCCCGCACCACCCCAACACCTCTGGCTGGCTCCGATGGATGGCCAGCAACAAGAAATAAATGCAACCCATCCAGAACAATGGCTCAAAAGGGTTCATAGAAAACCGGGTTGCATTGTTCAGAATTACCGGCGCAAAGAGTACAGACAAACAGGACAGCAGAACTGCGAACCGCCTTCCCCCTAGCTCGCGCGTGATGACCCCAGTCAGCACGACCTCTGCTCCTTGCGCCAGGGCCGGCAGGAATCGAATGGCATGCAGAGAATCGCCAAACACCATGCGGCTGACCCTCATCAACCATGCGGCGAGCGGGGCAAAATCCACATAGCCCCAGGCGAGATGGTCCCCGGCCGCCATGAAATAGAGCTCGTCGCGAAAATAGCCGTAGCGGCCGTTCGTAAGCCCTTGCAGCAGGACCGCGGCCGCCGCAAACAGCCATGCAACGGTCATTTCCCCCGAAATCAACGAGGCTTTCTCCGCAACATCATGGGTTTCGGAGAAAGAACTCCCCTGTCGGGATTCCGATTGAGTAGAGTAAGTGTGCCCCTTGATGGGCGCCGGAATCTTATAGGAGATGACGTTACAACCGCGCCAGGAAAACTCTCAACGCTCATGGGCACCAGTAGGTTAATCGCCATCAGGAGGCGGCGACAGATGGACGTCGCTGAGGCAGATCCGCAGCTGCTTTGGAGGCGAGGACTGCCCAGTCCTCGCGGCCTAGAAACCGGCAGCACATAGGCAAAAGCGCAGGGTGTGAGATTTCTGCTTGACATATTCCCATATGGGCATGTAATGTAACGCCCATGCCTCGCGCCACCACCACCTCCGATGCCTTCAACGCCGTCGCCGAACCGCGCCGCCGCGAAATCCTGAGCTACCTCGCGCTCCAGGAACGCCCGGTCGGCGACCTCGTAGCCACGCTGCGCTTGGCGCAGCCTTCCGTCTCTAAGCACCTTCGCGTCTTGCGTGACGTCGGGCTGGTCCGCGCACGCCGCCAGGGACGGCGCATGCTCTATCGCACCAACGCCGAAGCGATCCGCCCGCTGTACGACTGGACCAAAACGTTCGAGTGTTTCTGGCAGCATCAGCTGCTGCGCATCAAGGAGCGCGCCGAAGCAAAAACTCAAAAACCAATTCAGCAAAATCCTTACAAGGAGGAACGATGACATCCGTAGCGGCAGCACCAGGAATCGAAAACTTGATCCTCAATATCAGCATGGAGACGCGCGTTCGCGCTTCGCTCGACGCCACCTTCGCCGCGCTGCTCGAGCAGCTCGGCCCCGCGGCCGACACACCCGAAGGCAAGCCGCTGCCCATGAAACTGGAGCCGTGGCCCGGTGGCCGCTGGTATCGTGACCTCGGCGATGGCAACGGCCATTTCTGGGGAACCGTGCAGGCCATCAAGCGCCCCACACTGCTGGAGATCTGCGGGCCGCTGTTCATGTCCTATGCGGTCGTCTCTAATGTGCAATACCGCTTGAGCGAAGTCGAAGGCGGCACGCTCATCGCTTTTCACCATTTCGCCCTCGGCCCCGTTCCTGATGATGTCCGGCAGAACATCCGCAAGGGCTGGACGCACATCAGCGACCGCGCTCGCGCGCGCGCCGAAGCCGCCCGCTGAAGTGAAGCCGGCCGATCTTTGCGGGCTCTTTGTACTCTGCGCCTACGGTGGTAAAAGTATTAGGGCGTCAGACTCTATCAAGCGGAACGACCGGCACCGGTCGCCGCGGGCAAATAACGAATTCTCGAGAGGAGCTACAGCGATGGTGACGATCGTTGAACCTATCTTGAACGAATTGCGCGAGGAAATCCCCGCAACCCGGCGCGTGCTAGAACGAATCCCGGCGGATAAACTCGCCTGGAAGCCGCACCAGAAATCCAGATCGCTCGGCGAGTTGGCCATGCACATCGCCAACATTCCCGGCATGGCCGAAAGAGTTGCCAACTCCGCCGAGTTTACGCCCGGCAGTGTTCCGCCGCCCTCCGCAAACAGCGTGGAAGAAATTCGCGCCGCTTTCGAGAAAAACGCCCGCACTGCCGAGGAGGTCCTCAGCAACATAACCGAGCAAACCGCTTTGGGAAACTGGCGCCTCGTGTTCAAGGGAAAGAGATCTTCCACAAACCTCGCATCGCGGTACTGCGAACGACCCTGCTGAATCATTTGTATCACCATCGGGGTCAATTATCAGTTTACCTCCGCCTGCTGGACGTGCCGGTCCCGGTGGTCTATGGACCCACTGCGGACGAAAACCCCTTCGCCTGAGAGCGTCTTGTTGCTCCGGAAGCCATACCCCGATACACAGTACTTTTCTCGCGCGCACGACGCATCAAGCCTACGCTTGCTTCGGCGATTGGCGTCAGCCCATCCCCTGCGTGCCATCCACTGCAGATCCTCACGATCCGTTCGTAGACGGCGGGAGGCTCGCCTCGACAGGCTGAACGAGGTTCTTGCGCTGGTTGCCGAAAGAGTTCGGATCTCGCTCCCGCATCGAGAGGCCATGGCAAGCCCGAGGCTTGTCTCCTAGCTTCCTTAACGCGGGCGAGAGGTGAAGCCGTGCTCTTTCCAGAGTTTGTCCCATTGCCAGATGCCGTGGGAGGCTTGGTCAGGCAGGCGATAGCCGAGTTGGCGCGCCAGCATCAGGATCTGCCCGCGATGGTGGGCCTCGTGTGAAAACATGTAGGCGAACATAGTCCCTCCGGCGGGCCATGATGGCGCCCAGCTCCCGCGCGAGAATTTCGTGACGCGAGATTTCGGGCCAGTGGACAAAGCATCGGCGAGCATGCGGAGGCACTGCGTCGCGCTCTTCTTATGCGCGGCCGCAGCTTGCTTCATCGTGCAGCGGTTGGGATCGAGCGGGGCGGGACATTGCAGCTGCGGGGCGGAATTCTTCAGCCACGAGAGACGATTGTTGTGAAGGTGCGCGAAGATCGCGGCGATGGTTCGGCCGCCGCCTTTTGCTCCGGGCGGTTGCGCGCGCCAAGCTTGCGG
>DATFXF010000242.1:0-3224 GCA_035258565.1 Candidatus Acidiferrales bacterium
CCGGCTGCCCCGAGCCGGCGCGCACCATGGATCAGCGTCTGTTGCCTGACGATTGCGGCTGCGGCTAGGGAGTGATTGCGTGGATCCTCGTGAAATGGTGCGCGTGCAAGCGTACATGCGCAAGGTGTTCGGCACCAAGACATTGTCGGTGCGGGCTCGGCCGAAGATCAAGGATTCGGCCGAAGTCTACGTGGGCGAAGATTTCGTCGGCACACTGACCGTGGACAACGAGGACGGGGAGCTCTGCTACCAGTTCCAGATGGCAATCCTTGAGCTCGATCTGGAGGACCTTTGAGCCCGTCTATCGCCGGGGCGCGGTACGCACGCCGGCGATCGGCACCGTCGAGCTGCCCTCGCGCGGATCGAGGGACATCCAAATCATCGTATTGAGATACGACTGCCGCATGACGTATTCGTAGCGGGTGCGGTTCCACGTCTTCACCTCGTCGACCTTGTTGTCGAGGATGAAGTCACCTTGCACCGTGCGGGCCGTGAGCACTGCGTGGCCCTCGCCCTTTTCATCGCGCACTACGGTCATCAGGAGCGCGCTCGGTGGCCAGCCACGAGCGATGAGGAGCTTGCGCTTCAAGAGCGCGTAGTCTTCGCAGTCGCCGCGCGTGGTCGGGATGGTCCAGTATTCGGCGACACCATAGATCTCCATGTCGGTGGCCGGAGCGATCTCGTGGTTGACCAACCTATTCATGGCATCGAGCTCGCTCAGGCGCTCCGGCGTGGCCGAGAAGCGCTGCTCCTCCGGCGGACCCTGGCGGCACTCTTCCGGCATCCGCTGGCAGAACTGGATGAAGCCGTACGGGGGCTGCGTCACGCCGAACACGCGCATGTAAGGCGAGCTTCGGTCCTGTTCCCGCGGTAGGGCTGCTGGGTTGGCCCATGCGGCACTGCCGAGCGGACCGCCCAACATTGCCGCCAACAGTATGACGCGCACTCGTTTCATGCCCCGCCCTCGACTACTACCATCAATGTACTGCACGGGTTCTGCGATTTGCTGAGCGGTCGGCCTGCAGTTCGAGGTAAGTTTTGCGCGTCATTGCCTCGACTTGCCATCTTTACGCATACTCGAACTTAACAAACTCGCCGCTGCCTAGTTCCTGCCGTTGCCGTTCATTTTTCCGTCAAAGCCCATGCGCGTTTCCCGTCAAAGCGCTCCGGGCAAAGCGCGTCTTGGGTGCCGAGAAGTTGCACTCCAAGCAATGGTGTTTGACGACCCGCGCCATCTGCCGTGCAACCAACGTGCCGATTGCGGGAGCTCCCTGCGCAGCGATGCGAACAACTGATGGGATTGGCATGCATGTGATCCGTGCGCATCCCAAGTCGCTGAGATCTCCGGGGTGTCTCCGATCGAGCACGCCCCAGGTCAATAAGCGGTCTGGCACACTATCCGGGCATTGGCTTAAGGAAGGTCTAACGGCCGCACCATTTCGACCCGTCGCGCCGCACTGCTGAGTGGCGAGCGCGGGTGGCTTCAGGGCCCGATCCCCCCTTGCTCCTCTCAGGAAAGGTTGATGAGACGGGGTCACTGTTAGCTCTTGTCGTACTTGCCGCTCGTGCGGCCGCCTTCCACGATGCGAAAGCGCCGTCGATCGGCACTGACGGTGCCTGCGTCGGGTGGTGAGAGGGCTGGCACGAGAGGAGCTTGGCCGCCGGGGCGCAGCACACTGGCGTGAGCTCGCCCGTCGGGCCAAAAGAGCCGATGCTGCTTGACCCGAAGGTTGCCCAGAGGCTCGCTGCCGAGCCAATGGGGAGCCGAGGTGACGCTCACGGCGCCAATGATGCGCGTGATCTTGCCGCCGTGCAGCAGCGGCAGCAGGTTGGCCTCAAGTTCAACCCGGTGGCGAGCGTTGACGATGCCCTCAAGGGTCAGATGCACCACCGCTCCCTGCTCGCCGATGCTGGCGAGCCGGCTTTCGAGCCCGCGCCGGTCTTCCTCGCTCCAGCCGTCGAGGAAATTCTTGCCGCGCAGTTCAGAGCCGAATATCTCGCACAGCCGGGTGCCGGCAAGCCGGTAGGGATAGGTGCCGGGCTTAAGCACCTCCAGCATGAAGGTCTCCGATAGGATTGCGCCGATCCGCGAGGGCTCGATCTCGAGGCGCTGCGGGGCAATGCGGCCCCCGCGCACCTCGTTCCAGTAGCTGTAGAGGGTCTGGAGCGATGACCGCATAAGCCGATGCAACCCCTGTTGTCCCAGACCGCTCTCCAGGTTTGGCTCCCCGGGGGCGCTTGCCGGGTTGTGTCCCGAAACGGGACGTGGCCGGCCTGGGCAACCCCGGAGGAGCACCTCTCATGCCAGCCTGCGGGCGCGTGGGGGGTGTGGGGGGCAGGCAGTCCGATTTCTTTGCCGTTAGGGTTGTCAGCACGCGGCTGGGCGTGTTAGCGGGCTTTCTTCGCGAACGCGGCGGAGCGGCAGCCTTGGATCACCAACCGATCTTCAACGCTCCGGCTGTCGTGGTTTGGCTGCTGACGTTGTTCTTCGCCGTGCACCTGCTGTTGTGGGGTGTGCTACCGGCAGGCGAGAGCGAATGGCTTGTGCTGGCCTTGGCCTTCATACCGGCGCGCATAACCGGTGGAGCCGGCGACCTGCCCGGTGGCCACGTGGCGGTCCTCACCTCCTTCGTCACGCACCAGTTCGTGCACGGGAACCTGCCGCATCTCCTCGTCAACTCGGCCTGGTGTCTGGCGTTCGGATCGCCCATCGCGCGACGCACGGATGTTTGGCGTTTCCTTGTCTTCTTTGTCCTGTGCGGTGTTGCGGGGGCCCTTGTCTATCTCGCCTTCAATAGCGATGCGCGCGTGCTGATGGTCGGTGCATCCGGGGCCATCTCGGGCCTGATGGGTGCTGCGTTCCGCTTCGTATTTCGCAACATGCGTGAGGCGGGAGCGCCCGGGCTGCCAAACACCGCGCGCACGCCGCTCTTGTCGCTGTCGGAGACTTTGCGGGACCGCCGCATCCTCGCCGTGATCGTCGGTTGGACCGTGCTCAACGTGCTGCTAGCGCAGGCTCCGGGACTGACTGAGGCGGCCGGCATCGCCTGGGAAGCGCATCTGGGCGGCTTCTATGCCGGGCTCCTCCTCTACGGCTTCTTCGACCGTCCGGTGCTGCTCGCCGGTGATGCCGCAAGCGCGGAATAGATCCCTTGCGCGGCCCTATAAAGTCTTTCACTATCGCGCTCTAGACGGTGGGCCAGGCCGCGAGATAGCCGGCTGGC
>DATFXF010000243.1:0-3133 GCA_035258565.1 Candidatus Acidiferrales bacterium
AGAGTAAGGAAAGCCAGCCATGAGTGCAACGAATCTCGCAGAGATCATGCCCCTTGTTGAGAAACTCAGTCCAGAGGAGAAGCTTCAGCTCATCGAGCATGTCGCTCGAGATCTACAGCGCAAACCGCAAGCAACTCTGCGCCTGTCGTGGAAGGATGCACGCGGATTGGGTAAGGAAATCTGGGAAGGGGTAGACGTAGATCGATACATCGACGAGTTGAGGAATGAATGGGATCGCTAGGGGAGAAGCTCCACGCCGCCCAAGCTGTCGGTCTGGACTCAGCTATCTTCATCTACTACTTCGAAGAGCATCCACGTTACCAGGCGCTGTGTGCGGAAGCCTTCGATTTGATGGAAGCTGGTGCCATTCAGACTGTGACCTCAGTCATAACGTTCATCGAGGTGCTTACCCAGCCGCTGGCAAAGGGAGAGCAGAAACTGTATTCGCGCTATGAACAGTACCTGCGATTCGGTCCCTCTCTTACTCTCCGCTCGCTCGACCCTGACTTGGCGTTGAGAGCTGCACAGTTACGAGCCCGCTACCAGATTCGCACCCCGGATGCTATACAACTGGCTGCGGCAATCGAATTTGGTGCCCACCTGTTCCTCACCAACGATGATCGTCTACGCAAGGTGACAGAGATCGAGGTCATAGTGTTGGAGCGTTGGCTGCAACAACAAACTCCACCCCAGACAGACGAAGAAACGTAGGGCAGTCGATGGGCAACGATCCCCACCCCGCACGCCCGATTCCAGCAGGCGTTGAGCGAGTGACCAGTGCCGAGTGACGAGTAATCAATGATGAACAAGATAACAAGGAGGAGTTATGTCGACTGAACAAAACAAGGAGCAAAACAAGGAGCAAAACAAAGAGATCGTTCGTCGCGCGATCGCAGCCTTAAGCAGAGGGGATATGGAAGGATTCCTGGCTGACGCTGCCGATGATGTGACGTGGAGCGTGATGGGAACCATGTTTCCTCCAATCCAAGGGAAACAGAAAGTGCTCAAAGGGCTGCGCAACTCGCTCGTCGCCCGACTCGAAGGCGGTGGAGCCATTGCTATGACGATCGAGCATCTCATCGCCGAGGGCGACTACGTTGCCGAGCAAGCGCGAGGGAAAGCGCGGACGAAAGACGGCAAGGATTACAACAACACCTACTGCCGCGTGTGGCGGATTACAGACGGCAAAATCCGCTCGATGCAGGAATACTTGGACACGGAATTAGTACGAGCGTGCCTGTTAGATTAGGCATATAGGTTTCCTAATTGAGATAAGGAAGGCAAGGCCCGTTCATGCTTCACTCCGCCCTGCAGGCGTAGCCTGTCCTGAGCTTGTCGAAGGGCTCAGCACGAACGGGAGGGGAAAGCGCGCAGAGATTGCCGTAGAGGATCGACTCGCTCAAGGGGGCAAGCCAAGCGCACGGTTCCTGGCCGCCTCGACATACGCTCTGGCATCTTCGGGCAGCAGCAAGCGCGCTGCGACCAGCCGCTCTGCCGCGACCTCGACCGCTTGCACGTAGCGGCTGTGAGTCGCGTAGCGCTCTTCCAGCGACGGCCGCGGGTCGCCCGCCGCCAGCCGTTGCGCCTTGGTGGTGGCAAATGGAATGAATGAGCCCATCGCCGTGCATTCGTCCTTGGGAGTGTTCACCATCAGGTTCCAGCCAGTGTAAGTGCCCAGGGGAACCGCGATGTCCGGAAGCTGAACGCCCGGCCTGTCGATCCCGTCCGCCGTCACCTGCGGCACCAAAGTCGGATACGCGCGGCCGGTTGCAACTGGCGGCAAGATGCTAATGATGCCGCGGTCGAACTCGGGACCGTAATTGTACAGTTCGCGGACGCTGGCGACGCCCGTGTAGGTGACACCCGGAATCTCGGGGAAACCGACGGCCGATTGCGGCAACGGCCGTACCAGAGTGCCATCGCTCAAGCGCGGCACCCGGCTGGGCGGCGGCTCCGTGCCCACCATGACCCATTCCGTCAACGCCGCCAGCAGGGCGCGCAACGCCGGACCCGGACTGATTGGGTTCTGTAACTGCTGGCAGAGACCGCGCCCGGAAGCCACGCCGTGCGCAATGCTCGCAAGAAGATAAAAGCGCACCGTAGGCGGATCGGGCAGATCCCTGGTGCCATCGGGCATGGTGATCGCCAAAGCGGCGCTCTTGAACCAGTAGCTGTTGGAATCGTTGACTTCCATGATCTTGGGGCAGGTCCCCGAGGCCTCGCAGCGCGCCAGCACACTGTCAGTTTTGCCCGTCAGCGGGTCTGTCAGGCTGGTGTACGCGAAGGGGAAAATCTGCTCCGGGTAGACATGGCTCCACCGCTGGAAGGCGGTCCGGTTGGGTTGAGCGAAGCGGTAATTGAAGAAGCCGCCGCCGGCGCCATTGATATAGGGCATCATGCCGTCGAACACCTGCCGTCCCTGCTCGTCCTGGTTGAATCCGTGATACAAAAATGGTCGATGGAAACGTCCTGACTGTGATAGCCCAGTGGCGATTGACCACCGAAGCGTGCTCGCCACCGGATTAGGGGTTCCCTGCTCGTCGGCGCCGACATAGCGTAGAAACGAGACAAAATCGCGCACTGCGGCAAAACCGATGCCGGTGACCTTCGGGTCGGTTGCGGGATACACGAACTGATAGATCATGCCGCGCGCGAAGGGCTTTTGTCCCGCCGGGCGCAGGCCGATCGTGGAGGCGTCGAGGTACTGCCACTCCGTGGCGGGGATGACGGTAGGCGGGTCACTACGGTACTGGCGCACCGTTAGCGTTGCCTTGGACTCATCGAGGGTAGCCGCCGGGTAGGTCAGCGGCCAGCTAAGCACCGCGGCGTCGGGCGTGACGTTCTGGGCGTTATCAACCACGATCTCTTCCAGCGCCGGACCTACGAGCGGCTGGCCACCCGCGGAAGCGATCGGCACAGTCATGGTCAGGCGACCATTGCCGGCCGGCGCGGTCGCGTCCCAGCCGGTCCAGACGAGGGTATAGCCTTGTCGCATCAGGTACCCAGTGCCGGCGTCCTCCGCGGTATTGGGGACATTGATGGGAGGGAATTCCGGTGGCGCCTTGAACGGAAAGTTCAGCGGCAGGTAGGTAATCTTGTTACCCCGATTGGTCACATCGAAGAGCAGGACTTT
>DATFXF010000244.1:0-11838 GCA_035258565.1 Candidatus Acidiferrales bacterium
GCAAGCCGGTAGTGATGGCCATTCACGGGACGGCATTGGGCGGCGGCTTGGAGTTGGCGATGGCTGGGCACTACCGCGTGGCTGTTCCCGGCGCGCAGGTCGGTCAGCCCGAAGTGAAGCTCGGCATTATCCCCGGCGCGGGTGGGACACAGCGCCTCCCTCGGCTCGCGGGCGTCGCTAAAGCCGTCGAAATGTGCGCCGAAGGCAATCCGATCAAAGCGGAGGAAGCGTCGAAGTTCGGCATTGTCGATCGGCTGATTGAGGGGGACCTGCTAATCGGCGCTGCTGCTTTCGCGCGCGAAATTGCCGGAGAGCCTACACCCAAGACCCGCCAGCGCAACGACAAGCTCGGCACGCCGGAGCAGAACGCCCCCATCTTTGCCGCCGCACGCGAGACTGCACGCAAAAAGCAGCGCGGCATGAAGGCGCCGCTCGCGGCCATCGACGCCGTTGAAGCCGCCACCAAGTTGCCCTTTGAGGAAGGCTGCCAGGCGGAGCAGAGGCTCTTCACCGACTGCCTCTTCTCTGATCAGTCCATGGCGCTCATTCACGTCTTCTTCGGCGAACGCGAAGTGGCCAAGATCCCCGACATTCCGAAAGAAACACCCATTCTCCCGATAAACACGGCGGCGATCGTCGGTGCCGGAACGATGGGCGCGGGCATCGCGATGGTATTCGCGAACGCCGGCATCCCCGTCCTACTTAAGGAGGTCGACCAAACCGCACTCGATCGTGGGCTAGCCACAATTCAGAAGGCTTACGCGAATTCGGTCAAGCGGGGCCGCTTCACCCAGCAGTTCGTCGATGAGCGCTTAGGGCTGATTCAGCTGACGCTCAGCTACGATGGTTTCGCGAGCCCGGACATGGTCGTTGAGGCCGTGTTCGAGAGCTTGGCGCTCAAGAAGGAAGTCTTCCGCGAGCTCGAACGCGTGTGCAAGCCTGGCGCGATTCTGGCGAGCAACACGTCGACGCTCGACATCGACGAGATCGCCTCGGCCACGTCGCGGCCCCAAGCCGTGATCGGCACCCATTTCTTCAGCCCGCCGAGCGTGATGCGCCTGCTCGAAATCGTGCGCGGCAAGGCGACCAGCAAGGAAGTCATCGCCACCTGCATGCAGCTTGCGAAGAAGCTTGGCAAGATCGCCGTGCTCGTGGGCAACTGCCGCGGCTTTGTCGGCAACCGCATGTTCCATCCGTACCGCCGCGAGGCCCAGTTCCTCGTGGAAGAGGGCGCAAGCGTAGAGGCTGTGGACAATGCACTGTATGACTACGGTATGGCGATGGGCCCGCTGGCTACGGGCGACCTCGCGGGCCTCGACGTGGGCTGGCGCATCCGCAAGGAGTATCGCCACCTGGAAAAGCCCGGCGTACGCCGGCCGCTCGTGGAGGATCGCCTGTGCGAGCTCGGACGCTACGGCCAGAAGACGGGCGCCGGCTGGTACAAGTATGACGAGAACCGGCGCGCGATTCCCGATCCCGAAGTGGCCAGCCTAGTACGCAAGTGGGCCGAAGAGGCCGGCATTCGGCAGCGCCAGATCTCGGCCGAGGAAATTGTTCATCGTTGCATCTATGCGCTGGTCAATGAGGGTGCGCGCATTCTCGAACAAGAATACGCGCGCTGCGCGGTAGACATCGATATCATCTACGTCAACGGATACGGGTTCCCCGCCTATCGCGGGGGTCCGATGTGGTACGCCGACGCCGTGGGGCTGAGGAAGGTCTATGATCGCATCTGCGAATTCCGCCGGCAGCACGGCGAGCTCTGGGAACCCTCCTCGCTGCTGAAGCAATTGGCCGAAACAGGTGAAACGCTCGCGGATTTCAACAAGGGACAGGGAGCGACTGCGTAGCAGAGGGGCCGGTCCTCTGGCGATAGGCTGTAGTGCGCGTCCGGGGGCGGCGCAAGCGTTGCTCACGGAGTCTCCCAGGATTTCAGCATGAATACTCGGCAGCTTCTTGATCTCACCGGGCGTGTGGCTCTCGTCACTGGCGGCTCAATTGGCTTGGGGCGACAAATGGCGGAAGGGCTCGCGGAAATGGGCGCGCACCTGGTCCTTTGTGCCCGTCGCGCGGAGCGCTGCCAGCAGGCCGCCGGCGAACTCCGGCAACTCGGGGTGCGAACTCTGGCGCTCGCTTGCGATGTGACGAGCCCCAAAGACATCCAGGATTTGGTGGAAACGACGCTGGCCGAGTTTGGAAAGATAGATATTCTTCTCAATAACGCCGGCATTTCCTGGGGCGAGTCGCCTGAAAAGATGCGCCTAGAGGATTGGAAGAAGGTCCTCGAGACGAATTTGACCGGCGCCTTCTTGTGCGCGCAAGCGGTGGGGAAAATCATGATCGGCCAGGGCCGGGGAAAAATCATCAATATTGCTTCTGTTGCGGGTCTCGGCGGCGCCCCGTCGGACGTCATAGAGGCAACCGGCTACCATGCCAGCAAGGGCGGAGTGATCGCATTGACGAAAGACCTGGCGTGCAAATGGGCCCGGCACAACGTCCAGGTGAACGCCATCGCTCCCGGCTGGTTTCCCACGCATATGTCCCACTGGGTGATCGAGCACAGAAAGGAATTGCTGCTGAAGGGGATTCCCCAGGGTCGGTTCGGCGGCCCGGATGATCTCAAGGGAGCCGCCGTGTACCTTGCCTCGGATGCCTCGGCCTACGTCACCGGCCACGTTCTCGTGGTTGACGGAGGGCAGTCGTCATGGTAGCAGTCGCGCGGGCTCGGCGAGGTTCGTCATGAACGTTCCCCTTACGCCAGTTCGCTTTCTGCGCTACTCGCAGTGGCAATTCCCCCGCAAGACTGCGATCGTTTGCGGAGACCTGCGGCTGACCTACGCAGATTTCGGCGAGCGCAGGCCGGCTGGCCGGTGCCCTGCGCGCATGCGGCGTGCAGCCAGGCGATCGCGTTGCGTTCCTCAGCGCCAACTGCCACCGGCTCCTCGAGGCTTACTATGGCGTATTAGAGGCGGGCGGGGTCTTGCTTCCTCTGAATATTCGGCTGGCCCCACAGGAGCTTGCTTACATTCTGACCGATGCGGGCGCGAAAATACTGTTCCTCGAAAGCCAGTTTCTCGGCGTCGCCGAATCTCTTCGTTCTGCAGTTCCCTCGGTGAAGTCTTTCTTCCTGCTGGACGGTCGGCCCGAAGCAGCCTGGCTGGCTGCGCAAAACTATGAAGACCTTCTGGCTGACGCGGCGGTGTGCTGGCGCGACGTCATGGAGTTTGACGAGAACTCTCTGGCCGAACTCTTCTATACCAGCGGCACGAGTGCCCACCCGAAAGGAGTGATGCTGACTCACCGCAACGTCTACGTTCACGCCCTCTACGTCGCCTTGGCCAGACAGACCTCGCCGGAGAACGTGGAGTTGCACACCATTCCGTTGTTCCACGCCAACGGTTGGGGCGTTGCGCATTCGCTCACTTTTCTCGGGGGTACCCACGTGATGATTCGCCGGTTCAATCCCGAAGAAGTGTTCCGGCTGGTCGAGCGGGAGCGCGTGCACGCCTGTAGCCTTATTCCCACCATGGCTACAGCATTGGTCAATTCTCCGGAGCGGCACAAGTACGACTTGAGCAGCTTGCGGAGAATCTCGCTTGGCGGGGCGGCCTCTTCCCCGACCCTGGTGCGAGAGGTCGAGGAAAAGCTGGGCGCCGAATGCTTTTCCGGTTACGGGCTGACGGAAACTTCGCCCGTGCTGACGATTTCCTCCATGAAACCGGGACTTCGATGGGAAGGGGAACAGCGCTACGCGGCTCAGGCGATGGCCGGCTTCGCGATCCCCGGTGTAGAGCTTCGCGTGGTGGATCCGGCGGGGAACGATGTGCCCCACGACGGAAAAACCATCGGCGAAGTGGTGGCCCGCACCGACGGCGTGATGGAAGGTTACTGGCAAAAACCGGAAGAAACGAAACAGGCCATCCGAGATGGCTGGCTTCTCACCGGAGACATGGCCACCATCGACCAGGACAACTATGTTCTGATCGTGGACCGCAAGAAAGACATCATTGTCAGCGGTGGCGAGAACATTTCTTCGCTGGAAGTGGAAAGAGCACTTTCGGCGCATCCGAGCGTCTACGAGGTCGCGGTCATACCGGTTCCTGATGCGAAGTGGGGGGAAGTGCCGAAAGCGCTCGTGGTTCTGAAACCGGGCGCCCGCACGACGGAAGCGGAGCTGCTCGAATTCTGCCGCGCTCGTCTGGCGCACTTCAAGGCTCCCGAATCGGTGGAATTCTTCGAGAGCCTGCGCAAAACAGGCACCGGAAAAATCTTGAAGAAGGAACTTTGCAAGAAGTACTGGCCGGCGGAAGGGAAGGCCCAGCCGCTCAGGTCAGCCACGTGAGGCAAAGTGGGACTCCTCCGACCATCCTCGCCGGGGAGGAGCCATGAATCGCCTGCTGGAGGGCAAAATCGCGGAGATTCAGCTTGGGATCACGGGCACACCTGCGTAGGCCGTGCTCTTTTTTCGCTTCTTCACTTTCTGATTTTGTTTCCAGCCAGGTGCCGGAGCCGACCAACCGGTTGTGAGCGAAAACCAGCGTGAAAGTCGAGCTGGTGGGAAGACCAGCGCGACAGGAGATGCCCATGTCACCGCTTGTCCTTGACAGTGTGGAGGCTTTGAGAGAGTTTGTGGGCCAGGAACTTACCACGACGGAGTGGCTCCGTCTCACGCAGGAGCGCATCCAGCAGTTTGCCGAGGCCACCGAAGACCGGCAGTGGATTCACGTGGATGGCGAGCGGGCGCGGCGCGAATCGCCGTACCGCACCACAATTGCCCACGGCTTTCTGACGCTTTCGCTGTTGAGCCAGTTCATGAGGCAGGCTGTCCAGATCCGCAGCGGCGTCCGCCTAAGCATCAACTACGGCTTGAACCGAGTTCGCTTCCCATCGCCCGTCCCCGTCGGCTCGCAGATTCGCGCTCGTTTCACTCTTCAGTCCCTCAAGAAACTCGCCGATGCGTTTGAAGCCGTCTTTTCTGCAGTGGTGGAGAGGCAGGGTGCAGACAAACCGTGCTGTGTAGCCGAGTGGGTTGTCCGGTACTATCCCTGAGCCGCACGGCAACGCTGTTCACGCCCCTCGACCTCCGCCCGTGCTGCTGAGACAGAACAGCATGCAGCGTCACACGTGTCCCGTTCTCGCAGGGCGCAAAGCGGCGCGCAGAAGAATCCTGGTCACTTCGAGGAGGGAGGCGAAGCGGGCATCTTTGGTGAGCCCGTGGTGGTAGCGGTAGTAAATCTGCTGGACAATTATCGCGGTCTTGAACAGCCCGAAGACGTAGTAGAAGACCATGTCGGACGTGTCCCGGCCGGTCTGCTCGGCGTAGCGCTGGACGAGCCCCGCCCGGGTAAGGCTGCCGGGCAGCGCCGTAGGGCCCCAGCGGATTTGTTGGAGTTCGTCGGGGTCGTCGGGATTGACCCAGTAGGCCGTGGCGGTGCCCAAGTCGGCGAGCGGATCGCCGACAGTGCACATCTCCCAGTCAAGCACGCCCTTGATCGACGTGATATCGGCTGGGTCCAGCACAACGTTGTCGTATTTGTAGTCATTGTGGATCAGTGCAGCCCCGCTCTGCGCTGGCATGCGCTCTCTGAGCCACGCCGCGATCCGCTCCACCTCCGGGAGATCGTGGGTCTGCGAACCGGAATACCGCTCGATCCAGCCGCGCACCTGGCGTTCCAGGTAGCCTTGTGGCCTACCGAGATCACCTAGGCCGATTGCTTCGTAGTCCAGGCTGTGCAGTGTGACAAGGTTATCCAGGAACGATTCGCTGAGCCCGCGGAGCGTCTCCGGCGCGATCGGCAAGCCGGCTGGCGGGTCTTTGCGCAGGATGACCCCGCGTATTGGCTCCATGACGTAAAACGGCGCGCCCAGCACCGACTCGTCGGGGCAATAGAGAAGTGTTTTCGGCGCTGCGCGGTATGCGGGATGGAGTTTCGAAAGTACGCGGTACTCGCGGCCTACATCGTGCGCGGATTTGACTTTGCTGCCGAACGGCGGACGGCGCAGCACCATTTCCCGGTCGCCCAAGCGCACAAGGTAAGTCAGGTTGGAATGGCCGCTGGAGAACTGTTGCACTACCAGCGGGCCGGCGCTGTCGGGGAGACGGCTCCGCAGAAACGGCTCCAGCTTGGCCAAGTCGAGTTCTTCCCCGGCTCGCACTTTGTCGGGGCGGTCCCAAAAGTCGCGCATCGGACCGTCGAAGGGCGACCTGGCTTGGTCTGTCACGTCCGTGTTCCTTGTAGCGGTGGCGCACCTACAGCGGCGCGAGTTTACGACTGGACTTGCACTCCGTATTCCTTCAGCACCTGCCGGGCCACCACCACTTTGTGCACTTCGTCGGGACCGTCGTAGATTCGCGCTCCCCGCTCGGCCGCCAGGAACGCAGCCAGCGGCGTCTCCGAGGTGAGTCCTAAAGCTCCGTGCGTTTGCACCGCCCGGTCGAGTACCCGCAGCAACACATCGGCCACAAAAAACTTGATGCAGGAGATCTCTACCCGCGCGGCCAGCTGGCCGAACTTGTCAATCTTCCAGGCCGCTTCGAGCACCATCAGCCGCGCTGCGTTGATCTCTGCCCGGCTTTCGGCAATCCACTGCTGGATGATCTGGCGGGTGGCGAGTGGTTGGCCCGGCGCGAGCTCGCGCGCGGCTGCGCGCCGACACATCAAATGGAACCCACGCTCGCAGATACCGATCCAGCGCATGCAATGATGAATTCGCCCTGCGCCCAGACGCTCTTGGGCGATGAGGAACCCGGCCCCTTCGCTTCCCAGCAGGTTTGTCTGCGGCACGCGGCAGTCCTCGAAGACGACTTCTCCATGGCTCGCATGGTCCTCGCCACGGTGCCCCATGACGCGCAGGTTTTTCACCAGCTTGAAGCCGGGTGTGCCCGTGGGCACGATGATTTGGCTGGCGCGCCGGTGCGGGGCCGCCTCAGGGTTGGTGATGGCCATGACCACCGCAAACGCCGCGCCGTCCGCCGCGGTGGTAAACCACTTGTGGCCGTTGAGCACGTAGGTGTTGCCGTCCCTTCGCGCGGTCGTTTCCATCCAGAGAGGGTTCGAGCCGGGCCGCTCGGGTTCGGTCATGGCGAAGCAGCTTCGGATCTCGCCGCGCAGCAGCGGCTCCAGATACTTCTTTTTCTGCTCCGCGGTGCCGTGGGCAATCAGGATTTCCATGTTGCCTGCATCCGGGGCCTGGCAATTGAACACGTAATGGCCCAGCGGGCTGCGACCCAGTACGGCGCTCACCAGGCCGTGCTCCAGCAGCCGCAGGCCCATGCCGCCGTAGTCCTTAGGGATCTGCGGGCACCAGTAGCCCAACTTTTTTACTTTCTCTCGCGCGGCCTGCAACGGGGGCAGCAAGGCCTTGAAGCCTCGTGCCGTGACCTCTGGCTCAAGCGGATAGACCTCCTGCTCGAGGAACCGCTGGATTCCTGCGAGGATCTCTTGCATCTCTGGCCGCACCGCAAAGTCCATGGCGTTTTTCTCCTTACCGATAGGTTAGCAAGGACGCATCGTCCAAGTGAGGAAACGCATTAAAGGTACTGAGCGTGAAGCGCTCGCCGGAAAACAGGAACTCGCTGAACGCGCTGTTCCGGACCATCCAGGCCACCCTCAGGGTGGCTTGCGGCGAAAGGTCCAAGGCGCGCTGTAAGGCCACACCCACCGGGCCGCCCGAGCTGAAAATCACTACTTGCTCCCCCCGCCCCCGCGCGGTCGAGACTTGCGAGACACCGCGGCGCACTCGGGCGCAGAACTCAGCCCAGGATTCTACATCCATCCGCGGCAGTTCTCCGTTCACCCACTGGCTGATCACGACCTCGTAGATGCGCTGGAAGTTCTTGAGTTTTTCGCCGGAGCTGCCGGATCTCTGGAATGCTCGGTGCAGCTCTCGAACGTGGCTGCTGCTTTCCAACAGGCGCGGCAGAGCCTGTTCCAGCACGGCGTCGGCCTGATACTCGTCGAACTCCTCCATCACCACCGGGTCGGGCCAGCTAAGACCGGCCCGCCGGTAAGCTTCGCCCACGATTCTGGCCGTTTCCGCCTGGCGAGTACGCGGCCCCGAGTAGACCCGGTCGAACATCAACTGATGGCGAGCCCAGTAGTCTCCCAACAAGCGCGCTTGGGTTTCCCCGGTTTGAGAGAGCTTGTCGTAATTCCGCCCGAGGAAAGAACCCTGAGCGTGTCGTACGAAGAGCAGGTGGCCCATGCATCACCGCGGGAGTTCGCCGGAATGCGCTTGCGGAGCATACCTTGAGTAAGCGTTCGTCGCTAGGGCGTTATACCAAAGCAGAATCTGCGTGATTAGGCCGCGCATTGCCAAAAGTTCTGGAGTTTACGGGTAAGGAGGAGCACCTGAGTCTCCCTTCCCGCCCTCGGCCCTTCCGCGCTGTGCGATGTGAACCGCGGGCGGATTCAAGCGTTCCTTCTCGACCGGAAGCGGGCCGGATATTCGAGCTCCACAATTCACGGCATCCGCACGACGCTGGCGAAGGTGCTCGATGCCGCGGTGGAGTCCGGCTTCGACCGCAACCCGGCTCACAGTATCCGAATCAGCGAGCGCGAAGCCAAGCCGGAGAAGCGAGTTCTGACCTCGGCACAGATTCGTGCTTTACTACCCGCGCTCACTGAACCATACCACACGATCGTGCTGGTGGCCGTTCTGACCGGGATGTCGATCGGTGAGATCCTGGCGCTCCGGTGGAAGCCTCTCGGCCTATCGCGCGGCGCAATCGAAGTCGCTGAGACGTTCTCCGATGGTCTGTTTGGCACACCAAAGACAAATTTGAAAGGCACTGTGAATTAATGGGTTGGTGAGCCGCCCAGGACTCGAACCTGGAACCCGCTGATTAAGAGTTCCGCGCGAATGTGGAATCAACGAGTTGCACGCAGCGTTACGACGCGTCCAAATGTGCTACATAGCGTCTGCTTTCACGAGCATATGCCGCTTGCCGCGCACACAGTAACACATACTAGCGTCATGGAGTGGTCAGCGACGGTGGTCAACGCGCTTATTACCGCGCGGGATGCCGTGAGGGCTTCTTGTCCTGCTGCCGGGTTGTCCGGGGGCCATACTTGACTCGTTACGCTCGCACTTAGTAGCTGTCGGCGCACAAGAAAATCGCGAAAAAAAATCTCGGGGAAAAATCAGGCTGGCTCAGGCTCGGGACTATAGGTTCATCCAGCCCCAACAGAACCCCACGGTGGCA
The DNA here is from genome assembly GCA_035258565.1 of Candidatus Acidiferrales bacterium. Classification (GTDB taxonomy): domain Bacteria; phylum Acidobacteriota; class Terriglobia; order Acidiferrales; family UBA7541; genus DATFXF01. Next base: position 9,206 of record DATFXF010000244.1, read on the forward strand.
GACCGATGCGGCGCAATAGGTCTTTGAAGCGCGGGTCGGAGCGCAGGCGGCTATTTCAGCTTGGCGTATTCGGCCTTGGCTTGCTGGAGGATAGGAATATCGGGGTCGGCATCTTTCCACAGGGCGAGGAAGTCCTGGTAGGCCTTGCGACTGTGTTCCGTGTCCCCCGCCAGCGCGTAGGCCCGACCGAGGCCGAGATGCGCCATCGCATGAATTGGGTCCGTTGGGTTGACGCTACTATGGTCGAGCAGCTTCTGGAACTCAGCCGCAGCCTCGTTGCTCTTGCGTAGGCGCAGGTAGGCTTGGCCCCGAAGGTAAATGGCGTCCAGGCCCCCGAAGCCCAACTCGTAGGGAGCTTCCGCCTGGAGCAATTCGATGGTCTGGGCGGCGTTACCGCGCTCGAGTTCGATGGTTCCGCGAATGATGGGAAGGGAGACCGCGTTGATCAGGGTGTCGGTTGGAAATCGGCGGGCCAAGTCATCGGCAAGCTCTTGAGCTTGCCGGAGGTTGCCGGACAGAGCCAGCGCTTGGCCTGAAGCCCTTTCCACGCTAACCCCACGCAGAATTGCCAGAGCTTCTTTAACCCGCTCGCGAGCCGCGGTGGGATTGCCGAATTCGGCCTCCGTCAGGCCCTCTAGGGCAAGAGTGAACGCGCCAAATTCCTTGAAGCCGCGGCGTTGCGAGAGTTCTGCCGAGCGCCGGTAGAGTTCGCGGGCCTCTCGCATTCGGCCCGCATAGGCTGCGGCTTGTGCTTCCACGCGCAGCAACAATTGTTCCGGTGCCTTGCCGCGGATTGCGGCGGCGTGTTTCTGCATGGCTGCCGTATCGCCCTGGAGAAAGGCGGTCGCATACAGCCCCAAGTGAGCGGCACTGATTTCCCCGAGTTGAGCGAACTCTCGTTCGAGAATCGCTTTCGCCTCTGGCAGACGGCCGAGCGCCAGGTAGAACCTAGCGGCAGACGCGTAATGGAGGGGTTCAAGCGGGTCAAGCCGCAGGGCTTCCTGGGCTTCCGCAAGCGCCTTTTCGTGTTGTCCGATAATCCCGTATTGCACGGCCAAGTTGTTGTACGGGATGGTGTCGCGGGGATAGGTGTGCTTCCACAGCTCATAGGTCTCGCGGACCTTCTCGAGTTCGCCGGTCACGCCTTCGTAGTAGTGGGCCGAGATATAGAATCTTTCCCGCTCGCTGACGCGGTCGCGCAGCTCGAAGGCCCTCTTGCGGTATTGCGCGGCGAGTTCCCGCTCGCCAGCATTGCTGTATACGGTGCCCAGCCGCGCGTAAGCCAGAGCGAAATTGGGATCGAGCTCGAGGGCGTGTTTATAAAAGGGGATGGACTCGAGTTCGACTCCCTTGGACCGCCGCGCATCGCCGAGGTTGAACGCCTTCAGGGCTTCGAGTGACGTCGTGGTGGCCTCTTCGATGGGTGCATCGAATTTCTTGATCGAGCTGAGCGATTCGCCCAGCTTCTCGCGCATCGCCGAGGCTGCCCGGCCCAGGACTTTGAGCACCTCCTCCTTGCTTGAAGCCTCCTCCTGGGCACGGGCCAGCGATTCACCCGTGCCACAATTAAGGGCGTTCAACGTGAGCACGTAATGGCTGCCGAGCAAAGCTATCTCGCCCCCCATCAGCGCCTTCACGCCCTGGCGCTGGCAGACTTCGCGCGCCGTGGCGTCAATCACGCGCTCGTCCGGTGAGTGACCCATGCGGCGCAGCGTCTCGCGCACACGCTCGTCGGGAACAATGTTCAGGAATGGCGATTCGCCAAGCTTCACGGCCAGCGCCTGTTTTAGTGTGCCGTCGAACACCGTGTCACCCGTGGTGTTCACCAAATCCGAGAGCAGAATGAAATCGCGCTCGGTCAACGCGTGCGCGCGGCGCGAGTAGAAAAACCAACCCGATGCGAGCAACCCAACGATGACCGCAGCCGCGGCGGGAACCAGAAGCCTCCAGCGCTTCGCGCGCGTCGGCACGGGCCCTGCCACACGGAGCGGCGTTGCGGCGGTGATAGGTTGCCCGGGCGTAGGAGTAGTCGTAGCAGTCGGCGGCGCCGCTGCCTCCACCGGTACTCCGCTTGGTGGCGTTGCCAGACGCATGGCTGCGGAGCGTCCCGAATCCGTGTCGCGCTTCAGCCGCTGCAAATCAGCGCGAAAGTCGGCGGCGGACTGGTAGCGCATCCTACGGTCCTTCTCCAGCGCCTTGTTGATGATGCGTTCCAACTCGGGCGGCAAACCAGGGTTTAGCCGCACTGGAGCAGTTGGGGCACGGTTGAGAATCTCATTGAAGATAGCTGCCGAGGTATTCCCCTGAAACGGCAGCTTCCCCGTTGCCATCTCGTAGAGGACCGCGCCAAACGAAAACAGGTCTGTGCGTGCATCGAGTTCTTTGCCGAGGGCCTGCTCGGGCGACATGTAGGCGACCGTGCCCAGCGCTACACCAGGGCTGGTCAGATGCTCCTCGGCAGTTGCGGCGGTCGGCAGGGCGGAGACTCCGACCCCTTCCGCCGCGCGTTCAGGTAGCAGCTTGGCAAGTCCGAAGTCTAAGACTTTGGCGTAGCCATCGCGGGTGAGGAAGATATTCGCCGGCTTGATGTCCCGATGGACGATCCCCTTTGAGTGTGCCGCATCCAGGGCACC
>DATFXF010000245.1:0-2536 GCA_035258565.1 Candidatus Acidiferrales bacterium
CGAGCAGGCGTACCGGTGGGCGCAGAGTCGCCAGGGTCTGCTCTTCCTCGACATCCAGGCGGGCCAAAGCACGCTAGAGCAGGAGTTGCCGCGGCTGCTTCCGTATCTCGAGCGCCCGGACGTGCATCTCGGGATCGACCCCGAGTTCTACATGCACTACAAGCGCGAGGGAATCCGTCCGAGCGTGAAAGTTGGCCAGATGATGTCGACCGACGTGAACTACGTCATCCAAGTGCTCGATCAGCTGGCACGCGAAAAGAATCTGCCGCCCAAGATGCTTGTCGTGCACCGCTTCCGTGCAGATATGGTGCCGGACGCGGAGAAGATCAGGCCGACGCCACGGGTCCAGGTGGTGATGCACATGGACGGCTGGGGTCCCGCCTGGCTCAAGTTCGACTCATACAAGGACTACATCGTGCAACACCCGGTGGCGTTCACGGGCTTCAAGTTCTTCTATCACAACGATACGAAGAGCGGCGAGCCGATGCTCACGGAACTCGAAGTGCTGCAACTGCTGCCGCATCCGTTATACCTGCAGTATCAGTAAGCACCGGCCCCGGCCTGAGACCTTGGGATTCAGCTCCGGTCTGCTAGACTCCCGCCAGCCATCCCAACCGAGGTGCCTATGCGGCGGATCGGGCTCGTGGTCGCTCTCATGCTCAGCCTGTTTAGGCCGCTCGTCGCAGAGGCGCAGCCGTCAACGATCCCGCGCATCGGACTGCTCGCCCCTGACGCGGCGTCTTGGGAGCCTACTCGGCTAGGTCTTCGCGACCTCGGGTACGTCGAGGGAAAGAGCATTGCATTTGAGGAGCGAAGCTCCCAAGGGCGCAATGAGCGATTCTCAGATCTCGCGTCCGGGCTCGTTCGGCTCAAGGTGAACATCATCGTGACCTGGGGCACCCCCGCGACTCTCGCCGCGAAGCGGGCAACGACCACAATCCCCATCATCATGGCTGGCGTTGGCGATCCGGTGAGCAGCGGCCTCGTCTCAAGCCTCGCGCACCCTGGTGGAAATGTCACGGGCCTGACCGTTCTGGGCCCGGGCCTGGCTGCCAAACGGCTGGAGCTTCTGAAAGAGGCCGTGCCGAACATATCGCGCGTCGCCTTCCTTTGGAACCCAGCGAACCCCGACCAGAAATCTTCCTTCGATGAGGTCCAGGCCGGCGCACGGACGTTAGGCGTGACAGTGCAGTCCGTCGAAGCTCGGAGTCGCGAGGAGCTGGAGCAGGCTTTCGCCACAATGAGGCAGAGCCGCCCATCCGCGCTACTCATGACTGCAGATGGCGTTCATCAGCGTTACATCGGTCGAATCGCCGCCTTCACATCAGAAACCCGGCTGCCCGCCATCTACCAGCTCAGGGATGGCGTCGAGCGCGGGGGACTGATGTCCTACGGAGCCAGCCTTCCTGATTTAGGTCGCCGCGCCGCCGCCTACGTCGATAAGATCCTCAAAGGGGCGAAGCCCGCTGATCTTCCCATCGAGCAGCCAACGAGGTTCGAACTGGTCATCAACCTCAAGACCGCCAAGGCGCTGGGCCTGACGATTCCACAATCACTGCTGGTCCGAGCCGACGAGATCATCCAGTGAGCGAAGACCGGCGAAGACTGGCGGGCAGTGCCGGAGCGGCGAAGAGCGTCACGAACACAGTGCCCATTGTGTTCACGGGTGAACCTGACCCGGTCGGCACCCGACTCGTGGCTAGTCTGGCGCATCCCGGTGGAAACGTCACCGGCCTGGCGGACGAACATGCTGATTTGATTCCGAAGAGACTTGAGCTGTTAAAGCAGGTCACTCCTTCGGCAGCTCGTGTCGGCGTCTTGCGGAATTCTGCCAACCCGAGCACATCAGCTCAATTGCAGGCCGCGGTGGATGCTGGTCGCGCGTTGGGATTGACGCTGGTACCCGTCGACGTCACGGGGCCCGGGCGTGGCGACATAGACGAGGCATTCGTGGCGATTGCGGAAGCTCGTCTCGGTGGCCTTCTCGTGATCGCCGATCCGATACTGGGCAATCATCGCGCTCGGATCGCGGAGCTCTCGATCAAGCACCGGCCGCCGACATCCGGCACCCACAGGGGATGGGCCGAGGGCGGCCTAACGACCTGCGTGTGAGCAGCCCACCAAGTTCGAGTTGGTGATCAACCTGAAGACCGCCAAGGCGCTCGGCCTGACGATCCCGCAGTCAGTGCTGGGGCGCGCGGACCAAGTCATCGAGTAGGCGGCTCGCGCCGTCCTTGTCGAGGCGAGCGTTGAAGAAGGAGCACACTATGGCAAAGCATGGCAGTCTTGCTGCGCTAATGGTCGGGATGCTGGTGGCTCTACCGACCTCGACCACTGAGGGCGAGTCTTTCTACGCGGGAGGCCTGCCGGTTGTTGTTTGCCCTGACCTCACGTTCTACGACAGGGAAACTAGCATGTGCAGGCACGCCCAGACGGGAGCCCTCGTGCCGGCAACGGTCATGGAAGCCTGGATCACGGCGCACAGTGAGAAGCTCCAGAAGCAGGTCGACCACCTCGCGGGCCGCGTGCAAGCGCT
>DATFXF010000246.1:0-4611 GCA_035258565.1 Candidatus Acidiferrales bacterium
GTCGGTACCGGTAACTATGGCTCAACGCAGGACGACATGGTTGCAGTCCTAAGGTCTGAGGGGATGCTCATCTTCGGTACCCGGGACGATACACTCGAGCAGCACAAAGAGAACCTCCGGCGCGTGATCGGCCACAACCCAGATATTCTGCTCGACAATAGCGCCGACCTCGTGGCCTCCGTGGTGGCGAGCAGCAAAGCCGAGGCGGTCCGCGGAGCAACTAAGGAGACGACTTCAGGTGGCGATCGTCTTCGCTCCGAAATGGTGGGCCGCATCCCGTTCCCCGTGATTGTGATCAATGATAGTCCATTGAAGCAGATTGTTGAGAACATGCACGCCGTTGGGCAAGGAGTAGTCGAGAGTTATATGCGCATGACGAATCTCATGGTAAACGGTCGCCGCTTCGTGGTCGTGGGTTATGGCCGGTGCGGACGCGGCATCGCGCAATACCTTCGCGCGCTTGGTGCCCAGGTGGGTGTCGTGGAGACCGATCCCATCAAGGCGGTGGAGGCAGCCCTAGCCGGCTATCGTGTGGGGAAGCTGGAGGACCTGGCGGCCTGGGGGCAGGCATTCATCACCGCCACTGGCCAGCGCGGCGTGATTGGTCGTAGGGCCCTTGACTCCATGCCTAGCGGAGCTATGCTGGCCAACGCGGGGCACTTCGACTGGGAGATCGCCCTGCGCTCCTTGGCCACCCAGTCCCGTAGGGTTGACGACGGCATCGAACTGTTTGAGCTGGCAGACGGAAGGGAGATCATCCTGATTGCCGATGGCCGGATGGTAAACCTAGCCGGCCGGGAGCCAAAGGGAAATTCGATCGAATCTATGGATGTTGGGTTCCTGCTGCAGGCGTTATCGTTGGCCCGCGTTGCTCAGGCACCACACGGTTCACTCGTTTCGGGCCCCCAGCCCGTGCCGGCCGACATCAACCGCCAGATCGCTCTCCGCTTGCTCGCTAAGCTCACCCCAAACTATGCGGCTCAATGAGTTTTTCGTTGCGACCGGAGGAGCAGCCTAGTTCGTTTGGACCTGGGGCGGATTCCGGAACGCAGCCATGAAGCGTGCTTGCCCCGTTCTCCTGACTGGTTTCAACGAGATGGTTCGGGAAGGTTAGGTTCACTGGGAGCAGAAGGGGATTAGGGCTAGTTCCCTGCACTACTTTATGCATTCAGGTTGGCCCCGAAGGCCGCTCGCAGCTCTGAAAGCTGCCGGCCACACGTCACTCGAGCGGGCCACAGCAAACGGCCCTGTCCGGCCGATTCCTACCGCGAGCAGAAGTACCGGGCAAGGACCTTATTGATTTGCGATAGCAACGGCAGCTGGCTGGACTCTGTCAACGCACTTTTTCGCCGACCAGCCAAACCATTAGGGAACTAGAACGATCTTGCCGTACGCGCCGGGCTCCAAGACCTCTTTGTGGGCGCGGGGAGCCTCAGCGAGCGGAAGCTCTGTTCCGACGACAGGCCGCAGTGCGCCGCTCTCCAGACCGGCGATGAGCCCAGCGTGAATCTCCTTTTCTTCGGCCTCGGTGAGCCCCCAAAGCGTAAAGGCGTGAACCGAGCCACGGCGAGTCATGAGGTCGCGCGGCGTGATGGTGACGTCACCGCGGCTACCGATGACGACAACGCGACCGTGGAGAGCGAGCAGTTTCAGGTCATGGCCGAGGTTGACGTTGGCGAGCATTTCGAGGATAAGGTTGACACCCTGCCCGCCGGTCGCTTTTAGAATCTCATCCAGGTAACCCGGCTTGGTGTGATCGAAGACGTAGAGCGCGCCTTCGCGCTTGACCAGGTCGAGGCCTTTCTGCGTGCCGGCCGTGCCCAGGACGATCAAGCCCATGGCGCGGGCGATCTGGACGGCTGCGATACCCACGCCGCCGCTGGCCCCGTGAACCAGCAGGGTTTCGCCAGCGCGGGCTCTTGTACACTGATACATCGCGTGGTAGGCGGTGCCATACGGCACCCAAACGCCCGCTCCCTGGGCAAAAGTGATCTTCACCGGAAGCGGATGAACCTGGCTCTCAAGGGTCAGCGTATATTCGGCGTATGCACCGGTCACCGTTTTTGCAACATAAACGCGATCACCCGGCTTTACCTTGCGCACACCTTCGCCGACGGCTTCCACGACGCCAGCCCCATCGGAACCAGGCGTGTAAGGCAAGGGCGGCTTGATGGCATAAGCACCGTTGCGCATATACGTGTCATACGGGTTCACACCTGCGGCGTGGATTCGCACGAGGACCTGGCCAGCGGCGGGACGCGGTGTGGGGAGTTCTTCGAGCTTCAGAACTTCAGGACCGCCGAATTCACGAACGAGAATCGCCTTCATGGTGTAGCCTCCAGAACATTCCATGACTGGATGATTTCAGCACGATGAGTTTGCGCAAAGGGCAAAGAGAGATTTTCACCTTCGCTTGAAATGAGGGCACGGCCGCTTGTTACCTGCTGGACTTCAGAGCGGCATTGTTAGAGAACTCTTGCTCTAAACGCCCGCGCTTGGTCGCCGTTTTCGTTGCCCGCAATGGTACGCACTCTCGCAACGTTAACAGCAGCCGCCATCCGAAAGGCGTCTCCTGTATTGTGCCGGTCATCGATTCATGCTGCAAACAGGATTCCCGGTTCTTGGCGAAATGGAACCAGGAATAGTCAACCTTGAACGGAGATTCAACTGAAATTGCTCATAGGTAGTTGAAGACCTCGGGCCCGCTGGGCATACTCACGCTGGAGAATCCGCCGCTCAATCTGCTCAGCGGGGAGCTGATAGCAGATCTCCGCGCCACGATAACCGAGGTCCAGCGTGTCGGAACCCGACACAACTAGAATGAGCAGTGGTCGCGACCAGAGATCCGCGCGGAGGATTCGATCCCGCGGGGGGAAGCGATGATCGTTCCCTTGTGGACGCAGACACCCGTGGCTACCAGGAATAGTGAACCTGATAGTTTACGGTTTTCTCGCCGTCCGGGGGTATTTGCACCGTGAACTCCATCGTGCGACTGTCGACCTTCTGGAACGGGGCTGAATTCTTCCTGATCTCCCAGTTCGTCCAGCGGTATAGGTGTTCAACGATACGCACTTCCACTGGCGTGGTCTTATGGTTTCGGACTTTGATTTCAAAACTCTCGTCCACCCAGTGATCCGACAGGTCAATCTTCTACTCTAGTCGGCGGCGCTCGCCGGTCAGGTCGAATGCGTTGCCCGTGTACAGACGGATTCTCTCGTCCTTTGGCGTGTGGTCGATCTCATTCTCGCCGGTGAACTCAAGCTGGCCATCATTGTCACGCCGGTAGAAGCGCACACGTCCCTTGGGAAGGGGTATTCCCAGGTGATTTTCGTTGCTGTTCTTGAACTCCTGCATCGCCCAAACCTTTGGATTGGAAAGCAGGCCGAAGCTCTCCTGCTGCCGGATGCTTTCCAGCGGCCAATTTCGATAGTTCGGGTCCGCTTTGAATCCGTCGTATACATAAACTGTCTGCGATTGGATGCCCGTGGCGCGCACGAACTCCATCTGTTTGGTTTCGCGGTCGTGCAGCGTGGTGGGATGCTCGAGAGTATAAAGATGGTATTCGTCGAAGGTCCTTTGTCTCACCGGGGGAACGAACTCCGCTCGGTCTACTGCTTCCATCGCGCCCGCGACCCCATAGCCTATCCCCGCGGCAGGCTGGATCTTGTTCACCTCACCTGCCATCAGCTTAATGCGCGCATCGCGAAACGTCTTCCCACTCTGATTGTCCAGTGTCACCCAGCCGACCAGATCCAGCACGTTGCCCTTCGGTGGCGCGACCACGTTATAGCTGGCCTCCCAGTTCATGCCCCCGGTAACGTAGCTGAACTCGGCAACCGTCGCACCTGGCTTATCGGTTTGCAGCTCCCAGGAGAGCGTGGGCTTGAGTACCGTGTCGTCAGCCAACGCCGGGAAGACAGGCTGGCCAGGCAGCGAAAACTGCAGTTGGCCATGCACATCTTGATGGGCTGGTCGGCGCCGCTCTGCACGTAAAAGCAGCTTGCGCTTGATAATACGGCTGGCCATACGTGGAATATGCGCCGTGGTGAGGCACGTAGCCGCTGCGGATAATCTTGCCCTGCACGGCGCGTGGATTGCCGTCCTTATCGGTTTGCTGGAAATCAATCGTCTTGCCTTCATAGAGTGAGAGCAGCAGTTGTTGCGTTACAGGGTCGTTGCGATAGTTTTGCTCGAGGATTTGCAGCTCATGCCCGTTGGGATCACAAAGCATGACAGAATCTGGTTCCAGGTGTGCGGGCACTCCTGTGTAGTGGGCCTCGTTCACGCCGGCCTGCAAATCGAGCGGCACGTGCTCTCGCGCGACAAAGAAATTCTGGTTGTAGATAGTGAGTGCGGTGGCATTGTCGTCCGCGCCTTCTTCCGCTGGCTTCGACGAGGAATCCCGGCGCGCACCCGATGCGGCAGCCACCTTTAGCGTAGTAACCGAGAGTAACGCGAGGACAGCTCCACCCAGCAGAAACCCCAGTGGCTTCTTCATAATAGACCCCCTGGCATCTGAGCAAGGCCTTCGATGCCGTCTAGAGAACGCCCGCCCAGAGCGGACTTGCAGGGAATGTGGAGTGGTTAGAGTCGTCTGCGCAACATCTTATG
>DATFXF010000247.1:0-5497 GCA_035258565.1 Candidatus Acidiferrales bacterium
TTCGCGGAACGTTTCGGCGAAGGCCAGGCGGAAGGTGAGCGAGGTCAACTGGGTGATGTCCGCCACCGCGCGCCAGCCGTTGGGCAACTGCGCCTCGAACTCCAATCGCGATTCATGCCCGCCCTGCGGCATCCGTACACCGTTTGGGCCGGGCAGGCCGCGGTCGACCACGCCAAAATAGTTGTACGCCATGCGCACATTTTCCCAAGGCCGGGCGCGGACATTACCGACTTGGCTCCAGCCCCGCCGGCTGAACAGCTGCGCGCCCAAGGTGAGGTCGAACCAGCTCGTGGGCGCCCAATAGTAGGAATCGCCCAGCACGAAACCCTTGCGCGAACTGTTGCCGAAATCCGGGACCAAGAAACCCGACTGGCGCAGCCTTCGTCCCGCCGGTGCGGTGGCATAGGGAAGATAAACCAGCGGGACTCGAAACAGCCGGAAGTTAGTGTTCACCAGCGCTACATTGCGATCGAGCCGGAGCTTTGCCCTCCGCGCGTAGAACTTCCAGACCGGCCGTTCCGGGGTGCAGACCGTAATCCAAGCGTGCCGGAGCTTGTAGGTTTGCTCGTCCAAACGCTCGACTTCCCGGGCCTCGACGTAGAGGGGATTGGGACTCACCAAGACATTGGGATTGGGTTGGCGCTGGATCTTGACGCTGCCCCGGACATGGCGGAAAGTGCCATGCCCAGTGCGGACGTTGTAGTGACCCTCGTCGGCCTCGAGGTGCTGCGTCTCGAAATCAAACCGCACATGACCGCTCGCGACCGCCTCGTTGGTCCCTTCGTCGTATCGAACGTGATCGGCCCGCAGCCGCTTCTCGTCGAAGCGGATATCGACATCCCCGTCCCCGTAGAAGACGTTGCCCTCCTTGCGCTGTTGCTTAGCCTCCAGTTGCATCACGCCGCGTTCAGCGGGCATGCGCACCTGCGCCGCGGCTGAGTCCGCCAGCAGCATCACCACGGCGAGCAGGAACGCTCTTTGAGTCTTGGATCGCAGAAGGGAGCTCGACATGTCCACTTTGCATTTCGCCATGAGAAGGAAAAATAGGCTAACACGCGCGTCCACCTCTCGCAAACGCATCGCGGTTGAGTGGGGCGACTGCGGCGCACGCAAGTCTCTTTGAACTGATCCTGCTGACGCGGGTTCTCCGGGTCGGCGATTGGGTGCGAATCTGCACCGGGAGAAAACATGCAGTTAGGCCCGTGCGATGGTAGGGACTCTTTCCCTTCTCTCTACAGCGAGGGCCGTTTGGACCGTACTGGGGCGATGGTTGGCTGTCCCGGAAACTCGATAGCCCGCGTATCCTTGTTCCGCTCGAAGTGCAGGACGCGTTTGGCAACCTGGAGAAAGCCTTGCGTTTCGTCATGCGAATGCCCAGCGATTGACCCGAGGTTTTTGATTGGATCCTACTTGTCAGAATCTACTGACTGTGTATGATAGGCGGCGGGAAAAGAATACTGTTTCTCTTCAAGCACCATGCCGAAGTGGCTCTTTGCGTCCCGTGGCCCACTGCTGCTGAGCGCTGACTTGCACTGGCTCCCGCAACTGGGATGCTAACTTTACGCCCGTAGGCCCACCCAGGAAAACGCCCGCCTCTTACCTGGATGGGTCGAAGTTCTGAATTAGATTTGGTTCGCTACCTCTGGGGTAAACGGACCGCTGATGCTTACGCGTCGCTCAAGACTCCTGGGGTTCACCTGCGCGCTCCAGGACTTCGTGTTGACAGCCTTGGCCTTTCCCGTCGCGTATTGGTTTCGCGCACACCTGCTGAATCGCCTCGCTGGCAGCTGGTTGGCGCATCCAGCCATATACCCGCTGCGCGACTACTGGGTGCTGTTCATGGTGATGCTCGTCGTCTGGCCTGTCGCAGGCTATAGCCTGGGGATCTACCGCGAAGTTGAGCTGCGCGATCGCCGCCAGGTCGCTTACGATGTGGCCAAGCTCGTCGCGGTCGGCCTCCTGCTCCTCAACGCTGGGCTCTACTTGTTCAAGGCCGTCTATATTAGCCGAACGTTTGTCCTGACGATCGGAGCTGTTAATTTCGTTTTGCTTACGGCAGGCCGCTGGTTCTTGCTCTCTGCCGGTACTTGGCTCCGCGACAAGCTGGAGCGCTACCACTATTTTTTGATCGTGGGTTCGGGTCCCGAAGCACAAAAGCTAGGGGCCCTGATCGAAGAAAGCGAACCGCTGGGAGTGCGTCTGATCGGATTTATTCACCCCGGCCCGACCCCACCACCGCCCCCGTTAAGTTTGCGGCGGTCCTATGCGATTCTGCCACTCGACAGCGTTTCCACGATCCTCCACAACCAGGTCGTCGATGAGATCCTTTTTGCGGTGGACATAGAGCAGCTTGGGCGGCTGGAAGCCCTGATGCTTCAGTGCGAGGAGGAAGGTGTCAAGACGCGCATTCACCTTGATTTTCTTCCGCGCACCTTCTCCCGCGTCTACCTGGAAAACCTTCGCCATGTGCCCCTGCTTACCTTTGGGAACACGCCGGATAATGAGCTGCATTTGTTTGCCAAGCGCGCCGCCGATTTTGTCTTATCTGCGGTAGCGCTCGTGCTGCTTTCCCCGCTGTTGCTTCTCTTTGCCTTGCTCGTCCGCCTGACTTCGGCAGGCCCCATCCTATATCGGCAAACACGCTGTGGTCTCGGCGGTCGCCGTTTTACCCTCTATAAATTTCGTTCCATGGTTCCCAACGCCGATACTCTCCGTCCCGAGTTGGAAGCCTTGAATGAAATGGACGGTCCGGTTTTTAAGCTCACTGACGACCCGCGCTGCACCCAGCTGGGCCGCTGGCTACGCCGGTTCAGCCTCGATGAGCTGCCGCAGCTCTGGAATATCCTGCGAGGGGATATGTCCTTCGTGGGCCCCCGGCCGCCGTTGCCGGAAGAGGTCGAAAGGTATGAACCCTGGCAGCGCCGTCGCCTACGGATGCGCCCGGGCCTGACCTGCCTATGGACCCTTGAAGGGCGCAGTCGGCTCAATTTTGACCGCTGGATTCGGCTCGATCTCAATTACATTGACAACTGGTCTCTTGCATTGGACTTCAAGATTCTCTTGAAGAGTATTCCGCTTGTGGTCTTCGGGCGGGGAGCCAGCTAGGGGCCACTGCGCCGATGTGGCGGCGCACCGCTACCGCCACTCCCGCCAGGAACCAAAACAGCATTACCGCTATGGAATCGCCGAAATTGTAGTGCACGAGCGAACTGGCTAGAAAGCCCCCCGTTCCGCCAAGAACGCCCAGCACAAGGCCGTAGAGTGCAGGGTCTGCCTGCTGCTGGGCACGCGCTACGAGCCTCACCAACAGGACCCAATAGACTCCCATCAAAGCGAACCAGGCGATGAGCGCCGGCAGTCCGAGCTCTACGGCTAGTTGAATGGGCGTGGAGTGGAAGTGCGAGCGCAGGCCATATTTCTTGAATGCAGCGAGGTCAAACCTCCACGAAGAGTCCCGGATGGTATGCATGCCGACACCAAACCAAGGGTGCTCCTTGATCAGCCGCAGGCCATCTCGCCACATCATCAAACGATAATCCGTGCCCGGATCACTCGGGTCAATTAGGCCTAGGCCCCGCCACTTGTGCATGGCTACGTTTGTCCCTGCGGCGGCGAGCAAGAGTAAAGCGGGCAAGACCACTCGCACCGACCAACGTCGTACGTGGAACCATACCTGTAGAAGGCACCCGAGCGTCGTTGTTAACCAGGCGGCCCGCGAGAGTGTTGCTCCCAGCGCGATGGCAAATGCAATCCAGAGCGCAAGGAAACCCAGTCGCAAAGCCGAGCGTCGGTGTCGGCAGGCCAGCCACAATCCAAAGGCTACCGTAGTCAGGAGCCCTAAAACTTCCGAATAACTTAGGTAGTGGCTGTAAAAGCCGCGGGCGCGGGAAGGTCGTGCCGGCTCAATGCGCAGCCCTAATTCGTCCACGTTGTTTGGCCGGGGGAGCACGTTCGCTGGCATCACCACGAGGACCGAATCCTTGAAAATCGCAATGCCCCCGCCATGCACCACGCGCAATCGTAGCGGCTCATCCGGTGGTTTTGCGCGCAAGTGCCTAAGGAACTCTTGTGGCCTGCGGATCCCCTGCCCATCCACGCGCAGCAGAACATCGTTATCGCGAACCCCAGCCTGGTAAAACGGCGAATCCACCCGAGGCTCACGAACGCGCAGCCCGATGCCCGCGATGTACTCCCACCCGACGTACATTACGGTCACTAACCCGGCCAACAGCAGCGTGGCGACGAGTTGTTTGGCCCGTCGCAAACTGAGAATGTTGTGCGCCACGACCAAAACCAAGAAAATCAAATTTACCTTCCGCATTCCCTCCCAGCTAGACGCGGGTAGGGGCGATCGTGTGGCGGACACCGCACAAAGCAACAAATAGATTAGGAGTGGCAAGTCTAGCGGTGAACTGTGTAGCGTCCCTTTGCGGACCATCGCCAGCCGCAGGATCCAAACGAAGGCAGCACTCGCGTAGGCGATGTGTGTGGCCGCGATCGAGACCGGCTGGACCAGGACGAAGAGGAACAGAAAGCCGGTCGCAATGTGGTCGAGTGTTCCGGCAAGATTGCGGATTGCGCTTCCCACGCTCCCTCAGCTCTGCCGCCCGCACAGCATCGCCCAAGCGGCTCGTTGGGCAAGCGCCGCGCGGGTATGTAGGTAGGGGTCGACGGACCCCAAGTGCTCCTCGAAGAGCCTAAGAGTCAATGGCCAGCCAATATCGGCATGTCTTCGGGGTCAGTTTGTTGCACTTCTTTGGGCGCTGCTTTTTTATCATAGAAGTGGTCTTGCGCGTTATTTGCTGCTCTGGGGGGGTCGGCTCCGAGTGTTGGTGCTCTGAGGGGCCTGAAGGATTACCTCATCTGGACGAAGAGTTTGGGATATCCCTACGAGGCTCTTTGCCGAGAACCTCAAAGAAAACGTCTTCGTATTTTTGTGTGACTCCTTCCCAGGTGTATGTTTTTTGTGCTCGCTCTCGAGCTCGTCGCCCTAGCTCCGAGCGCAAATCCGAATCGCGGATTAGGGTCAGTGTCTTGGCAGCCAAATCGTCCACATCCGGTCGAAAAGCCACTCCACAGTCACCGACAGTCTCTCGATTCTCTGCGGTGTCCAAATAGAGGACAGCTTTCTCTACCGCCATGGCCTCGATCAGGGCGGGGTGTGTTCCACCCACCTCGCCCGCGTACACGTAAAGGCCCGCGTTCTTTAATAGACTCCAGTACTGCTTGCCATAGACAGCGCCGGTGAAAACGACACGCGAATCGGCCAGAGACTTAATTCGACCAACGTAAGACCCGTCGTAGGGGTTGCCGCCTACGATGACGAGCGGCCAATCGGTTTGGACTTGACGATAAGCACGGATGACGAGCTCGGGGTTGTTCTCCGGCTCGAGGCGACCCGCGTAGAGGACGTATCGCCTCCGAGGCAACTCAAAGCCTTCCAGATCAGCGCCATCTTCAGGAACTTCGGCCCCGTAGGCAATCATGGTGGAACGTT
>DATFXF010000248.1:0-5823 GCA_035258565.1 Candidatus Acidiferrales bacterium
GAGTGAGCCATTTCGCACTGAGAACCGGTGACTTGAACCGCGGGCCTGAACCAAGCAAAAAGGGGCCCCGCCGTGGAACCCCTTTTTGCTACACCCCATCAGCGCCTATCTCGTCGCGCCGAGACAGGGCCACCCCGGGAAACCACAATCAGCTAAAAGTCTTATTGCAAGCCTCGTGCCAGCCAGCGACCCATTGTGCCGGCGCCGTAGCTCTTTGCTGATATTGTAGTTAGCAACTTGTCAGTTGCGCCGAGCCCTCGACGCACCCCCTGCCCTACGGTTTCTCACACGAATGACCCTGCTTTTCTATGTTGTTTTGGAGACCGAGGAATACAGGTCTACCTGGGAGGAGGAAATCCGCTTCCGTGGTCACTGGCACTTCGACCGGCTGGCCCTCGAGGAGCGCCAGCGAGTAGCCCCATTTGCGCACGGCTTCGAGAGCGGCCCCTTGAGCGCCGGGTGGCCATCCATCATCGGGGAAGGGCTCTTGCTCAAGCTGCGCCACGGGCGCCAGGCCACGAGAGAAGAGCCCGGCTGGCCCTCAGATGGAAACTTCGTGAGTCTCAAGCACCCTCTCGCACGCCAATCGACGAGCGGATGGCGCCAGCGAGCGCTTGGGCCCAGCGCTCGACATCTTCAGGGCGTTCGGCTTCTACCATCACGCGCGCCAACGGTTCGGTGCCGGAATAGCGCAGCACGATACGTCCAGCGTCACCGAGTCTCCGCTCGGCTTCAGCGAGCGTGGTAGAGACCTGGGGCAGCGAATCAAGCGGTGGCTTCGAGCGCACCTTCACGTTGAGGATAGTCTGGGGAAAGATTTTCAGGCCTTTGACCAACTCGTCGAGCGGGCCTTCAAGCGAAACGAGCGACGCCATTTTCACTGCTGTAAGCAGGCCATCGCCGGCGGGCGAATCGTCGAGAAAGATGATGTGGCCGGCTTGCTCGCCGCCCAGATTTGCGCCGCTGCGCAGCATCTCTTCAAGCACATAACGGTCGCCGACCGGCACGCGGATGAGGCTCAAGGCTTCGGCGGCCAGCACGCGCTCGAGGCCCAGGTTGGCCATCGCCGTGCCCACCACGTGCGTTCCTTTGAGTTGCCCGGTCGCCTTCAGGTAGCGCGCCGCGGCCAGTAGGGTGCCGTCGCCATTCACAAGCTTGCCCGACGCGCTGACAAACACAGCGCGGTCAGCATCGCCATCGAACGCCACACCGAACGAGCCGCGGGTCTCGAGCACTTCTTGCTGCAAGCTCTCCGGGTGGAGCGAACCGCAGCGGAAGTTGATGTTGCGCCCATCGGGCTCGTTGTGGATCGCCACCACCTGAGCGCCGAGCCCTCGGAACAGCTGGGGTCCTAATCGGCTCGCGGCGCCGTTCGCGCAGTCAAGCACGATCTTCAGGCTCGAGAATTCCGCTCCGGGAATCTTGCGGTTGCGCAGGAAGGCGAGGTACTCCTCGGTGAAGGAGTCATCGACAGGCACCGCCACCGAACCCCGAGCAGGGCCGCGATCCCTTTGACGGATGATCTCGCCCTCGAGCCACTCTTCCACTTCGTCGGGAAACTTGATCCCCGAACTGGAAAATAGTTTCACGCCGTTATCGTGGAACGGGTTGTGCGAGGCGGAAATCACCACGCCCCCCGAATACCCTTTCTGGCGCACCAGCCACGCCACGCCCGGCGTGCTGATCACACCAGCATTCGCGGGACTGGCTCCCGCGGTCACTAGGCCTTGGGCGATCCATCCGGCGATGCGTGGCCCCGATTCGCGCGTATCCATCCCCATCAACACGCGCGGAGAGGCACCGGTTCGGCCCAGGTAATCGCCTAGTGTGCGGCCGATCCAGAAAAGCGTCCGGTCGTCCAGCGGGTATTCGCCGGGCACGCCGCGAATGCCGTCCGTGCCGAAAAGTTTTTTGGGCATGGAAATCCTTGGGGTCGAGCTCCGAGAGAAGACCTCCGACGCAACAAAGACCGGCATTCTACCACGCTGGCTCGAGGCTCATTCGTGGCGATGGGCGGCGGGGTGTCGCGGAATTAACCGCAGCTGCAGTTCGGAGGGGGTGATGCTGACTACCGTGGCCCCAAAAGGCGCAGAGACCTGGGCCGAGGTGAGATAGATCGAGCTCTCGCCTGGCGCCTGGCCGGAGAGATCCACGGCAACGCTCAGGTCGGCCGGGACGATCCGGCGCAGCAGGCCGGAACGCCCGCGGACGCGCACATGGACGAGCGTGGGTAGGTCGCCAGAGATTTCAAGGTCGGCCGGGACGTTGCGGAACTCCAGCGGCACGAGGTACCCCACTTCGGAGGCAGGCTCCGCGGTGTAGGTAGTCCACAAGAGGTAGGAAAGAGCGAGGGCCAGCAGCTTCAGGCTCCAGTTGTTGAGGAGCCCTTGGCGGAAGAAGCTCATCGGCGTCGAGCCTGCCCTCTACTTTCTCTGCCCTTGTGGTCGCAGGCTTCCGAGCGGCGCGGGCGCAGCCGCGGGGCGGAAGCGGGCTAAGAGCATCACCAGACGTTCGGTGAGTTGCTCGGGGGTAAGGTTGAGTTCGATCGCCCCGCCGGTGGCCAGGGCGATGGCTCCCGTTTGCTCCGAGTTGAGGACCGCAACCGCATCGCTTTCTTCGGTAACGCCGATGGCCGCGCGGTGTCGCGTGCCGAGCTGCGTCGAAAGCATGGGGTTGAGCGAAAGCGGCAGGAAGCACGCCGCTGCGGCTACGCGATTGCCCTGCACAATCGCCGCTCCGTCGTGCATCGGCGATTCGGGGCGAAAGATGGAGAGCAGCAGGTCGTAGCTCAGCACCGCGTCGAGCGGCACGCCGCTTTCGATGTAGGTGCGCAGGCCCGCTTCGCGCTCGAGCACCACTAGCGCGCCAATGCGATTCTGCGAGAAATACGTGGCGGCCAGGACGAGGTCCTCAATCACACCGGTGGGATTTGGCGAGTAGAAGCGTGCCCAGGAGACCTTTCGCCCGACGCGTGCCAACGCCCGACGAATCTCCGGCTGAAACAGCACGATCAGCGCAATGGCGAAGTAGGGCAGCAGGGTCGTGAGCAACCATTCGACCATCTCGAGCCGGGCCCAACGTGCACCTCGGTAAAAGAGGATGAGTAGCCCGATGCCCACCAGCATCTGCACCGCGCGCGTGCCGCGCAACAACTTCAGCAGGTAGTAAAGCAGCACGGCGATGATCAGAATATCCACCGCGCCGCGCGCATCCGGGAACCGGAATGAATTTGAGAGCAGCCAGCCCGCCATCATCCTCGTGTACCTACGGTATCTTAGCCCAACGGGTGGGGCAAGGGAGTGACCCCGAGGGCACCTCCCCGAGGCTCGAGACAACGCTTTCCTGGCACGCCGCGTCCGACCAAGTGTGGTCGGGTACCAGCCCACCCTAACTTGAAACGAGACGAGGTGTCGGATGATGACCGCCGAGAAAATGATGATCCGAACGCATTCCCGCACGCGGCTTCCGAAGTGGGCAACGTCGCTCGCCATGCTGGCGTGTACGTTCGCCTGGGCCGCGGCGGCCAGTGCGCAATCTGAGATTCCTGCCGGAACGCGCTTTATGGTCGAACTGCGCGACCGGCTGGAGGCGAAACACATCAAACCGGGGAAGAAGTTTGACGTCCGCACTGTCGAAGCCCTCGAGGCCACAAACGGAAGGATGATTCCTGCCGGGACGAAGATCCACGGCCGAGTGAGCTACGTCGAGCACAACAGGATGATCCTGCGCCTCGAGCAGATAGAAGCGCCGGGCGGCAGGGTGCCCATCGTAGCGACGGTGGTGGACGTGCCGGGTGAGAAAGGTGTGAACAAAAAGGCCGGCGAAGAGGGTGAGATCCAGGCCAAGGGTCACCGCGGGCGGAACGCAGCCATCGGCGCAGCGGTGCTTGGCGGTGTTGGAGCTGCGGTCGGAGCGAAAGAGGGGGGCGGCGCTGGCGCGGCCATCGGTGCCGGCGCGGGCGGAGCTACCGGCGCGGCCATCGGCGCCGCCTCGGGAGGCGCCGACCTCGACTTGCGCGAGGGCACGCGCATCGAGTTCCAACTCGATCGCCCGCTCGTCTTCCGCTCACGATAATTTGAGAGACACAGGAACTCCGGAGGGGTGCTGCTCTTCTTCCGAGGGAGACCGAAGGAGGCAGCGCCCAGCAAACGCGTCTTCGCATGCGCACTGGGCGGAGACGCGCGTGCCCGTCCGGGCGGATGCTATAGTATGGGAGGGGCGGGGCTCCTTTCCGAGATGACCACGGAGAGCATCAACGTTACGGCTCGTTCGAACGCCAGCCAGCGCATTATCGCCGCAGGCATGGTGGTCGCCTTCTTCTACTGGGCCTCGAGCGTCGTCATGACGCTCTTGCTCTCCGTGCTCTTGGCGTATTTCCTGGAGCCTTTCGTCGAGGGTCTGGAGCGCTTCCGTGTTCCGCGCGCGTTGGGGGCGCTGCTGGTCGTGCTGCTGGCGATCGCAATCGTCATCGGCCTGATGTATCTGCTGTTCGATCGCGCCGAGCACTTCGCCAGCGACTGGCCCAAATATAGCTCGGTATTGAAGCAGGGCGCCTTGGAGATTGATCGCAGGCTTGAAAAGCTAGAGACACGCTTCTCGGAGCTTGCGCCGCGAGGGCGCACCCGGACCGTGCTCGTATCGGAGCCTTCGTCGTTGCGCAGCCTGTTGGTGCGCGGAATTGGCTCGCTTTATTCCATCCTGCTCACCGTCACTTTTGTGCCCTTCCTCGTTTTCTTCATGCTCGCCGCCAAGCGAGACATCTGGCATGCCACCCTGCGACTGTTCGCCGTCGAGGAGCGCACGCGCGTCAAGCAGGCACTCGAGCAATTGACCACCTTGCTGCGCAGCTATTTGGTCGGCAACGTGCTCGTGGCCGGCATCCTGGTGCTGGTGAGCTGGATTTTCTTTTGGATCATCGGTCTTGATTATCCGTTTCTGAGCGCTGTCGTCTCCGGGTCTTTGAATATGGTGCCCTACCTGGGCGCGGTGGCGGCCTGGGTGCCGCCAATTGTGGTGGGGCTCCCCAAATGGCGGACGTCGGTCCTGCCTTATCTCGGCGTCGCCGCCCTGCTGAGCGCATTCCACATCCTTGCCGTGAATGTGTTGATGCCGGCGCTGGTGGGTCGCCGTGTCCATTTGAACGCGCTCGCGGTGACGATTGCACTCCTCTTCTGGGGCTGGCTGTGGGGCGCCATCGGGCTGATCCTGGCCATCCCGATCACAGCGGCGCTCAAGGTCTGCTGTGACAACGTGGAGAGTTTGCGGCCCGTTGGCCGCTGGCTGAGCGCCTAGTAGGGCTCGGGCCGCTCTCAGGCTAGCGGGGTGGAATCCTGCCGAAGAATCTCTTGGAGTTTCGGGCGAGCGTCATCGGGGCAGTCGGCCAGACCAACGAGAATCTTGCCGCGAGAGACTTCCGGATCGTAGAGCTGGGGCCGCCAGTGGGGAAGGTGCGTTGAAACCAGCAGCGTGACGAGCGTCGCCAGGATCGCGCCAAGCATGGTCAGTTCATAGATGATGATTCCGTTGGTCCAACCGGTCAGCACCGGCATCCCGCCAGTCACAATGGGATAGCTAAGCTCGGTGAGCGCAGTCAGTCCGCAGCCGCTGGCAGCGCCTAGCACGCCTCCGAGAGCGGCCAGCCATCCCATCCCGACAGGCTGGTCCGGAGGAGCCCATTCGTAGATATCCGTCGGCACAGAAGAAATGACCACGATCTTGCGCGGATCTACGCCGGAGTCGCGCAGGGACTGGACCGCGCGTCCCGCTCGAGCAGGATCCCCATACAAAGCGTAGAGGGGCTTCATATTTTTTCTCCCGCTAGTG
>DATFXF010000249.1:0-5822 GCA_035258565.1 Candidatus Acidiferrales bacterium
AATTCATCTATGTGACGCACAGCACGATTGATTGTGTGGCGCTCGCGGTGCGCACGCCACTGGGCGTGGTGGTGCACTCGGGCGATTTCAAAATGGACCCGACACCGACCGATCTCCAGCCCTTTGACCTGCACGCGTTCGCGCGCTACGGCGAGGAGGGGGTGCTGGCGCTCTTCAGCGACAGCACGAACGTCGAGCGACCAGGCTACACTCCTTCGGAACGCGCCGTCTGGCCGCGCATCGAGGAGCTGTGTCGCGCGGCACCGCGCAAGGTGCTGGTCTCTTGCTTTGCGAGCTCCATTCACCGCATCCAGCAGGTGATCGATATCGCCGTCCTGGTGGGCCGCAAAGTCGGCTTTGTCGGCCGCAGCATGGTGGATAATGTCGAGATCGCCCACGGCCTGGGCCGCCTGCACATCCCCGACGGCATCGTGGTCCGCCCGCAGGACTTGAAGTCCTTCGACCCGCGCAAACTTGTTGTGCTCGTCAGCGGCAGCCAGGCCGAGCCGATGTCCTCGCTCTCGCGCGTGGCGGTGGACAACCATCGCCTGCTGAGTGCGGACGAGCAGGACACGGTCATCCTCTCCGCGCGCATCATCCCGGGCAACGAGAAGGCCATCTTCCGGATGCTTGATCACATGTTCCGCCGGCGTGCGCTCGTTTATTACGAGAATGGCGGCGGTCTGATCCACGTCTCCGGGCACGCCAGCCAGGAGGAGCAGAAGCTGCTGCTGAACCTGGTCCGCCCGCGCTATTTCATTCCCATCCACGGCGAATATCGGCAACTCTTCCGCCACGCCGCGCTGGCACAACAGGTCGGCGCGGTCTCGGGTGAGGTGCTGCTGCTGGAGGACGGCCAGCCCGTCGAATTCACCGCTGAAGGCGGTTTCCGCCGCGAACCGATTCCCGCTGGCCGCGTGTGTGTCGATTCCGGCTCACTTGAAGAAATCGAAGAAATAGTGATCCGCGACCGCCGGCACCTGTCCGAAGACGGGGTCGTGGTGCCCATCATCGCCATCGACAAGCACACCGGCCGGATGGAGTCTCGCCCGGAGATTGTTACGCGCGGATTTCTGGCCTCCGAGGACGGCCACGAGCTGCTTTCTGGGGCGCGCGACGTCATCCTGCGCACCATCGAGCAGTCCAATCCAGAGGAGAAGACTGACTGGAGCGTCATCAAGGAAAAGATCCGCGTAGATCTGAAACGCTATCTCAATAAGCAGACGGCCAAACGCCCGCTCATCCTACCGGTTATCCTGGAAGTGTAGGCTGTGCCCATTATCCTCCGCCCGTACGTCCCCCATGATTTCGAAACGCTTTACCAGATTGATCAAGCCTGCTATCCGCCGGGCATCGCCTACTCGAAACGCGCCCTGCGGTGGTTCCTGCGGCTGCCCAGTGCCGGATGCCTCGTCGCGGAAACGGAAGGCCGCCTGACCGGCTTCATCCTCGCTGAGCACGTCGGCACCGTCGGTCACCTGATCACCATTGACGTGCTCGAAGCCCACCGTCGTCGCGGCGTCGGGACGGCGTTGCTTTCTAGGGTGGAACAAGAGTTTACCGCCCGCGGTGTCCGTGAGATCGAGCTCGAAACAGCAACAGACAATCACGCCGCCGTTGCCTTCTGGCACCGGCACGGCTATCGTACGGTTCGCGTGCTCAGAGGCTACTATCCGGGTAATCTGGACGCCTTCTTCATGCGGAAGCCGCTCAGCACGGCGAAGGAGACCTGAAATCGCATGCCTCTCTACCAGGCCTTCATCCTTGCCATCGTGCAGGCCCTCACCGAATTCCTCCCCGTCAGCAGCAGCGCGCACTTGGTTCTCTTTCCCTGGCTTGCCGGTTGGCCCGAGCCGGGGCTGGCGTTTGACGTTGCCTTGCACGCTGGGACGGTCCTGGCTGTTGTGCTCTATTTCCTGCGCACCTGGCTTGAACTGATCCTGAGCGGCCTAGGCTTCCGCTACCCAGCGAGCGCACCGCTCGAACAGGTGCAGCAGAACCGCCGAATGTTCTGGTATCTGGTGGCAGGAACAATTCCCGGAGGGATCGCGGGCCTGCTGTTCGAGCACGCCATTGAGGAGCACCTGCGTAAGCCCATCCCGATCGGGCTTGCCCTCATTGCGGTGGCCTTGCTGATGTGGTTGGCTGAGTCCACGGCGCGTCTGGAGCGCGGGATCAACCAGACGCGCCTCGGCGACTCGCTCCTGATCGGCACGGCGCAGGCCCTGGCGCTGTTTCCCGGGGTATCAAGGTCGGGGATTACGATTGCGGCGGGACTATGGCGCGGCATGAAGCGCGAAACTGCCGCGAGGTTTTCGTTCCTGCTCTCCACCCCGATCATCGCCGGGGCAGCGACGAAGGAGTTGCCCAAACTGCTGAGGCTACACCATGCCGGAGGACTCGATCTGCCGCTATCCACGCTGGCCATCAGCATCGCCACATCGGCCGTGGCCGGGTATCTGGTGATCGCCTTCTTCCTGCGCTATTTGCAGACACGAACCTTGAAGATCTTTATTGTTTACCGCATCCTGTTTGGTATAGTCGTGCTGTTGCTTGCGTTCCTCCAGTTGGGTCACGCGCGCTAGCGCCCGCGCTGGCCTGCAGGCCGCCCGAAGGCGTCCTGGCTTTGTAGAGTGTGTCTTCCCCGACCGAAGGAGTATTAGTGTGCGCTTTCTAACTCCGACGGACAATCACCGGCTGAACGAGATGGTCGGCTTACTGAGCGTGACTCTGGCCGTGCTGATTGCCCTCAGCCTGATTTCCTACAGCCCGCGCGATGCTTCGCTGAACGTTTCGGCGCCCCCGCTGGAGGTCCGCGCAGCGCGCAACTGGATTGGCCCCGTGGGAGCGCATGGCGCCGACCTACTCTTCCAGGGGTTCGGCTACGCCGCGTTTCTTCTTCCGGTCGGAATTTTCCTGCTGGGGGTGCGCTGGTTTCGCAGTCGGCCGGTGCCCACGCCGGTAGCCAAGATCATGGGCTTCGTGCTGTGGATGCTTTCCCTGCCCTCCCTGTTCGCACTCTGGCATCTTCCGGAAGTCCGTGGAGCTGTACCGGCCGGTGGCCTGCTGGGCAGCCTACTCTCTTCCGGTGTGCTTACCGCTCTCAACCCCGTGGGCGCTCACTTGGTTACGGTGGCCACTTTCCTGGCCGCACTGTTTCTCACCACGCGATTCTCTTTACTGGCCACGCAGAAGTGGCTGGGCGGTCCCCTGAAAACGATCGGCAGCTCTGGGCTGCTGGGACGCTTGCGTGCACGTTGGCTGGCCTGGCACGAAGCCCGCGAGCAAGAGCGCATGCGCAAACGGCTGGAACAGATCAAGAGGGTTGGCCGACCTCCGGTCCCCACGCAAACCTCACCGGTGATTGCGGGAAGAGACTTGCCCGCTCAGGCCGGCGAAGAAGAGGAGGAATCCAGCAAAGATGTGCCGAAGCGAGGCCCGGTTCTGGTTCCGATGAAGGAAGCAACAGCCGCGCCTGTTTCGACCAAGACCGCGGTGGAACCGAAAATCGCGCGCGGCGTGACCAGCTACCGCCTGCCGTCGCCCGGGTTGCTGCGCATGGCCGAGCGCGGCGAGAAGCTGCTGGAAGAGGACCTCAAGGAGTGCGCGCGTGCCATCGAGCAAAAGTGCGAGGAGTTCGACGTCAAGGGCCATGTCACGCAAATCAATCCCGGGCCGGTGGTGACCACGTTTGAATTCAAGCCCGAGGCGGGGATCAAGTACAGCCGCATTACGAGCCTTGCCGAGGACCTCTGCCTCGCACTGCGCGCCGAGTCCATCCTGATCGAGCGCATTCCGGGCAAGTCCACGGTGGGCATCGAAGTGCCCAACCAGCACCGCCAGACAATTGCCCTGCGCGAAGCGATTGAGTCGCCGGAGTTTGCCAATTCGTCCTCAAAGCTCACGCTGGCCATGGGCAAGGATCTGGTCGGGCGCATCCGCGTCACCGATCTTGCGCAGATGCCACACCTTCTGATCGCCGGCGCCACGGGCACCGGCAAGAGCGTCTTCATCAACTCCATGGTCGTCTCCATGCTCTTCAAGGCCACGCCGGACGAGCTGAAGCTGGTCATGGTGGACCCCAAGCGGCTCGAACTCGGCCTTTACGAGGATATTCCGCACTTGCTCGCGCCCGTCGTAACGGATCCCAAGGTCGCCTCAAACGTGTTGCGCAACGCCACGCGCGAAATGGAGCAGCGGCTCAAGCTGCTGGCACACCGCGGCGTGCGCAACATTGACCAGTACAACCAGACGTTTCGAAAGGGGCAATCGCTCTCGCTATTTGACGACGTCGAGCAGACCGAGCACCGCCCGCTGCCCTACATTGTCATCGTAATTGACGAGTTGGCCGATCTGATGATGGTGGACACGAACAATGTTGAGGAGTCGGTCACGCGGCTCGCGCAGATGGCGCGCGCCGTCGGCATCCACCTGTTGCTAGCCACTCAGCGGCCGTCGGTGGACGTGATCACCGGGCTGATCAAAGCGAATTTTCCTGCCCGCATCTCCTTCCGCGTGGCCAGCAAAGTGGACTCGCGCACGATCCTGGACGCAAATGGAGCGGAATCACTCCTGGGCCGCGGCGATATGCTCTACCTGCCCGCCGGCTCGGCGCGCCTGCACCGCATCCACGGGCCTCTTGTGACCGAAGAGGAGATTGTTGCCGTGTGCGACTTCTGGCGGGCCCAGGCCAAGGCGAAGTACAACGAACAGCTCCTCCAACCGCCGAAGGACGACGAAGCCGTGGGCGATGCGGCAGAAGCGCAAGCCCCCACCGAGGAGCCCGACGACGAGCTCTACCAGGAGGCCGTGCGCGTGGTCTGCGAAATGGGTCGCGCCTCCACCTCAACGCTCCAACGCCGCCTGCGCATCGGCTATGGCCGCGCTGCGCGGCTCATCGACCTGATGGAAAAGGACGGAATCGTCGGCCCTGCCGAAGGCACCAAGCCCCGCGAGCTGCTCAAGAAAAAAGACTGGATGCGCGAATTTGATGAGTCGCTGAAGTAACCGCGAACCTGTGAACCGCACCGCCTGGCAGGCGGGACAAGCAATCTCTAGAGACGCATTTCCCCTGTCACTGGCGCCCCTAAGGGCGGCAAGAGAGCTCGTTTCTTCTGGTCTTGTGCTCTTGTTGCCTGCTTTGACTTCTGCGGGATAGGCCCATAGAATCTCCTTTCGCACGGTGCCGGGGTAGCTCACCGGTAGAGCGCGGCCCTGAAAAGGCCGGCGTAGGCAGTTCGACTCTGCCCCCCGGCACCGCCCGAGTTACACACGCCAAGCAAGCCCCACTCTCCGGAAGCGATTGGCCTGTTGGCGCCAGGGCGCAGCGTGATTGGTTCGGTGATGTGCTGCCGAAGTTCTGCCTTGGCTTCTTGACTCATCGCGGTAGAGATCACGACCTTGCTACCATCGATAAACTGCGGTTTTTTTGCTGACCAATGAGTTCTCCACCGAAGGAACCAACGACTGGCTGGGGCGGAACTGCAAGCCCTAAACATGACTGTGGTGGTGACGGGTCTAAGAGCGGATAACGCCATGAATCACGCAGCGAAAGCAACTTTCTTCGGTCTCATCATCGGCCTCTTCAGCGCGATCGAGTCGTTTTTACTGAGTCTTCCGGTGGCGTATTACCTGAGACCCCGGCCCAAACCCGTGAGCGAATTCAGCGGGCTGGGAATCCTCATGGAACTAGTGGTCGCGGGGACGACTGTTGCCGTCGTGATGTTCTTCGTAAGCTTCATTCTGGTGGTCAGATACTACCGATCAGAGAACCAGAAAACTCTTGGGCGTTTAGCGATATCTGTGCTGGCATCAGTGGTGAC
>DATFXF010000250.1:0-2772 GCA_035258565.1 Candidatus Acidiferrales bacterium
CGTCTTCTACGAGCTGTCCGGCGCTTTCGAGCGTCTCAACCGGCGCGATGGCGACGACCAGACCAAGGACAAAAAGGACGACCCGAGCAAGCGTTCCTAACTACCGCGAAGGCGTCCGCAGCGCGGACCCTTGGCAATCACCGCCAGTGGTGCCCATCGGAGTACCGCGACGGCTGAAACATCGGAGACCTAAGTCATGAGCAAGAGAAAGTTGTTCACTATCGCAGCTATCGTGGCAGCGCTCGCCATCCTCGGCGGATTGTTCGGCTACCGCTACTACCTCCAGCACCAGGCCGCGGGCCAGGTCATCGAAGTCAACGAGCAGAACTTCGACAAGGAGGTGATGCAGTCCAAGCTGCCGGTCTTCATCGAGGTCTACCTGCCGTCATGCGCTCCCTGCCAGAAGCAGGCTCCACTCGTGGAGCAGGCCGCCAAGGACTACGCCGGCAAAGTGAAGTTCGTGAAGATCGACGCTGGCGCCAACCCCAACCTGGCCGGATCGCTGAACATCTCGGTGGTGCCGACCATGATGGTCGTCAAGCTCGATGAGAAGACCTTGCTCGTCGCCGAGGGTTTCCTCGACGCCGCCAAGCTCAAGAAGTTTATCGAGGACGGTCTGGCCGCCAAGAAGAACCCGTAGTTTCGCTAGAACGTGGAAGGCGGTGCGCCTGCAAGCCGCGCGCCGCCTTCCACGTCGCTTCTGCGCACCTCTCCATTCGCGTCAAAAAAATGTTCTGAATTCTACTGTTTGCTATCGTAGCCAACGGCAGTCAGCGCCTCCGGACCAGGAGTGCGCAAACTGCTGTGTGGTCCAGCGCAACGATCGTCATTACTGGCGCAGAGTTTGCAGTATAGATTCGTCGTATCATTTACGGATGCCTCCGGATTCCCGACAATAGTCATGCCCCGAACCGTCACCGAACACCACGACACACTCAGACGAGCCAGAGCGCTGCAACCCAAACTTGTCAAGCTGCGCCGGCAGATTCATGCTCATCCGGAGCTGAGTTTCAAAGAACGCGACACCGCCCGCCTGATCACTAACACCCTCTTCGAGCTCGGCTACGAAGTCCGCCTCGGCGTGGGCGGCACCGGTGTGATCGGCGAAATCGGCGAAGGCAGGACGATTGTGGTGCGCGCCGATATGGACGCCCTGCCCATCAACGAAGCAAACGATTGCGCTTACGCCTCCAGGAATGAAGGAGTGATGCACGCCTGCGGGCACGACGTGCATGTCACCTGTGCTCTCGGGGCAGCCATGCTCATCGCAGAAACGGCGCCGAAAAACGGACGCGTGCGCTTCTTGTTCCAGCCGGCGGAGGAGACCGTCAACGAAGACGGCAAATCAGGCGCGGTTCTGGTTATGGAAAGTGGAGCGACGCACGAGGCGGAGGCGGTCATCGCTTTGCACGTCGACCCCCGTCTGCCGGTCGGCAAAATAGCGGTGCGCGAGGGCGCCGTTCTGGCCGCTTGTGATTCGATTGACATAACCGTGCGCGGAGTCGGCAGCCACGGCGCCTTTCCGGAGCTGGGTGTGGACGCGGTCGTGCTCGCGTCGAACGTGGTGCAGTCGTTGCAGACCGTCGTCTCTCGGCGCAAGTCGGCTCTTTCGCCAGTGGTGCTTACAATCGGCGGTATCAAGAGTAACACCTTCCGACCGAACATCCTTGCCGAGGAAGTAGAGCTCACCGGAACCTTGCGTTATTTCGACGCATACTTGTCCGAAGTCCTGCCGGCAGAAGTGCGGAAGGCATGCTCGGTTGCCGAGGCGCTGGGCGGCTCGCACCAGTTGCGCTACAACCAGGACAACCCCGCTCTCGTCAACGATCCCCAGCTAACCAACCTAATTCGCTTTGTCGGCAAACAAATTCTGGGCCAAGCCAATGTCTTGGAGGGCACCAGGGAAATGGGCGCCGAAGACTTCAGCTTCTATTCCAGGGTGCTGCCTTCCTGCTTCTTCTTCCTGGGTTCGGCCATCAAGGGCTCGCCCCGCAAACTGCACACGCCAACTTTCGACATAGACGAAGCGGCGCAGCCTATAGGTGCCGCCATGCTCGCCGAAGCGGCTCTGCATTACTTGACCCCCGAAGCCACGTACTGAGAATCACTACTGGCGGCTGCTGCTTGCTGGTCCGCTGGGCAGGTGATTGCTTACACTACGCGTAGTAGTAGATCTTCAGCGAAGAAAAAACCTGGCGGCGCCAGGAAGCAAAAACAGAGTGAGCCGGAAAAAATGGATGACCTGGGTGAGACAGGTCATCCGGTACTGCGTTACCACCGGGCGATGCTGTCCATCGCTCGGCCCACCTGGTGTGCCTCCGGTCCGCCGCCGCCTCGACACTCGAACTGCCGGGCAGACGCACTGGGAGTCGTGTGCCGCCGGCGCGGCGGACCGGGGCTGGTCACTTCGTGAGCAGCTTCTTGGCCTTCTCGTTGAGCGGCTTGTTCATCCAGAGGTTCTGAGGACCGATGTTGTCCTGCGGCCAGACGGGCCCGCCCAGGTACAGTTCCTTCGGGATCAGATCCACCGGCCGCAGGCTCTGGATGACGCACACCCAGGACTCCTGCGCCCGGTTCAGCGAAATGCCGGCCGCCTTGATGCGCCCGATGCCCGCGCCCAGGTCGTTGAACACCTTGGCCTGGGCCGGGTCGGTGAACTGGTAACCGAGCGCGCGCGCCCACATTGCCACGTGGTAGTGGCTGGGAGCGGCCTCGAGCACGTCGTAGCGACGCTTCTTGGCAATCGCGTCGAACTGCGGCGAGATTAGCCGT
>DATFXF010000251.1:0-6591 GCA_035258565.1 Candidatus Acidiferrales bacterium
GCCGCCTTCTGAATGATGGACGAGGCCTCGTGGATCTCATGCAGGGTCAGGCTCGAAGATCCGCTCACGTTGATCAGAATCCCCTGCGCGCCCTGGATGGAGTTGTCTTCGAGCAGCGGGCTGCTGATGGCCCGGTTGGCGGCATCCACCGCGCGATTCGAACCCGAAGCGACCGCCGTACCCATCACCGCGTAGCCTTGTCCCTGCATGATCGTTTTCACGTCGGCGAAGTCGCGATTGATGATCCCCGGGATGGTAATGATGTCGCTGATGCCCTGCACGGCCTGGCGCAGGATGTCGTCGGCGATGCGGAAGGCTTCGAAGAAGCTCGTGCCGCGCTCCACGGTATCCATCAGCCGCTCGTTGGGAATGACGATCACCGTATCCACGCACCCAATCAACTCGTTGAGGGCCTGCTCGGCTTGAAGCATGCGCCGCTTGCCTTCAAACGCGAACGGTTTGGTGACCACAGCGACGCTCAGCGCGCCCAGCTCCGACGCGAGCGAAGCCACGACTGGCGCCGCGCCGCTGCCGGTGCCTCCGCCGAGACCAGCGGTGAGAAAGATCATGTCGGCGCCCTCCAGGACCTCGATGATCTTTTCCGTGTCCTCGAGCGCAGCCTTGCGGCCAACTTCGGGATTGGCCCCAGCCCCCAGTCCCTTGGTGAGCTTCGAACCGATCTGGAGCTTCACCGGCGCCTGCGAAAGCTTCAGCGCCTGCAGGTCCGTGTTGGCGGCGATGAACTCAACGCCCTCCACCTTGGCGCGGATCATGCGGTTGACGGCATTTGACCCGCCGCCGCCAACGCCGATCACCTTGATCCTTGCACCATGTTGTTGTTCCTCGCTGAACGAAATCCGAATGCCTGCTTCCTTGGGCATCATCCTTCCTCCCCTCAGATTCACGTACCTCTCTCACCGGAATCAAACCAGCACCCTACTGTCCCGCAAACATGCTCTTGATCTTAGCCGCCAGCGTGCCGGGACGCTGTGCCGCCTGGCGTCTGGCACGCGCCCCGTAGGCCACCAGGCCCACCACGGTTGCGTACTCGGGCTGGGCCATCTCCTCCGGCATCCCCGCTAGCCCCCGCGGCGTGACGAATCGCACCGGCAGCGCAAGCATCCGCTCGGCCGTCTCCACCAGGCCCCGGAGGCGCGAGCCGCCGCCCGCAAAGACCAGGCCCGCGGGAATCAGCGTATCCAGGCCCTCGCGCTTCAGCTCGTCGCGCAGCAAGGCGAGCAGTTCCTGCGCGCGCGCCTCGACAATCTCGCACAGCATCCGCGCATATACCGTGCGCGGAGGGCGGTCACCGACGCTGGCGATTTCGATGGCTTGATCTTTGCCGAGCAGCTCGCCCCAGGCGCAGGCTTGCTGCCGCTTGATCTTCTCTGCTTCGGGAATGGGGGTGCGCAGGCCGACCGCTAGATCGTTCGTGAAATGGTCGCCGCCGACGGGAATGGCGGCGGTGTGGCGCACGACGCCGCCGCCGTACACCATGATCTCCGTGGTGCCGCCGCCGATATCGACCAGACAGCAGCCCATCTCGCGTTCGTCCTGCGTCAGGCATACCTCGGCGGCCGCCAGCAGCTCGAGCACCGTATCCGCCACGAGCACACCCGCTCGGTTCACCGCCGCCACCAGGTTCTGCGTGGCCGCGGCGGGAGCCGTCACGATGTGAACGTTCACTTCCAACCGCTGCCCCACCATGCCCAAGGGGTCGCGGATGTTGTCCTGCGCGTCGAGCAGAAACTCCTGCGGCAGGACATGCAGGATGGTGCGGTCCTCGGGCAGGGTCACGCTGCGCGCGGCGTCCACGGCACGGCGAATGTCCTCCCGCTGGATATCCTTGGGACGCGGGCCGAGCGTGATCCCTCCGTGGCTGTTCACGCCGCGGATCAGGCTGCCGGCCACCCCCAGGACCGCGGATTCCACCGGCACCCCGGCCACGCTTTCGGCCTCTTCCACCGCATGGCGAATCGAGCTCACTGTTGCGTCTAGGTTGACGATCAGGCCTTTGCGCAGGCCCTTCGATTCCGCTGCGCCCAGCGCAAGAAACTTGACCCCCTCCTCTTCCAGTTCGCCGATCAAGACGCAGGTCTTCGTGCTCCCAATGTCGAGCCCTACCAGATATCGGTCTTTCTTCACCGCTCCGCCGCTCCTAACGGGAATGAGGGGCCTCGGCGGCTGGTTGCGCCTTGGCGGCCGTCGTCTTCGCCTCCGGATTCACCACCACCTGGCGTGCAAAGCGCAGGTCGACCGATTCCACAAGGCCAGCGCTCGCGTGCCAGGGGCCGATGTTTTCGACGAACACGCGGAACTTGTTTACAAAGTCGTTTTCACCAAAATGCACGAGCACCGGGCCCTGGTCGCCCACACCCGCGGCGCCCAGGCCGGCGATCTCGGCCAGCACGGCGCGCAAGTCTCGACCGTCGGAAAGATCCACCTCGCTGACATGGTCGGCAGCGCCCGGGCGAACGAGCTCGATCTCTTTCAGGAATTCGACGTAGAGCCGCATCCGCTGCTCACGAACTTCAGGCGGCACGCTCTCCCGAAGGCCGGTGACCACGGGAAAGCGGAACTCCCCGGCGAGCGGCCGCTCGAGCACAACGCCGAAGGCATCGAGGAGCGCCAAATCGGTGCCCAGGCGGAGGAACGCCACCGGCGTGCGCTCGACCAGCTCCACGCGCATGCGGTCCGGCAACACGCGCTCGACACTGGCCTGCTCGACCCAAGGAATCTCCTCGAGCGTGCGCCGCCGCTTGGCCAGCGGGACGCGCAGGACGCTGCGCCCCCGGTCCGGATAGAATTTTTCGAGCACCGCGGTGCGGCTGACGTAGTGATTGCCGACGAGCTCGATCTGGTCAGGTCTGGCGAGAATCATGCGCGGCGAATAGAGAAGGAAATTCGTGGTCAGGTGGATGAACCATCCGCCCGCAAGGATGGCGCCTCCCGCCACGAGCGCGCGGCGATAGAACGGCCAGCTCCGCCGGCTAAACTTCCGGCGGCGAATCTCCAGGGGCTTTTGCCGACGCAGATAGCGAGGCTCTTCGTCGCTCAAAAGCTCCGGCGGGTAGCTTTCGGACTCGGTCGCCATCACCTGTCCCAGACGATCACTTCATTCTCGAGCTCCAGGCCGTGCGTCGAGCGCACGCGCTCGCGCACCTGGGCCATCAGCTGCATCATATCCGCGCTACTGGCGCGGCCGGCGTTGATGAAGAAATTCGCATGACGGTCACTGACGCGCGCGTCTCCCACGCCCTGGCCCTTGAGGCCCAGTTCGTCAATCATGCGCCCGGCGGAGGCGCCGGGCGGATTCTTAAAGATGCAACCCGCGCTTTTTTGATCGAGCGGCTGGCTGGCGCGTCGTTTTTCGTTCGAGACGCGAATGCCCTGGAGGATTTCGCGGTACGGCTTGGAGGGCAGCTCCAATTTCACCGTCAGCATAATATCATCGGGGGCAAAAGAAGTGTGACGGTATTCGAAGCAAATTTGTGAACCGCGTAGGTTCAGCAGTTCTCGGCTCGCCGCCCGGTAGATCTCCACCTCGCGCACGAAGCTGCCGATTTGCGTCCCGTAGGCTCCCGCGTTCATCCTCAGCGCGCCCCCTATTGTGCCGGGAACGCCGATGAGACCTTCCATGCCGCCCAGATTGTTCTTCGCACAGTAGGTGACGGTGCGGCCCAGGTCCGCTGCGGCATCGACGGAGACGAAATTTCCGCCGATAGACACCTCCTTGTCCGGCCGAGCGAATTGCAACACCACCCAGGGCAGTTCGCCATCCACAACCAACAGGTTCGTCCCGCCACCCAGGAAGCGATGCCTGATCCCCGCCCGATCCAGCAGGCCGATGAGCTCCGGCAGGTGGTGATACCGCCGGATCCGCAGCAGGTCGGTCGTTCCCCCGATCGCGAGCGAGGTTCGCTCTGCCAGCCAGGTGTCGGCCCGGAGTTCGACGCCCAAGTCGGGCAAGGCTGCCAGGATCTCCGCATCGCTAATGCGCATCGTGGATGGAAACCTTTGCTCCCAACAGAACGGCCAACTCGCCAATGGCCTTTCCCACATTGCCGGCGCCAATCGTCAGCACCGCATCTCCCGGGCGTGAAGCCTCGAATAAGTACTCGATGCCCTCCTGCATGGAGCTGCGGAAAACCACATCCTTGTGTCCCGAGGCGCGAATCGCTGCGGCCAGGGATTCGCCGCTGATCCCGGGAATCGGCGTCTCCGAGGCGGCGTAGATGTCCGTCAGCACCAGGACGTCGGCCTGGTCAAACGCTCTCGAGAACTCCTTCCACAGGTGTTTGGTACGCGTGTAACGGTGCGGCTGGAAGAGAACCAGCAAGCGCTTCGGGCGGCATATCCGCGCGGCCTCGAGCGTGGCGCGGATTTCTGTGGGGTGATGGCCGTAATCGTCGATCAAGGTGATACCGTTCACGGTGCCTTTCACCTCGAACCTGCGGCCCACGCCGGCGAATTTCTCCAAGCCCTCGCGGATGACGTCCGCCGGGACGTCGAGGTACAACCCCACGGCCGCCGCGGCGGCCGCATTCCGAACGTTGTGAATCCCCGGCGAGGCGGCCAAGTGACACTTGCCCAGGTCCTGGCCCCGATGGGTCAGGCGAAATGTGCTGCCCAAGCCGCGCAGCTCGATCTCGCTGATCAGCAGGTCCGCCTGTTCGGAGAGGCCGTAGGAGATCACCGGGCGCTTCACTTCGGGCAGAATGGCCTGCACGTTGGGCTCGTCCGCGCAAACGATGGCGGCGCCATAGAACGGCACGCGATTCAAGAACTGGGTGAAGGCCTCCTGAATCTCGGCGAGCGAGCCGTACTGGTCCAGGTGTTCGCGGTCAATGTTGGTCACCACCGCGACCACCGGAGCCAGCAGGAGGAACGAACGGTCGCTTTCATCCGCTTCCACGACCATGTATTCGCCTCGCCCCAGCCAAGCCGTAGTCCCCACATGATTGACGCGCCCTCCGACAACGAAGGTCGGGTCGAATCCCGCCCGGGCAAGCACGGAAGCGACCATCGAGGTGGTGGTGGTCTTGCCGTGCGCGCCGGCTACGGCGATACCGTATTTCAGGCGCATCAGCTCGGCGAGCATTTCGGCGCGCGGGATCACAGGGATCTTCAGCCGGTGCGCCTCGACGATTTCCGGATTGTCACGAGGAACCGCCGAGGAGACCACGACCACATGCGCCCCGCGCACCTGCTCGGCACGATGGCCCTCGTAGGTCGTGGCGCCGAGATTCCGCAGTCGCTCGGTGATCGGCGAAGCCTTCAGGTCGGACCCAGAAACGGCATAGCCCAGGGTGAGCAGGACTTCGGCGATGCCACTCATGCCCATCCCCCCGATGCCCACCAGGTGGATGCGACGGAAATTGTGGAAGCTGACCATCATTGCCGCGCCACCTGTTCGATCAGGTCCACGATCTCTCGGGTGGCGCGCGGCCGAGCCAGTTCCCGCGCGCGCTGCTCCATTTCCGGCAAGCGCTCGGCATGATCGACGAGCGAGAGGATCTCGCTCGCCAGGCGCTCCGGCGTCAATTCGCGCTCCGGGATGAGCCGAGCCGCGCCCGCGCGTTCCATGACCTGCGCATTCCGCAACTGGTGGTGATCGGTAGCAGCCCCGAAGGGGATGAAGATGGCAGCGCGACCCGCGGCAGCGATCTCCGCAACGGTGATGGCGCCGGAGCGCCCAACAATCAGATCCGCCTGGGCAAACCGCTCCGGCATGTTGGGCAGGAAGGGCAGCACCTCTGCCCGCCAATTGTGCCGCGCATAGGCCACGCGCACGGCATTATGGTCGCGCTCGCCCGTTTGATGGACGATGGACAGTTGCTCTTTGCGCACGGCGAGTCGCTCCAGGGCAGCGACGACCACCCGGTTGATGGCCAACGAACCCTGGCTGCCCCCGGTGATCAGAAGCCGAAACGGCGGCCCGGGTGGCCGGGGCCCACAGGCGAAGAACTCCGGGCGCACCGGACAGCCGGTGACCACCACCTTGCGGCTCCAGTGCGCGTCCGGGGAATCAAATCCGGTGGCCACGCGCGTGACCATCTCCGCGAGCACGCGGTTGGTGAAGCCGGGCGCAGCATTGGGCTCGAAAATGACGGTAGGCAGCGAGCGCAAGGCCGCAACCAGCATGACCGGCCCCGCCGCGTAGCCGCCCACCCCGAAGCCCGCAGCAAATTCATGACGCCGCAGGATGCTCGCGGAATCCCACATCGCCGGCAACAGCAACGCGGCATTGCGTGCGAACTTCATCCCCCCGATTCCCTTCAGGCCGGCCGAGCGAATCGTCTCCAGCGGGAAGCCCGCCTGGCGTACCAGCTTGGCCTCGAGTCCGCGCTCGGTCCCCACGAACACCACTTCCCTCTTCGCGTCCCGGCGCAACCACTCTTGGGCGACAGCAAGCGCCGGGAACACATGGCCGCCGGTGCCGCCCCCTGCAATCATCAGCTTCATTCCCTCGCTCGCTCCACCTGCTCGCTCCGAGAGATTCAGAGCCAGCTGGACGTATTCCGCTCTGCCTGCTGGCTGATGTTGAGGAGCACGCCGGTAGCCAAAAGCATTACCAGCAGGCTCGAGCCG
>DATFXF010000252.1:0-10601 GCA_035258565.1 Candidatus Acidiferrales bacterium
CCGGCTTCGCTCGCGTCTGCGCCCGCCATGGGAGAACCGAAGCCCTTCCGGTGCGATTTTCCGCCAGAGGGGATCAGTCGATGTCTTGGAGAAGCCTTGCCGTGCTCTCTCCCTCTTGGCTGCCCCAGCGGCCCCAACTCCCGGACGTCTTTCCTCCGAGATCCACAGGGAGTCGTCGGATGAAGGCCCTGGCCTCGCTCCTGATCGCGCTGGGCCTCGCTAGCGCGCTCGGCGCACAGACGCCTGGCGGCCGACAGACCCCTCCGACGCGGGGCCGGAAAGCAGCCGCAGCGCCGCGAAAGGTGAGCCTCGTGCCGCAGTTTGTGCCCGGTCGCGTCGTGCGTTACCAGATGGACTTCCGCACCACCACCGAGACCCAACGCACCGGGCCGGTCCAAGATCCGCAGGCACCCTCGCAGCTGGAAATGGCCTGGGGCGCAGTAGTTCGCGTGGAAGTGCTAAGCGTCGAGCCCGTGCCGACGCCTTCCGAGTCGGGAAGCCTGGCGGGCGGCAGGGGCAGTCGGACGCGTCTGCGCACGACCTACGAAAAGGTCGTGGCCACCGCACGCAGCGACACATTTGATCCCGAAGCGGCTGCGATTGCCGAGGGGTACCGCAAGTTCGAAGGCCACGCGGTTACGTTTACGTTGGGCGCAGACGGAAAAGTCAGCGAGGTCGAGGGTCTTGAGGGCGTGGTCACGGACCCCAAGGCGGCAGACGCGGCGCATGAATGGTTTGCGCATCTGGCAATCGGTGCCTCGGCGCCCGAAAGAGGCATTGCCCCCGGCGAGAAGTGGTCTTCCGAGCAGGCGGCATCCCATGCGCCCCTGGCTGGCCTGTTTTGGCACACCGAATCCACTTACCTGCGTGATGAGCAGTGTCGCACGACGCCCGATGCCGCTCCCGGCTCGCCCGATGCCATCTCGGGAGAGCCCTGTGCTGTTCTCCTCACGCGGTTTGAGGTTGTGCAGCCGAAGCCGCCGCGCGACCCCACGCCGGAGGAGTACCGCAAGCGCGGGCTGCGCACCGCCGGGAAGTGGACCGGCTCTGGCGAAACGCTGAGCTACATTTCCTTGCAAACGGGCTGGATGGTGAGCGTCACGCAGTCGGGCACGGAGGAGATGGATGTCACCGTATCCACGGCGGATGGCGAATCAAGCGTGCACTACGCCGGCCGCGTGCGCAGCCAGTCGCAGATCACGCTCTTGCGGGAGCCTGCCGTACCAGCCCCATGACGGCGGCTGGCAGGACCACCCTCGGGTTTGCGGTATAATTTGAGGTTTGTGCCGGGCTGATTTTCGGTGCTGAGGCCATGAGGTTCAAGCTACTCAGTGACTATTCGCCCGAGGGTGACCAACCCGAGGCCATCGGGCAGCTTGTGCGCGGGGTCGAATCCGGCGAGAAGCACCAGGTGCTGCTGGGGGTCACCGGTTCCGGGAAGACGTTCACCATGGCCAAGGTGATCGAGCAGGTCGCTCGCCCCACGCTCGTCCTCGCTCACAACAAGACTCTGGCCGCGCAGCTCTACCACGAGTTTCGCAGTTTCTTCCCGCACAGCGCGGTGGAGTATTTCGTGAGCTACTACGATTATTACCAGCCAGAGGCCTACCTGCCGTCCTCAGACACCTACATCGAGAAGGAAGCCACGATCAACGATGAGCTCGACAAGCTGCGGATGAGCGCGACGCGGTCGCTCTTCGAACGCCGCGATGTCGTCATCGTGGCTTCGGTCTCCTGCATCTACGGCCTGGGCTCGCCCGAAGCGTACTACGGGATGCTGCTGATGCTCGAGAAGGGACAGAGCACCGCGCGCGAGGCGTTGCTGCGCAAGCTGGTGGAAATTCAGTACGAGCGCGCCGAGGAGCTGCGCCGGGGAACCTTCCGCGTCCGCGGCGACCGGATCGAGATCTACCCGCCCTACGAAGACAACGCCTACCGCGTCGACCTGTGGGGGGACCAGATTGACGCGCTGCGGCAGATCGATCCGTTGACCGGCGAGGTGCGGTCCGACCGCCTGACGCGAGTGCCCATCTATCCAAAGTCGCACTACGTGATGCCCGTCGAGGAGAAGGAGCGCGCTATCGGCACGATTCTCGAGGAGCTGGAGTGGTGGAAAGGCGAGCTCGAACGGCAGGGCAAATTCGTTGAGGCACAGCGCGTGTGGCAGCGCACGATGTTCGACATCGAGATGATCCGCACGATCGGCTACTGCCACGGCATCGAAAACTATTCCCGGCACCTCTCCGGCCGCTTGCCGGGGGAGGCGCCGCCCACGCTGCTCGACTATGTGCCGCAGGATTACCTGCTCTTTGTGGACGAGTCGCACCAGACCATCCCGCAGCTCCACGGCATGTACCCGGGCGACCGCTCGCGCAAACAGACGCTGGTGGAATTTGGCTTCCGACTGCCATCGGCGCTCGACAATCGCCCCCTCACGTTTGAGGAGTTTGAGCACCGCACGAATCTGGTGATCTACGTTTCGGCTACGCCGGGGCCATACGAGCTGACCCGCTCGGGCGGCGTCCTGGTTGAGCAATTGATTCGGCCGACCGGGCTCGTGGATCCGGAAGTCGAGGTGCGACCGGTGAAGGGCCAGGTGGACGACCTGTTGGAGGAAATCCGGGTGCGCGCCGCGCGGAACGAGCGCGTTCTCGTGACCACGCTCACCAAGCGCATGGCGGAGGACCTCGCCGAGTACTTCACCGAGGTCGGCGTGCGGTGTCGCTACCTGCACTCGGAGGTCGAGACGCTTGAACGCGTGCGCATTCTGCGCGACCTCCGCCGCGGTGACTTCGATGCGTTGATCGGCATCAACCTGCTGCGCGAAGGTCTCGACCTTCCCGAGGTATCGCTCGTTGCCATTCTGGACGCCGACAAGGAAGGCTACCTGCGCAGTTCCACCGCGCTCATTCAGACCATCGGGCGCTGCGCGCGCCATCTCCGCGGGAAGGCCATCCTCTACGCCGATGTGATGACCGAATCCATGCGCACGGCGATCGGCGAGACGAACCGCCGCCGCGCAAAGCAGATGGCCTACAACACGGCCCACCACATCACGCCGCAATCCATCGTGAAGGCCGTGGACATGCGCCTGGCGGCGATTGTGGAGGCGGATTATGTGACCGTGCCGGTAGAGGACTTTGCGCTCGAGGAAATCACAAGCGAAGAGCAGTTGCGCCAAGCAATCGTGCAACTCGAGACGCAAATGCGCGAGGCGGCGAAAAAGTTCGAATTCGAGCGCGCCGCCGCCCTCCGCGACCGTATCCGCGCGCTCAAGCAGCGTGACCTTGGCGCCATCGTATCGACTGCCGCGCCGTCGGCCGGCGGGGGCTCGGGCTGAATCGGGCTCGGCCGAGAGATCCAACGGGCGATGTCAGACGAGACCGCGTTTCAGGTCCTCGAGCGGGTAAAACGTGTCGCGCCAGACAATGCCTCCCTGCCAGAGCGTCACCGCCGTCGAGCGCAGCAACATATAGATGAAGATGAGCCCGCCCACAGGGTGAGTCAGGGCATAGAGCAGCGAAACGTGCGTGCGCCTGGCGACGACGGCATGCCCAGTTACGGCCATGAGGGCGGCGATCAATGCGAACCACCGCGCCATTCCGTGGGCCAAGAGAAGTCCGGCGAAGGGGGCCACGCTAAAACACAGCAACTGGGTCAGCTGGAATGTGATGTGGCCAAGGCGGAAGCTCGCCGCAGCAAAGAAGTTCTTTGTGGACCCGCGGATGATGTTCCCAAGCCCTTCTTGCCACCGCAGCCGGATGCTGTTCTCAGCCATCCCGACGCCAGAACGGTAGCCGCCTTGCTTGATCAGCTTCCCGAGCTTCATGTCCTCCACAACCTCCATCGCTAGCCGGCGGTGCGAGCCGATGGCTTCATAAGCATCGCGCCGCACGAGCTGGAAGGCTCCCACTCCTGCATACCGCGGCGACCCGGGACGGCTGGCTTGCCATGGTTCGACGCCTAAGGCAAACCCGAAGGCGAAGAACGTCAGCGCCACTTTTTCCCCCCATCCCACCATGTCCATGCGGCCGAGCAGTGTGAGGTGGTCCCAGCCCTCCTTCTCGGCCAGGCGAACGGCGCGGCGAAGCAGGTCAGGAGAGAAATGCACGTCGGCGTCTGTAAAGACAAGCCAGTCGCCGGTCGACCGCTGGTAGGCTAGCTCGAGCGCGTGAGGCTTGCCCAGCCAACCGGGAGGCAGCACCCTGACATGTGCGACCTTGAGCAGCGGGTGCGCGCACGCGATTTCCTCGAGGATTTGTGGCGTGGCGTCGTCGGAGCGGTCGTCCACTGCGATCACTTCGTAGCGGGGATAGTCCTGGGCCAGCATGCTCGACAGTGCCGCGGGAAGCTTTTCCGCTTCGTTCCGCGCGGCCAGAAGGATGGAGATGCTTGGGCATTCCGCGTCGAGGAGCGGCTTGACGTTGGCGAGCCGGGGGAGGCGGTTCATCCCGCGAACCGTGCGGATCCCCTGAATCAGCCAGAGCAGGGCGATCGATCCAAACAGTAAGGTCCACAGGAGATGCAAAGGCGATTTTTTCCCGGACGATCGTGGAATGGAAACGGTATGCTATCACAGGGCATGGCCGGGACCGTTGCGATCGTGGGCGCGGGACGCGTGGGACAGACGCTGGGACTCCGCCTGCACGAGCTTGGCTGGAGGATCGGCGCCGTTGTGGCCCGGTCGGCGGCGAACGCCCGGCGAGCAGTCAAGGCCATCGGCGATGGCCGGGCCCACGCCGCGCTCACGCGGCAGATCCTCGGGTCGGACGTGGTCATCATTTCCACTCCGGACAGCGCCATCGCGGGCGTGGCTCGAAAGCTGGCGCGCATCGGCGGGGAAGAGTGGAAAGGAAGAGTTGTGCTGCACACCAGCGGCGCGCTCGATTACTCGGTGCTCAGACCACTCGAGCGCTTGGGCGCGGCCACCGGCTCGCTCCATCCCTTGCAGACATTCAGCAGGCGCGCAGCGCCGCACCTCGAGGGGGTGGTCATGGCCGTCGAAGGCAGCCGGGCGGCGGTTCGTGTCGCTCGGCGCATGGCGCGGGAACTCGGAGGCGTCCCGGTGGTGCTGGACGGCCGCCACAAACCAGCGTATCACGCTGCCGGAGCCCTGGCTGCGGGACACGTACTCGCTCTATTGGAAGCCGCCACACGTATTCTGATGGCGACGGGCTTCACGCGGCGGCAGGCCACCCGCGCGCTGCTTCCCTTGACGCGCCAGACGCTCAGCAATCTCGAGCGACTGGGGCCGAGCGCATCCTGGACCGGGCCCTTGGCGCGCGGCGATTACGCCACCGTGGCGCGGCATGTGGGCGCATTGAGGAAATTCCCGCGCGAGTACGGCGCCTCCTATCAAGCGCTCAGTCGCCTGGCGGCCTCGCTGCTCGCACCGGAACCTCGCGGGACGCTCCGGCGACTTGGGCAGGTCTGGTAGCGCGCTCGGCGTTGCCCGCGGGCGGGCTTGCGGATTATGGCAAGGGGGGGTCTTGTCCAAACTTCACATTCCGATTGAGAGCATGACGCTTGAGAACGGCCTGCGCGTGGTGGTCGCACCCGACCGTACGGCGCCGCTCGTGACCGTCGGCGTGTATTACAACATCGGCTTCCGGCTCGAGCCGCGCGGGCGCAGCGGCTTCGCTCATCTGTTCGAGCACATGATGTTCCAGGGCTCTGAGCATGCCGGGAAGATGGTTCACATCCGGCTCATCAATGCTTCTGGCGGCGTCCTGAACGGCTCGACGCACGATGACGTGACGAATTACTTTGAGGCCGTGCCGTCGAATGCGCTCGAACGCGTGCTCTGGCTCGAGGCGGATCGCATGCGGGCCTTGAAAGTGGATGACGAGAACCTGCGCAACCAGCGCGACGTGGTCAAGGAAGAGGTCCGCGTCAACGTGCTCAATCAGCCCTACGGCGGCT
This sequence comes from Candidatus Acidiferrales bacterium, assembly GCA_035258565.1. Classification (GTDB taxonomy): domain Bacteria; phylum Acidobacteriota; class Terriglobia; order Acidiferrales; family UBA7541; genus DATFXF01. Next base: position 5,923 of record DATFXF010000252.1, read on the forward strand.
TTCCGTGGCTGGACCTGCCGCCGGTGGCCTATCGCAATTGGGCCAACGCGCACAACTCTTACGGCGACTTCGCAGACCTCGACGCGGCGACGCTCGAAGACGTACAAGCCTTCTTCAACACCTACTACGCCCCGAATAACGCTGTTTTGCTGATGCTCGGCGACGTGACACCGGAGGAAGGCTTCCTGCTCACCGGGCGGTACTTGGGAGATATTCCCGCGCATTCGCTGCCTCCGCACCCCGACGTGAGCGAGCCTCCGCAGGAGGAGGAGCGGCGGGGCGAAGTCGAAGAGAAATTTGGCACGCTGCCGGCGCTGGCCATCGGCTACCACGCGCCCGAGCGTCGCACCCGCGACTGGCACGCCGCCGCGCTCCTCGACCAGGCACTCCACGGCGGGCGGGCCGGGCGGGTCCATCGGCAGTTGGTGCTCGAAAAGCAGGTGGCTGTGGACACGGAGGGCGGTATCCACTATCCGATAGGCGACCTCTTCGACTACAACGGGCCGGTGCTGACGGTCACGCGCATTCTGTACAAGCCGGAGTTTACTGCCGAACAAACGCTCGCCGAGTTTGATCGTGTCATTGCCGACGTCAAAGAGAAGGGCGTCCCTGGCGAGGAGATCGAACAAGTGAAGGTCAAGTTCCGCTCCAACTATTACTCCCAACTCGAAGGCGGCCATGGTGGCTACCTGCCACGGTACGGCCTGATGCACTATCTGGCCTGCTTCACGCTGTTCGACCAGGATCCCCAACTCGTGAACACGGTGCTCGATGAATTCCTGGCCGTGACGCCGGCTGAAGTACAGGCTGTAGCGCAGAAATATCTGCTGCCGCGGAATCGCGCGATCGTCATCCGCAGACCAGTGAAGAAAGGAGTGGGGTGATGGTCTCTCGTCCGATGATCGACGCGCGCGCCACGATTCCCGCGCTCCGGCCGGAGAGGCCGGTCGTTTGGCCGCCCCGCACCCGCGCCACGCTGGCGAACGGCCTCGAGGTCGTGCTCGTCGAGTCACATTCCATTCCAAAACTCACTGCGGACCTGCTCTTTCGCAGCGGCAACGCGGTCGTGGCGCGGCAGGCGCCGGGCCTGGCGGAGATAACCGCTGCCGTGGTGCGCACCGGCACCGCTTCGCGCTCCAGCCGCCAGATTGAGGAAGAGTTGCGACGGATGGGCGCCGATCTTTCGACAGGCGCGGGAACGGACACGAGCTCGATTTCGTTTGCAGGCCTTGTAGAATTTTCGTCGGGCCTGCTCGGGCTGGTGGCGGAGCTGGCCGAGCACGCCTCGTTTCCCGCCAATGAATTTGAGCGCGAGCGTCGCCAGTACCTCGAGGAGCTGCGCATCCAGCGCACCACGCCCGGCTTCTTAGCGCAAGAACGCCTGCGCAAGGCACTTTTTGGCCAGCATCCCTATGCGGTGGTGGCTCCGACTGGGGCGCAGGTCGAGGCATACCAGCGTGACCAGCTCGTCGCTTTCTATCGCGAGCACTACCGGCCAGGCAGCGCACTTCTCCTGGTCGTGGGAGATTTCGCCGCGGAGAAGATGCTCCGGCAGATCGAAGAGGCCTTTGAGCGCTGGCCGGCAGGGAAGCCGGAGCCGCCCGATGACCCGGCGCTGCCGGAAATGCGCGGCCGGCATGTGGCCCTGGTTCATCTCCCCGGGGCGGTACAGGCGCAGCTGCTCGTGGGCAACCGCGCGATCACGCGCCGGCACCCAGACTGGCTGCGGCTCGGCCTGGCCAACTCCATCTATGGCGGGGCATTCAATTCGCGGTTGGTGACCAACATTCGCGAGCAGAAAGGCTATACCTACAGTCCGCGCAGCGGCGTGAGCGCTCTGCGGCAGCACGGCTACTTCAGCGTCCAGGCCGCGGTGCGCAATGACGTGACCGCGGCCACCCTGGCGGAGATGTTCTACGAGCTCGATCGGTTGCGGGCGCTGCCCGTGGGAGAACAGGAACTCTCCGATGCACGGAATTATCTGAGCGGCGTATTCGCCCTTGGGTTGGGCACGCAGCAGGGGCTCGCGAGTCAACTGGCCACGGTCTATCTGCATGAGCTGCCGGAAGACTATCTTGAAACGTATCGCGAAAAAATCCGCGCACTGACCGCCGACGATGTGCTTACTGCTGCGCGCAGGTACTTCGATTCCGCCAACGCTCGAATCGTCGTCGTCGGCGATCGGAAGGAAGTTGCCGAGCAGGCTGCACTGTTTGGCGACCTTGAGGTGTACGACGCGCAGGGCGAAAGGCTCTAGGCGAGAGCTCGAAGCGCTGCCGGCCCACCGCACGCGGTTCCCTCCGCCTCGGAAGAGCCCCGGAGCCGGCGGTGGCCATGGGAGCACCTACCAGACTTGATGGGTTGGCCTGGTCTGTTTGAGTGGGATGGGAACTTGGTCGGCGATTGCCAGGCCATAGCCTTCGAGCGCGACGACTTTCCGCGGATGATTCGTGAGCACTCGGATTTCTTTCAGCCCCAGGTCAATCAGAATCTGCGCGCCGATGCCGCTTTCGCGCTGCACCAGGCGCTGCCGGGCGACGTCTTGGTCGAGCTGGCCTCGCACGTGGTAGAGGATCCGCGCCCCTGCGCCCGGCGCCGAGGCGACCGAGTCAATGCCGAATCCGCGGCCGGTGTGGTGCAGGTAAACGAACACACCGCGGTCTTCAGCGACAATGGCCTCGAGCGACTGCGCAATGATCTCGTGGCAGTCGCATGTGGTCGCGCTGAAGACGTCCCCGGTCAAACAGTGCGAGTGCACGCGCACCAGCGGCGGCGGCGAGCCCGCCAGGTTGCCACGCACCAGCGCGATGTGCTGTTCGCTATCGACGTCGCTGGAATAGGCGATCATGCGGAACTCGCCATAGCGCGTGGGCAAGGCGGCCTCGGCCAGGCGGCGAACGTACCGCTCGTGCTGCATGCGGTAGCGGATCAGGTCGGCGATGGTGAGCAGTTTGAGACCGTGCTGCCGGCAGAAATCCTTGAGCTGGGGGATGCGCGCCATCGTGCCGTCATCGTTCATGATCTCGCAGATCACTCCGGCCGGAGTGAGGCCGGCGATGCGCGCCAGGTCTACTGAGGCCTCGGTTTGTCCGGCGCGGATGAGCACGCCGCCGCGGCGCGCGCGCAGGGTATAGACATGACCGGGCCGCGCCAGGTCTTCGGCACGCGTCGCCGGATCGGTCGCAGCGAGGATCGTGGTGGCCCGGTCGGCGGCACTGGTCCCGGTGGTGGTGCCTCGGCGTGCGTCGATGGGTTCGCAAAAGGGCGTGCCGAAGGCAGAAGTGTTCCGCGGCGAAATCGGCAGAAGGCTCAATTGCTCGCAGCGCTCCTCGGTGAGCGCCAGACAGATGAGCCCGCGGCCGAACTTGGCCATGAAGTTGACGGTCTCGGGCGTGATCTTCTCGGCCGCCATGGTGAGATCGCCTTCGTTCTCGCGGTCCTCGTCGTCTACGAGCACGACCATGCGCCCCTGACGAATCTCTTCGACGGCTTCTTCGACCGCAGCGAACGGGATGAGAGACTTGTCGGTCATGTCAGCTCCCCCCTTGGCCCGAGAAGGTGATCGAGTGCCGAAAGGATTTAGCTTCGACCCCTGCGCCACCGGCGAACAGGTCACCTCCCTGGAGGACACGAAATCATAATAACCCAGAACGGCGCGGCATACGCTCGGAGCAGCCCACTCGCGACCATGCGGATAGGGATGACGCCGGTGCTCTTGGGCGCGTCCTTAATTGTCCTGTCCCGGCTGTGGGCATTGCGGAGATTCGTTCGAACCGTTCGACCCGGCCGTCCACGCCTGCGAGCTTTGGGGACTGCGGCGGAGAGCTCAAAACATGGGCGTGGTGCTTGGGTGACGTCGGTGCGAAGAAAAAGGGCGCCTGACCGGCAAGCTTCGAGACCAGGCGCCCTGGATTGGATGGCCCACCCGCCTTCGGAACCAAACGGCCGAAAGCGACAGTTGGTCCTTCCGTTTTAGTACATCCCGCCCATACCGCCGCCGTGCGCGCCGGCGGCACCTGCGGCCTTCTTCTCCTCCTCCTTGATGTCCGCTACGAGGGCTTCGGTGGTCAGCATCAGCGCAGCGATGGAGGCGGCGTTCTGCAGCGCCAGGCGAGTTACCTTGGCGGGGTCAATTACGCCAGCCTTCACCAGGTCGCCGAACTCTCCCGTCTCCGCATCGAAGCCGAAGTTGTCATCCTTCGCCTCGCGGACGCGGCCAACAACGACGGCACCTTCGTGGCCTGCGTTCTGTGCGATCTGGCGCATGGGCTCCTCGAGTGCCCGCTTGACGATGTTGACGCCGATGGCCTCGTCGCTGTCCGTCTTGAGCTTATCCAGCGCGGGGATGCAGCGCAGCAGGGCCACGCCGCCTCCGGGGACGATGCCCTCCTCGACCGCGGCGCGGGTGGCGTGCATGGCATCCTCGACTCGAGCCTTCTTCTCCTTGAGCTCGGTCTCGGTCGCCGCACCCACTTTAATCACCGCGACGCCGCCGACCAGCTTCGCCAGGCGCTCCTGGAGCTTCTCGCGATCATAGTCGGAGGTGGTTTCTTCGATTTGCGTGCGGATCTGCTTGACCCGGCCCTCGATCTCGCTGGCCTTGCCGCCGCCTTCGACGATGGTGGTGTTCTCCTTGTCGATGGTGATCTTCTTGGCGCGGCCCAGGTCCTCGACGCGGA
>DATFXF010000253.1:0-7524 GCA_035258565.1 Candidatus Acidiferrales bacterium
CTTTATGAGATGGCCACTGGTCGGCAAGCCTTCTCGGGCAACACTTCGGCGGTCATCTTCGAAGCGATTCTGAACCGCATGCCCGCCTCGTCGGCGCAGCTGAATCCGCATCTACCAGGTGAACTTGACCGGATCATCAACAAACTGCTGGAGAAAAACCGCACTGCGCGCTATCAGACGGCCCCGAGCTTGCGCACCGACTTGCACCGGCTGAAGAGGGAGATTGATTCGGGCCACGCCTCCACCACTGCCACGCCGGTGCAGAAGTCGCTGGCCGTGCTCTATTTTGAAAACCTAAGCCGGGCCAAGGAGGACGAGTACTTCCGGGATGGCATCACCGAAGATGTGACCAACGAGTTGTCGAAAATTAAGGGGCTGGCGGTTCTCCCGCGCTCGGCGGTCCTCGCCTATCGCGACAAGCCGGTGACCGCTCCTCAGGTCGGCCAGCAACTCAACGCCTCGCACGTTCTAGAAGGCAGTCTGCGCCGCGCCGGTAATCGCCTTCGCATAACCACCGGACTGGTAGAGACACGAACCGGGCACACCGTGTGGGCCGAGCGCTATGACCGGGAAATGAGAGATGTATTCGAAGTGCAGGACGAAATTGCTCGCAAGATTGCCGAGGCCCTTCGGATCACGCTCTCGCCGCAGGAACAAAAGGCGATTGCCCAAAAGCCCACTGAAAACCCTCAGGCTTACGATTCCTTCCTGCGTGGGCGAAGCCACGCCCGTCGAGTGACTCGCACCGACCTGGAGTTTGCGATGCAGTTGTACGAACAGGCGGTTGCTCTCGACCCCCGTTTCGCGCTCGCCCATGCCGGGCTCGCCATCGTCTGTGGGCTTTTTTATGAATGGCACGAACAAGATGAGCGCTGGATCCAAAGGGGGCTAGCTGCCTGCGAGCGCGCCCTGGCGCTCGAGCCGCAGCTTGCAGATGCGCTGGCTGCCCGCGCCAGAATCTGCTGGGCTCAGAAGAACCACGATGAGGCCATCCAGTACGCTCGGATGGCAATCGAGCGCAAACTGGACTGCGAGGGGGCTTATTGGACGCTGGGACAAGCCTATTTCGCCTCGGACCGCTTAGAGGAAGCTGCCGCAGTAGCCGCGCGCGCCATCGAAGTGAGTGGCAGCGATTACAATGTCTATATTCCGTTCATTCACATAATGGAGCGGCTGGGTCGGAATGAGTCAGCCCGGCAGTTTCGCCAACAGTGCCTGCGTGCCTTAGAGCGACAGCTTGAGTTAGTTCCTGAAGACGCTCGAGCGCGGGTCTTGCTTGCTTCCCAGTATGTGTCCTTCAAGAGAGAGCCCGAAGCACTCCGCGAGCTACAAATCGCTCTCGCGCTGCGACCAAAAGATTCCAACATTCTCTACAACGCCGCATGCGTCTACGGGCTTCTCGGAAACAAGGACCAAGCATTGGCAGTGCTCAAAAAGGCTGGGGAAGCCGGCTATTCGCTCCTCATAACCTGGGCAGCGCGGGATCCAGATCTCGCCTGCCTGCATGGCGAGCCGGAATTCCAGCACTTGCTCGAAGAAGGCAAGCAAAAGGGCTAGGGCGATTCACCCAGTGAGAATTGCTCCTTAATCATAGCTCCTGTGAGGGGTGGCCTCTCGACAACTGATCCGGTCGCATCCGCCCTGCACCTACCCGCCTGCAGCTGCCGGAACAGTTCCCTTTGGACACAACAAGGTTCCATGGTGAGGTTTGAATGGGTGCGGTTCGGTTTACAGTAGGTGCGCAACCGTGGAAGAAACTAAAGATAACCGGCAAAGCACAACCAGTCTGAACGTTCTAGCGGAGCAAGCTAGGGCACTGTAAGCTGCACAACAGGGAGCACCACAATGACAAGCTGTGTTCCACGCACTGCTCTCCTATTGCTTGCCGCTCTTGCTGCGCTTGTGCTGCCGGGTGTGGTCCAGGGACGCAGCCAGGGTAATCCGCACAAACAGAAGGACAAGGATCAAGTGGAGCAGGACGCTCGCCGTCGAGCTCGGGACGATGACCGGGGTGAGGATCAGGTTCGGCCCATCTTCAGCCAGCGCGATCGTGAGATAATCGTCGCCTATTTCCGTACGCGACGCTCTGGTCTCCCACCTGGACTGGCAAAGAGGAATGGAAACCTGCCGCCGGGACTCGAGAAGCATCTGGAGCGCAATGGCACGCTTCCGCCGGGTTTGCAGAAGCGCGTGGAGCCATTTCCTCCAGATCTTGAGCGCCGCTTGCCACGGCTGCCAGTAATCTACCGTCGCGGAACCATTGGGCCTGACGTGATCATTCTGAACGGTAAGACAGGCGCGATCGTAGATATCATCCGCGGTGTAGCCACAGTTGCCGGACGGTAAAGCCGTGCGGTGATTTCGCCCGCTCCTCCGTGGCGTTTCCTGCGGCTTGGGGAGAAGGGCCAGCCGCAAGGCAGGCCGGGCTCTCCTCTAAGGCCGTCGCCGATTTCGACGAACACATCAACATGCCCGTGAAGGAGAGGCGTTAGTCTCGCCAATACTCATTTGGCGAAGGATTTTCGCTTCCCTTGCTCTAGTGTGCCGAAAACTCCAGCGAAAAAGGTCTGTGCCCTATCTCTGAAAGCCACACTTACCGTAGACGCGCTGTGCGGTTCAAGGGCACATGAATTCGATGCAGGGGGCTAGAGCGAAACGGCAAGCCGCGCAAGACAGTGGCGTGCCCGCCCGATGACAAGCCGCGGCCTCCGGCGACCCGGCGCCCGCCGCACTTGTATGTTGCAGTCCGCGAAAAAACTCCGTATGGTATCGGCGCGGATACCTCGCTTCGGCCCTTGTTTCTTGACTCCCACTCGATCTAGCGACGCTTAGAGGTCAAGTGCGATTTAGGGATTTCAGCGGCGCTCAGTGGCGAGTGTTGGTGATCTTGATGTTGGTCAACTTCGTGAACTATGTTGACCGCCAGATCATCTTTTCGCTGTTTCCCGCCCTTCGCCGGGACTTTGGCCTGAGTTTTGGCCAACTCGGCTCGCTGGCGACGGCTTTTACCTTAGTCCTTGCTTTGGGCAGCTTGCCGCTCGGCATCTTGGCGGACCGCATCTCGCGGCGGATGGTGATCAGCGCGGGGGTGCTCTTCTGGAGCGCCGCGACTTTCTTCAGCGGATTAGCAGGCTCCTTTCGCTCCCTTCTCGCAGCGCGGGCGCTGGTCGGTGTGGGCGAAGCGGCTTACACTCCGGCCGGCACGGCCATCATCAGCGCCACCTTTCCCCGCGAAGTTCGGGCACGCGTGCAAGGCGCCTTTGACGTGGGAATGTTCATCGGTGGGGCCACTGGAATTGCCCTGGGTGGGATTGTGGGCCAGTGGCTCGGCTGGCGCCCGGCGTTCTTCCTTGTTGGTGTTCCCGGCCTGGCGCTGGGGCTGAGCGCGATGAGGCTGCCGGAGACGCCACACAATCCCTCAGAGGAGCGGCTTCCCGTGCGCGAATTGCTGCGCGTGCCTGCCTATCTGGTGGTATTAGCCAGCGGGTGGTTCAGCAGTTTTGCTGGCTACGCCTACCTGACCTGGGGCCCACACCTAGTGCAGGAATACAAAGGATTCAGCCCACGGGAGGCGGGAGTGGCTCTGGGCCTGACCCTGGTGCTGTCGGGGATCAGCGGCATTCTGGCCGGCGCTTGGCTGTCGGACCGACTGGCGCGACTTCGGAGCTGGGGACGCGCCGCTATTGTCCCCATGGGGTTTGTTCTGGGCGCTCCGCCGATTTTCTATGCCCTGCACTCAACGGATAAGCCACGCTTCCTTGCCTTCTTCGCCCTAGGCGTCTTTTTTCTCAGCTGGTACCACGGTCCGGTCACAGCGACTATCCACGACCTCATCCCTCCGCACGGGCGTGCCACGGCCACGGGGCTCTACTATTTGTTCGTAAACTTGTTCGCGATGGCCCTGGCGCCACTATTAATCGGTAGAATTGCCGATAACTACGGCTTGCTGACTGCCTTGCATGTGCCTCTGCTCGCTCAACTCATCGGAGGAGCGTTGTTCCTCTGGGTGATCTACTTCATCCGGCGCCACGGGCTCCACCACGCTGCGCTAGCCGGTCATTGGTAGTGAATATCAGATCGCTAGCCCCCAGCCGAGCGGCTGCGCCGGAAGGATCACGATTTCGCGAGGTGGGCGAGCCCTCGGTCCAGTGACGGTGCCAGCCGACCAGCAGTCCCAGCAGCCCAGAGAGCGGTGATTGCGCCGGCGAATACGTCCATCCTGTAACGTACCCGAAGGATGATGACAGCAGTGGCCTCGAACACGGCCACCGCAATGCCCAGTGCAGTCAGCCAGGTGCGCCGCAAGCGGCCATCTCTGTGGCACCAAAGACCGCAGTGGCGGTGTGAGCCGAGAAGAAAAAGTCTGTTGCGGTCCCGTACGTAACCACCCGCGAGGGGAAACCTGGATCGCGCCAAATCATTCCCTCGGGCACCGGCAGGGATGTAAGGCCTTGGCGAACCGGCGGAGGGAAATGAGGATCAGCAGCCCCAAAAATGGCCTGACCGTCGCGCCGAGCACTGCCCGGATTGCGATGAAAAGCGTCCGCGCATCGATGCCCGCCGAGCTTATGATGAGCAATCCGTTTGCCCATACTGGAAAGCAAGAAGGCATTCGCAGTGGCTGTGAATACAAACAGGCCATCATGTACAGCATGCGTCGGGAAGGTCCGTCTAGTCGGCAGCGCCTGCGTGGCCGACCACGCTCCGAGCCCTACTCCGACCAATAGGAGGCGCAAAAGGCGCACCGGCCAACTAACGAGAGATGGGTCACTCGCGGTAGGCTTTCCAAGGAGGGTTGGTTTTCGCCGTGCGACGCGCGTCACAATCGGTCACAGGTAGACGCCACGCAACAGGGGGAGTGGCCCGATTCTAGCTTACGGGCGCATTGGTTGCAGTTTCCTGTAGGTCAGCGACCTCCAGATCCACTCCATCGGACCAAAGCGGAACCGCCGCAACCACCAGAGGCTGAGAGGAATTTGCGTCGCGTAAATAGCAAGGGTCAGGCCCAACCCCGCAGCGGGCCCGACCTTGCCGAACAGCCCGAGTCCGTACCCGTAAAAGATCGTTGTGCAGATGAGGGACTGAAACAGATAGTTGCTCAGTGCCATGCGCCCGACCGCGCCCAGTGGCGCCAGCCGCATTTTCCACGCTTGCCATTGCGCCAGCAGAACGATCACACCTGCGTAGAAGAAAGAGAGCGCGAGGTACCCTGCGGTCTCCAGCACTCCGTGCGCAAGACTGGTGAGGTAAGGCACTCGCAGGTCGGGTAGCCTGAATATTCCGGCCCGGGCCAAGATGCCTCCAAGGCCCAAGGCCAAAGCCCACCATATCGCTTTGCGAATGAAGGGGAGGTATGTTGGGAGCTTTTGAAAGATCTGGCGCCGTCCCGCATAGAGTCCCATGAGAAAAAGACCGAGAATTTGGAACCATGCGATGGGCTGCGAGAAGGTCCAAGCAATGGCTCGTCCCCTTTCAGCCATGATCTCTGCGAACTTCCCGTGAGAGTAGGCCCGCAGAGATTCTTCCCACAGCATCTTGTAGTCTGCCTCCCTTCCCAGTACGAGTTCATACATTCGGGCGTGGACCTCCCTTTGAATTGGCAACAGGGCAATGGGAAGGAGCAGACAAACGATGGCGAACACAATGATCGTTTTTTTCTGGCATGCGCGAAAAGGAATGAGAAGAAAGCCCACGATCGCATACCTGGCAAGAATATCTCCCGACCATATCAGGAAACCGTGCAGCAACCCGATCAGGAGTAGGGCCAACATCCTTCGGCGATAAACGGGAATGAAATGGACGCCCTGCGACTCTGCACGGGCTAGCTGCATGCTAAACCCCAGGCCGAACAGAAAGGAGAGCAGGGGATAGAACTTATCCTCGGCAAAGAGCCAGATGAACCACCCGGCAACCTGGTCGGTAGGCCCCCCCGACAACTGGGCACGCATCGCCCGTAGGGGGCCCCAATTGGGCCAGCTATAAAGGGGCATGTTGACGAGGAGGATTCCAAAGATTGTAAAACCACGAAGGATGTCAATGATTTCGATGCGCTCCCCGGCGGCGACCGGACGCATCACGTTCGTCGATTCGGCAGCTGTCGGCGGGGCGGAGGTTAGTTCAGCCGTAGTGCGGCCGTCAGGCCCCTGTTTCCCTCCGTACATCGAGCTCCCTGTAGGCAAAGGCGAACTGGCCGAAGCACCTGGGGCAGATGGTTGACTCCGGTATTATACGCGGGCTTCGTTGTTTCGTTGTCTCACCCGGCTCGACACTCTGCCAGCCGCGGGACTAAGCTGCCCGCACTCCTGCCTGATGCAACGTGAAGTTTACGTATCCAGATGGGAAGAAAGAGGAAAGGTACGCGAAGGCTGGACAGGTCTACTGGGTCGCACCCGTGAAACATGAGGTTGAAAATGTAGGAGATAAGCCCGCGGGAGGGGGAGCAGCGGCCAAGTGACCGGTGAAAAGCAAGGTCAGTAGCAGCGCACTTTCCACAGTGACGGCGAGCCCTTGAAATCATCCTTATTTCGGATTTTCGCCGTCGCCGCGCTCCAAGTGGCTGGACTTACGCCCCGAGGTACCATGGTGAACCACGACCGAGCCGCTCGCACGCACGCCGGTGCGCCTGCGACTCCACACGCTGTGGCAGCCATCTTTCTTCGCCTGGCCCGGCGGCACGTCGCAATTGCCCCATCCGGTCTTGCGCCCGCGGTCCCAGCCGGGCGGGTGACTTTGCAGCCCACGGGTGCCAGCAAAGTTGCGTTCACGGTCACCTTTCTGCACGTGGACCGATGCTTGTGCGTCCACACTCCCGCCGCGGTCGCGATCCTTGCGGTTGCCGCGGCCTTGGGCCAGTGCCGGCGACGCCGAAACGACCAGCATGAGGCCCGCAGTTAGACTCCAACGCAACAAATTCGATTTCATGGCATCCTCCTGACCTGCCATTAGGATGTACGTGGGAGGCTGCGGCTTTGCACGTTGGCCATTACCTTGTGCCTGCGGGATTACTGTACTTCGGGACAGCCCGCCAGGCACGGCAACAAGGAGGCCCCGGGCTATCAGCGCAATGAAAACCCGGGGGGCGTGGGTTATGACGGAAGGGGACGAGAAGAAAGCTGCTCTTGGGGCGAAGTAGCTCTTGGCTTCCGAGTGGCTTACGTGGTCGAGCTCAGGTTGCTGGCCGCGTTCGAATAGACGTTGCTGATCGCTCCGGCCAGCGAGTTCATTGCGACGATCGAGGCCAAGGCGATTAAGACCATCAAGGAAGCTATCGATGGAACCTTCGTACCATTGAGTCCGGCTCAAGCCCTATATAAGATTCAGGGTATGGAAGAAGTATATCTCTACACGGCGACCCACAGTCCGCGCACAATCTTGCTCAACGCGATGCGGTACTTGGCCACCAGGCCGGACTTTGAATGGCCAGTGTACGCTCGTTCAATCTACACGCTGGTCGACGCGCTTGTGGAGGTTAGTATGGCGGCCAGCGGACCGGCAGAATTGCGGCGACGCAGCCCTCGGGTTCGC
>DATFXF010000254.1:0-3709 GCA_035258565.1 Candidatus Acidiferrales bacterium
TCAAAGTGGGCCTCGGCATCGAGCTTCAGCCGCCGCAGGATCTGCGCCGAGACCTCAGGCGGCGTGAGAACGCGCTCGCCCAAACGGATGCGGAGAACGGATTCGCTCCCTTCTGCGACGGCGAACGGAAAGAGCCGAAGATCCTCCTTCACGTCGGCAGCGCCCTTACCCATCAGCCGCTTCACGGAGTAAATCACGCGTCTGGGGTGCGACAGCAGCAGGTCGGCCGCTCCCCGGCCCACCACCAGCTCTCCCTCGAGCGTCATCCCCACCACGCTGGGCACAATGCCACCGATGATTCGCGGCCCTGCAGCATCCGGGAAGGCCACGAGGCTATTTGTAGTACCCAGATCAATTCCGATGATCATTGTGTGGCAAGCAGTCCTGCTTCGAAGCCGGCATTCTTGCTGGCCGGGGCGTCGCCCGGGCAAGAGCCCTAAGCCGGCTAGGAAGCCGGCTCGCCAGCGGGACTGCTTGCCCCACAGCCCTGAAAATCGCTCAAGACTTTGGCTATGTAACTACGCTGATTCAAAATGCCGGCGATTCTCTCGAGCGCCGCGCGGTCGCCGGTCCGGTCCCAAACTGCGAACTCACGATCGAGGGACCGATCCGTCTCCTCCAGCATGGTCGCGAGCCTCGAGGCGGCCGAGGCTGAGGAGTTGTCGCCCTCGAGAGAACTCTTCCACTCGAAAACTTCCTCCAGCAGAGCTGGCGACGCGCTTTGCTCGCGCTTGTTGATCCCGTGAAGCTCCAGCAGATACTCGACCCGCGCCACTGGATCCTGGAGCGTCCGATACGCGTCGTTCAAGCGGGCCGAAGCCTCCTCAGCCAGCAACCGCTCCGGCTCCGGCCGTTGGAAATAAGTGTCCGGGTGCAGCCTCCAGCTCAGCTCGTAAAATCTCTTCTCCAACTCTACGAGGTCAATTTGGAGTTTGCTCGGCAGACCAAGGTATTCAAAGTAGTTCCCGGATGGAGGCTGGACGGCGCCGCAGCCCTCGCAGAAGTAACGTGCCGTTGCTGGCCGGCCGCAGCTCCAGCACGTGGCAGGTTTTCTGGTTTCGGACATCCCATAGCGCAGGTCCCCGCGCCGTTTGCGGGCGACCTGCGGCTCTCACATCGAAAACGACGTTCCGCAGCCGCAAGTGTGTTTCGCGTTGGGGTTGTGGAAGACGAAGCCAGATTGCAGCAATGTTTCCTGGTAGTCGAGCGTGAGGCCATCCAGGAGGGCGTAGCTCTTGGGATCCACAAAGACCCTGGCCCCATCGAGTTCGATGACCTGGTCGGTGGGCCGCTGTTTGGAATCGAACCGCAGCAGATAGCTGTAGCCGCTGCAACCGCCGCCCTGCAAACCGAGCCGCAACCCCTGCAACTCGTGTTTGGCGAGCGTCTCCTTGATTTTTGCAACCGCCCTGGGCGTGACCTCAATCATGGCGTTCCCCGTCCCGCGCGGTCTGCTTCTTCTTATAGTCCGCAATGGCCGCGCGGATCGCCTCCTCCGCCAGCATAGTGCAGTGAATCTTGGCGGGTGGGAGGCTCAACTCGTGCAGAACATCGACATCCTTAAGCAGCAAGGCGTCGTCGAGCGTCTTGCCCTTGACCCACTCCGTGACCATCGACGACGCCGCAATGGCGCTGCCGCAGCCGAAGCTCTTAAACTTCGCGTCCTCGATGATCTGGGTCTTTTCGTTCACCTTGAGCTGGAGGCGCATGACATCGCCGCATTCGGCCGCCCCGACCGTACCGGTCCCCACATTGGGATCCTCGCGGTCGAGGGACCCTACATTACAAGGATGATCGAAGTGGTCGAGGGGTTTCACAGGCGCCTAAGACTATGTTAGCACTTCACGGTTCCGCGCTTCGACGCGTCGTACAATGTCGTTGTCCACCGGCACAGAGCCGTGACCGTGAGGGAGCGGACCCAAGCCCCGCCATGAAATGGTGGCCTCCGGCAATCCCAGCGACTTGGGTCCGCTCCCTCACGGTCACGGCTCTGTGCTAGCATCCCCTGTCGGACAAGCGTCATCGTTCATCCGAGTGCGAGGCTAGATCCCAGGAGATCCCTATGCCTTTGTCGAGACGAAGCATCATCCGGTTCCTGGCGGGAGCACCCTCCGCCCTCCGCCTGCCACGTGCCTTCGCCGCCGGACCGGAAATCCAACCCGGTCCTTTCCACGCCACCCGCGAATCCATCCGGAGCTACCAGGCCCCGGAATGGTTCCGCGATGCCAAGTTCGGCATCTGGGCGCACTGGGGACCGCAATCGGCCCCCGAGTATGGCGACTGGTATGCCCGCAACATGTACATCGAGGGCCACAAGCAATACAAGTACCATCTGGAGCGCTACGGTCATCCCTCCAAGTTCGGCTTCAAGGACGTCATCCCCACGTGGAAGGCCGAGAGATTCGATCCCGACGCGTTGCTGGCGCTTTACAAAAAGGCCGGCGCCAAATACTTCGTCAGCATGGGCGTACACCACGACAATTTCGACCTGTGGAACTCCCGCCATCAGCACTGGAACGCGGTGAATATGGGCCCCAAGAGAGACATTGTGGGCCTGTTCCGCCGGGCGGCGCTCAAGCAGGGGCTGCGCTTCGGCGTGAGCGAGCATCTCGCCGTCAGCTATCACTGGTTCACGACCAGCAAGGGCGCTGACAAGGAAGGCCCGTACAGGGGGGTGTGGTACGATGGCAATGATCCGAAGTACGACGACCTCTACCACGAAAAGCACGACGCTCCGAAGAGCGCCTGGCTGCCCGAGGGCGTGCCGGAGGCCTGGAAGCGCCAATATTTCCTGCGGATCAAAGATCTGATCGATCACTACGAGCCGGACCTGCTCTACACCGACGGGCCCATTTTCTTCGGAGAGTGGGGTCTCGGCGTCGTCGCGCACCACTACAACCAGAGCGCCCGGCGGCACGGCGGAAAGGTCGAAGCCGTCTACACCAACAAGGGCCGCGAGGATTGCAAAGAGGGCGCCTGCGTCCTGGATCTCGAACGCGGCATCGTGGACCAGATCTGGCCCGAAGCCTGGCAGACCGACACCTGCGTTGGCCACTGGCATTACGACAAGGAAGTGAAATACAAATCCCCGAAGCTCGTCATCGATATGCTGGTCGATATTGTCAGCCGCAACGGCAACCTGCTGCTGAATTTCCCCCTGCGCTCCGACGGCACGCTGGACGAGGAAGAGCAAGAGATCCTCGCCGAGATCACCGCCTGGATGGCGGTAAACAGCGAAGCCATCTACGGCACGCGCCCGTGGAAGGTTTTCGGTGAGAGCAGCCAGGCCGCCCAGGTGGAGTCGGAGGTGCGGACCACCATGGCCAAAGGCGCCTTCAACGAGCGCAACCGCCGTCTGCTCACCGCCGCTGATGTCCGCTTCACCAGCAAGGGCAGCACCCTCTATGCATTCGTAATGGGCTGGCCGGAACGTGAAGCTGTCATCCGGACGCTGGCCGCTGGCCCGAAGATCCGCAACGTGGAACTGCTCGGCTTCAAGGGCAAGCTCAAGTGGGTCCAGGATGAGACTGGTCTGAAGGTTCAGTTCCCGGCAGTGAGACCCTGCGACCACGCTTTCGCGTTGAAGATTGCCTGAAACGAAGTGTGCGGCGCGTCAGTCAATGAATCTGGATCGCACTGTAGGGTAGGCGCGCGTCCCCCATTCCGAGAAGCGCTTGGGCGATGCCCAAGAGCGCATACGCGCGGTCTT
>DATFXF010000255.1:0-10312 GCA_035258565.1 Candidatus Acidiferrales bacterium
ATCCGGCAAATTTGGCGAACCTAGGTCCGGGGGCTCCGGCGACGGCGGCCACCGCCGACCTGATTGACGGTGTGTTGGCTGCTGGCACCAAGAGCGGCTACACGTTCGCCTACGCGGCGGGCGCCGCCGTAGGCGGGCAGATCCCGACCTACACCATCACTGCCGACCCGGTGAACCGCGGGACGACCGGGCAGCGCGGCTTTTTCACGGACCAGTCGGGTGTAATTCGTGCGGACCCGGGTGCCACTGCGACGGTGGCCAGCCCGCCGATCAGCTAGTTGAGTTTTCTCGAAATGGGGGAGGGAGCCACGGCTTCCTCCCTTTTTTTCTAGGAGCAGAGAGAAGGCAGTCCGCGCCCATCGAGGAGGCAGGGCTATGCCAGAGCGGAAAGGAAGATCAGGAGGCTTAGGCCCCCTGGGTGGCCACCCAGGTTTTTCCCTCGTTGAACTGCTGATCGCGATTGCGGTCATCCTGATCATTGCGGCCATCGCCATCCCGAACTTCATGCGCTCGAAGATGAGAGCCAACGAGGTGGCTGCAGTTCAGAACGCGCGAGACGTAACCACGGCTGAGGTTGTCTACTCCACCACCTACGGTATTGGCTTCTCCTCGAGTCTCGCCAAGCTCGGGCCCGCTGCCGGCGGGTCCATCTTGGCGGACGCAAACAATGCTGCTTTGATTGACGAGGTGCTCGCGACAGCTACGAAGAGCGGTTACACGTTCAGCTACGTGGCGACCGACGTCGACGGCGATGGCAGGATGGATGTGTTCACCTTGAATGCCGATCCCTTGAGCCCAGGCATCACCGGCCAGCGCTACTTCTTTACGGACCAGACGATCGTGATTCACTTCAGTACCACCGCGCCGGCTACCGCGAACGATCCTCCTATCTCGTAATCGAAATCGTTATCTGAAGACAGCCGCCGGGTTTCTCTCGTCACTTCCTGCTACACTGGAGGCGGTGAAGCGCCACATTCTGGCTCTCCTTTCCATAGCTCTGCTGTCCCTATGGGCAACGGGCAAAAGCTCGAACGCCGTCCGGGGTCAGGGGGTTTCGCGCCTCTTAGCAACGATCTTGAACGAGGAGGCCACCCAGCCGGCAGCGCAGGATGTACGTGCCGTCGTTCGGACGCTCGAATCGCACTATCACTCTGCCTCGACGCTCGAGGCCACGTTCCTGGAGCGCTACAGCGAGGGCGGGCGGGTTGTGCGCGTCGAGTCCGGGATTGTTTATTTCCGCCGGCCGGGACGGATGCGCTGGCAATACGACTCTCCGGAAGAAAAACTGTTCCTCGCGGATGGAAAGAACGTGTGGTTTTATGTCCCCGCAGACCGCACGGTCACCCGCGCGCGGATGAGCGAGAGCACTGATTGGCGCACGCCGCTCGCTGTCCTCACTGGCAGAGCAAGACTTGCCAGGCTTTGCAGCCGAATCGAATTTACCGATGAGTTCCGTCCTGCGGCAGGTCGCGTTGTCTTGCGTTGCCAGCCGCGTGGGGAGGCCGCGCCGACGAAGGGCCGCGGCGCGGCGCTGCGCGAAGCCGAAGAGCCGCGTGGGTTTCACGAGGTCTTTCTCGAAGTGGATCCACAGAGCGGGGAACTGGCACGTGTTGTCATCCGCCAGTCCGCTGGCGTTGAACTCGATTTCCGGTTCGGCAACTGGCAGGAGAATCTCGCGCTTCCGGAGACGATGTTTCGCTTTCAGCCGCCGGTGGGAGTGGCCATTGTGGAAGAATCCGCTGTAGGACGCCCCTCGCCCTAGGTTGCTCCCCATCCCCCACCGGTTCGCCTTGCCGCGGGGGAAATGGGAAACTTGACTACCGAGCCTCGATGCGCCAGCCTCAGAGCGCGAGACGTGCGTGGACGTGTTCGCGGAGTCGGCCTCGAGTAATTGGAGCAGGCCCAACCGCCTATGCCACTAGAACACGATTTTCGCCGAGACCTGCAGAATCCGGTTGTCCAGCGTCTGTCGGGCTGGGGTGGCGAAGTTGGAAATGGGACCACTGAAGGTGTTGGTTGCCGCGGTGAAGCTGTACAGGGTGTTCCGGAGGTCGCTGGCCAAGAAGGGAACCTGGTTGAAGGCGTTGAAGGCATCCAAGGCTAGTTGGAGTTTCAGTCGCTCGTAAATGGGCAAGTTCTTGGTTACCCGCAGATCCCAGGTGGCCATGGTCGGCGCATGGTTGGTGTTCCGCCCGTCTCCAGGAACGCGATCGGTGGCTCCGTTCGAGTCATTGTTGGGATCATTGCTCACACCGTTCGAGTAGGGCTGACCAGTCTGGGCCGTAATGATGCCGCTGAACTGCCAGCCGCCTATCAGGTAGCGCACGACAGAATTTGGCACGTTGTGGAAATAATCCAGATCCCAAAGGAAGTTCGTGACCACGCGATGCCGTTGGTCATTGACGCTAGGTCCGCGGTCGAGGTTGGGGGTCAGGCCGTATTGCGGGTTCTTCGGCTCGTCAATGGGATTGAACGGAACCACTGAGGTAAACTCGGGGACCGCGTCGATGGTTTTCGAGTAGGTGTAGGAGAGACCAATCTGGTAACGGGTGGTAAAACGTCGCCTCAAGGTTACCGTCAAACCGTTATAGAAGCTGTCGGCGCCGTTGTCAAACACACTAACTCGCACAAAATTGCTCATGGGGCGTCCAGGGTAGCGGAGGAGTATCCGGGTGCCGAGCTCCGGCACCGTGACCGGAATGGGCACGGCAGGGAAGAAGTTGATGTCGCGGGTGCGCGACAGATGCTCGCCACGGACGTTCAAGTAACTAGCACCGACCACTGTGTTCGGCAGGACCTCGTATTCGAACCCCAGGCTGCCCTGGAAGATCAGCGGAAGCACGTAGTTATGGTCGAAGAAGAAGATGGACGGCTTTCCTGGTGTTCCGGTGCTCGGCTGGGAAGAAAAGGTGCTGGGGTAGGGGGGAATCGTTGCGCCCGCGAAGCTGAGTGAGACCGAGCTAATCCCGTTCTGGGCGAACGCCGTGGACATCAGGATCTGGGGCGTGCGGCCATAGTAGAGACCGTACCCGCCGCGCACAACCAGGCGGTTGGAATCGAGCGGCCGGTACGCAAATCCCAAACGCGGCCCGAAGTTGTTCTTGTCGTTTTCGAGGAAACTCGTGTCCACACCGAATGGCACCAGCTGGGGATCAGGGTTCTTCACCGGCGGCCGGGTCCAGAGGGCTAAGTCGTAGCGCAGGCCGTAATTCAAGGTGAGTTTGGGAGTCACGCGGAATTCGTCCTGGACGTAGAAGCCCAGCTCTGTGAAGTTCGGGGTGGTCAAAAATCCCAGAGTCCCTGGCCCAGGAAAAGCCTGCACGAATGAAGCTGGCCTACTGGCGAAGAAGTCGTCGTAACTGTTAAAGGTGTAGGAGCCGCGCGAGTTACCGGGGAAGAAGTTAGCAATGCGGTTGTAGATGATGTCCGTGCCGGCTTTCAGCGTATGGCGGCCCAGGGTGAAGGTCAGGTTGTCCACCCACTCGTAACCCTTGATATTTGTAAAGCGCGGGCTGATTGCGCTGGAGCCGAATTGCAAAGCCGTGGTGGGACCGATGCGAATCACGGTTTCCACACCGAGCGTGTTCGGAGTGCCAGGCTCATCGTCGCGCAGGAAGGCGAAGCGGAATTCGTTCAGCAGGCGTTTCGTCAGGACACTAGAAAGCGAGCCAGTCACCGTATCTGTTATCACCTGGGCCAGGCCCGAATGCTCGAAGGCGATCTGATTGCCGGAAGACTCCAGCCCTTCACCGTTGAACCTCTGGGAGTTGTAGCGGACCGAGAGGCGGTGTTTCTCGCTAATCTGCCAGTCATTCTTGACCAGGTAAACGTCCTGGTTGAAGCCCAGGGTGTAGGGCGCCAACAGGGAGTTTATCTTCTGGATACCGGCGGCGCGCTGAGCCGGCGTCGCCGTGTCGGTCGACATTGGGGGCGGGATGGGCACGCCTAGGAAGACGGGGTTGGGCAGCAGTCGCCTTTGCCCGTCGTAGTTGAAAAAGAAGAAATCCTTCTGTTTGACGATCGGTCCACCTAGAGTACCGCCGAACTGGTTCACGTGAAAAGGTTGTCTGGGGATTCCGCGCGAGTTGTTGATCCACGTGTTAGCATTCATAATGCGGTCGCGAAAGACCCAGAAACCGGAGCCGTGAAAATCATTGGTGCCAGACTTCGTGACCGCGTTGATAACCGCACCTCCGGCGTGTCCGAACTCGGCCGTGAAGCTGTTATTGTTGACTTGGAATTCCTCCACCGAATCCACGCTGAACTGATAAGGCGCGCGACCCGAGCCGGTTCGGCCCAGTGCCTGGCCGAAAAAGGTGTTGTTGTTGTTCGTGCCGTCCACTTGAAGGTTGTTGAGCGTACCTCGCTGGCCCGCGAAAGCCAGATCGCCCTGGCGCACATCGCGCGTTACCCCTGGCGTCAGCAGGATAAGGTTTAGGAAGTCGCGCCCATTCAAGCCCAGGTTGGCGATCTGGTGCGTATCCACGGTAGAGGCCATACCGGTGCGCGTCGTTTCAATCGGTGCTGCGTGGGCTTCAACCGTAGCCGTCTGGGTTACTGCGCCGACCACCAACTTTAGATCCAACGTGAGCAACTGCCCCACACCCACCCGAACAGACTCGATCTTGGTCTCCGCAAAACCCTGGGCCCTAGCGATCACGACGTACTCGCCCACAGGTAGCAGCGGTATGGTGTAGAGGCCCTGATCCCCAGATGCGCTCGAGCGCTCCAGCCCTGTGTTCCGGTTGCGAGCCGTCACTTGCGCTCCAGGAACAGCTGCCCCAGAGGGGTCCAATACCGTCCCAGTGATCGTACCGGTCAGCGCCTCCTGGGCATGCAATGCCAGCGGAGCAGCGCAAACCAGTATGGCAATGGATAACAGTCGTTTCATCGGTGCAGTCCTTTCATTCCAACTGTTACTCGATGGCCCAGGCGATCAGTTTGCCTGGTCGTAATCTTCGCTTGCGTGCCCTGGGGTCTTGCCGCTCGACCAGGCCCTCGCGGCGCAGGAACTATTTAGCATCAACCAAGTTTCTTGACAAGTTGAGGTACCGTTAAGGACCGCTCGAATGAGTGAGCTGATCTCAATGGCCAAAACCGGGGACTGGTCTGTTGCCTTTTGCGCGGTCGCAGGCCGCCGGCGACTTTTGACCCCCGCCCGGATGTTGTACACTGTGGGGAATGGCCGAGTTCGTCTGCAAGGTGGCCGACTCCGCCGGCCGGGTATTCTCTCAGGTGGAAGCGGCACAAACGGTGCTGGAGGCGCGGCAGAAGCTAGCCGACCGCGGATTCTACGTCTATTCGGTTCGCCCGCGCGCTGGGCTGTTCGGCCAACCGGTGACCCGGCGGCGCGACCGGGCGGTAAGCAGCGCCGATTTCCTGATCTTCAATCAACAGTTCAACACCCTGGTGAAGGCCGGTCTGCCGATTTTGAAGGCGCTCGATTTGCTTGCCGAGCGCGCCGGCTCGCCGCGCCTGCGGCCCATTCTCGTTGACGTGCGCGAGCGGGTCCGCGAGGGCGCATCGCTTTCCGAGGCCCTCGATCAGCAGGCCATCTTCTCCAAGGTCTACACGACCGCCGTGCTGGCGGGAGAGAAGAGCGGCAATCTGACCGGCGTGCTGGATTATTACATTGCCTACCAGCGGGTTACCGCCGGCTTCCGCAACCGCCTGAAGGTCGTGCTAATCTATCCGACCATCCTCGTGATCGCGGTGACGCTGATTCTCTCCTATCTGGTCACCTATGTGATCCCCCAGTTCGCTCAACTCTATGCGGACCTGAACGTGCCCCTGCCGACGCTGTCGCGGGCGATGTTGGCCGTGGCTCTGCCGTTAAGGAGATACATCTTGATCGTGGCCCCAAGCGCCGCGGGGCTGGCCTTGGCGGCCTATCTGTGGTCTCGCAGCGAGCGCGGCAATTTGGCCCTGGAGCAGCTGAAGCCGCGGATTCCCCTCCTGGGCGACATCTGGCTGAAGGCGCAGGTGGCGCAATTTGTGCGCACTCTGTCGACGCTCCTTGCCGGCGGGACGCCGCTGGTGGGCGCGCTCACGACCGCCGCCGAATCCGTCTCCAGTCGGCTGCTCGCGCGGGCCATCTCGCAGACGGCCGGGGGTGTGAAGCAGGGGCAGGCATTGCACGCCAGCCTGGCGACCACGGGCCTCATGCCCGAGCTGGCGCTCGAGATGATCGAGGTCGGCGAAGCAAGCGGCGCCCTGGCCGCCATGCTGACGAGCGTGGCCGAGTTCTATGAGGAGGAGGTGAACCTGCGGTTGTCGCGCATTCTGGCGTGGGTCGAGCCGGCGATATTAATCTTGATGGCTGTGGTCGTAGCTGTCATTCTGATTTCGCTCTACCTGCCGATCTTCAGCCTGTCCGTGGGTGCGACCGGGGGGTAGCGGCCATGAGCACCATTGAACACGGTGTGAACCCAACCATGCTGGAGGAACAGCAGGAACGCGAGCAAGCGCGGAAGCTGGCCGCGCGCTATCGCTGCGCGTTCGTGGACCTGCGCGAGCAGCGCATCGATCCGGAGCTCTTTCGCAGCATCCCCGCCGATCTGATGTTCCGCTTCAACTTCGTGCCGCTGGAGGTGCAGAACAGCTCCCTGGTAATCGCCGTGGCGGACCCCAGCCAGGTGCTCCTGAGTGATGAGCTTCCGCTGCTGCTCGGCAGAAAGCTGGTGGTCAAGGTGGCCACCGCAGCGCAAATCAGCGATCTGCTCAAACGCACCGAGCAATCGCAGCGCGTGCTCGAGCAGGCCACCGAAGCGTTCACCCTCCAGGTGGTCCAGGAAGAAGAGGAGAGCGAAGAGACGATTTCAGCCGATCGTCTGACGCGCGATACCGCGGTCAGCCCGGTCGTCCGCCTGGTGGATACGGTGATCTTCACCGCGCTCGAGCGCCGCGCGAGCGACATCCACATCGAGGCCCGCGACATTGAGGTGGTGGTGAAGTACCGCATCGACGGGGTGCTGCAGTACGCCATGCCGCCGATTGCCAAGGACTGGCACTCCACGATCCTTTCACGCATCAAGGTGATGAGCGAGCTCGATATCGCCGAGCGGCGCGTGCCGCAGGACGGCCGCTTCCGCGTGCGCTACAAGGGTCGCTTCGTGGACTTTCGCGTGTCCATCATGCCCTCCATCCACGGCGAGGATGCGGTTCTTCGCGTCCTGGACAAGGAGACGCTCTCCGAGAAGTTCCACAACCTCAGCCTGGACGTTATCGGATTTTCCGACGATGACACGCGCAAGTTCCGCCGCTACATTCGCGAGCCCTACGGGATGGTGCTGGTGACGGGGCCGACCGGCTCGGGCAAGACCACGACCCTGTACGCTGCCATCAACGAGATCAAGACCGACGAGGACAAGATCATCACCATCGAGGACCCGGTCGAATACCAGATTCGGGGCATCACCCAGATCCCGGTAAACGAGAAGAAGGGCCTGACCTTCGCGCGCGGCCTGCGTTCGATCCTGCGTCACGATCCCGACAAGATTATGGTGGGTGAGATCCGCGACCAGGAGACCGCGCAGATCGCCATCCAGTCCGCGCTCACCGGCCATTTGGTGTTCACCACCGTCCATGCCAATAACGTCACCGACGTAATCGGACGGTTCATCAACATGGGTGTTGAGCCTTATAATTTTGTCTCCGCGCTGAATTGCATCCTGGCGCAGCGGCTGGTGCGTGTGGTTTGTGAGCATTGCAAGAAGCTCGTACGTTATCCCGCCGAGTCGCTGAAGGAGGCGGGCTTTGCTCCGGAGGAGTGGGGCAGCGTGGCTTTCGCCGAGGGTGCGGGATGCCTCGAGTGCTCCGGAACTGGCTATCACGGGCGGACCGCCATCTCCGAGCTGCTGGACCTCTCCGACCGCATTCGCGAGATGATTGTCAGCCGGCGGCCCACGTCGGAAATCAAGCGCGCGGCTCGTGAAGAAGGAATGACCTTCCTGCGCGACTCGGGACTGGCCAAAGTGCGGGGGAGCGTCACGACACTCCGCGAAATCAACAAGGTGACATTCATTGAGTAGCAAGAGTGGTGTTCGCCAGGGGATCTATCGCAGCGGGTTGGTGCGCCGCATCGCCCGGTGGCTGGATGTGTTGCCGCACCCGCAGCTGGCTTGCGAGATCTCCGCCGACCACGTGGGGGCGGCGCGGTGGACGCGGAGCGGAATGAGCTTGGATGGCATTGCCGTGGAGCCCTTGCCGGCTGGCGCCATCGTTCCCTCCGCGATCGAAACCAACCTGAGGAATGCTGCCGAAGCGCGCGCGGCCGTAGCGCGGGTCTTCGAGCGGATTCATGCGAAGGGCCAAGAGCTGGCGTTGCTCGTGCCCGACCCGGTTATTCGCGTGTTCGTGCTGCACTTCGACGAGTTCCCGCGCGCACCGCAAGAGGCCATTCCGATGCTGCGGTGGAAGTTGAAAAAAAGCGTGCCGTTCGAGGCGGAAGAGACGCTGGTCTCCTACATGCGACAGGCGCCGCGGGACGACGGGGTGGACATCGTCACAGGGCTGGCGCGACTGCGCATCGTGCGCGAGTACGAAATGCTCGTGGAGGCCTTGGGCATGACGCCCGGCGTCGTGCTCAACTCCACGCTCGCGGCGCTGCCTCTGCTCGAGGATCGCCGCCCGGCTATGTTGGCGCGCGTCTCGAGCTCGACGCTCACGATCGCGATTGTCCGCGAGGGGATCCTCTGCGGCTATCGCTGCACCGACTTGCCCGTGGAACTCGCTCGTCTGACACCGCAGGCGCTGCTGGACGAAATCTACCCCTTGGCAGCTTATTATCAGGACTCTTGGCGCGACGGTATCCAGTCCGTGCGGTTGGCCGGCCTGGGCAACCGGTTCGACGAGTTCCGCGGCCCGATCGAGGGCGAGTTGCGCTGCCCGGTGGGTACGCTGCTGGGCGCGGCCACGTTCGAGGGCCGCATCGGCGACGACTTCCGGCCGCTTGCCGACCGGCAACTCGATGCGCTGGTTGGATGGATGCTGAATCAGGGCGCGTGATGAAGATCCGACTCAATCTGGCCACCTCGCCACTCGAAAGCCGGCGGCGGTTCGCCCTCACTGCCGCGCTCGCGGGCAGCGTCGTCGCGCTGGCCCTGCTAGTGCTATCTTGGAATACCTATCGAGCCTGGCACGCGGACCGCGATCATCGCCGGAAGATGGCCCGGCTCCAGGGGGAGATGAACGATCTCCGGGAGCGGCGCGGAGAGCTCGAACACTTCTTCAGCCAGCCCGATAATGCCAAACTCCGCGACCGCGCTGCCTTCCTGAACGGGCTCATCGAGCAGCGCAGCTTCCCCTGGACGAAGATCTTTATGGATCTCGAAGCGAACCTGCCGGAAGGAGTGCGGGTCGTCAGCATCGCTCCGAGGATGAGCAACGGGCGAGTGGAAGTGAAACTGGTCGTGGGTGCCTCGAGCGATGAGAGCAAGCTGAAGTTCTTGCGTAGTCTGGAAGCCTCGAAGGAATTTTCCCGGATACAGGTGGTCGCAGAGACGCTGCCGGGGCGGCCCGGTGAGACCGACAAGGTCATGCTCGAACTGATCGCCTGGTATGCCACAACGTAGATGAACGAAACCCTCGAAAGCCGAAAGAATTTGGTTCGCTGGATCATCAGCGTCGTGCTGGCGCTCGACCTGATTCTGCTGGTGGTCAACCTGCGGCACACCTCGTCGGGCCTGGAGCAGAAGCTCGAAGAGGCGGTCCTCGAGAAACAACACGATCTGCTGGCTGCCGATGTGCGCCGCGCAATGGAGATCCGCATGCGCTTGCCTGCCGTCCAAGGTGAGTGCGACGACTTTTTCAGGACGGAACTGCGTCCGGCCGCGACGGGTTACTCCGCCGTGGTGTCGGACCTGGGCGCGTTGGCCAAACAGGCAGGCCTGCGAACCGACACGGTGACCTTCCGCCAACACGACCTCAGCAGCCGCAATGTAGTAGAAGTCGAGGTCGTGGCCTCGATTCAGGGCGACTACCCGAGTCTGGTCAGCTTCATCAACGGGCTAGAGCGCTCGAAGAACTTCTATCTGCTCGACGGCCTGCAATTGGCTTCCAGCACCGGGAGTAACCTGAAACTGAATTTGCAGCTGAGGACTTATTTCCGTTCCTAGCCATGTCACGCCGCGCCCAAGTCATCCTGTTTGTGGTTCTGCTGGTGATTCTCGTCGTGGCGGTGTACTCGAGCTGGAATCGGCAGCCCTCGCTTGCGGGCAACTCGGCGGTCACCGTCAGCTACCAGCCGCTTCCCGTCGAAAACCCTTCGCTGCGGCTTGACCTGCTCGAACGCATCCGCAAATTGGAGTACACC
>DATFXF010000256.1:0-5930 GCA_035258565.1 Candidatus Acidiferrales bacterium
GCGGGGTCGTTTTCCTTCATGCCTCCAAAGACAAATCACTTCGCCTGGTACGAGGAAGACAGCGTGGTCCAAGTGCAAGCGATCGGTCCTTGGGGCGTCGTCTACGTCAATCCGGCCGATGATCCTCGCCAGGCGAAGAACTAGCTTTCAGGGCGGGACTAGAACCTATCTCATAAATGGCTGGCACCCGATCTGGCCCGCTCTTCAGCATAATTTCCGGTTTGCCCGTAATTCACGAAGTTGCAAAATGGTGGCCCAGAAGCTGAGCTGGTGTGCCGCCGCGTAATCATCAATGGCACGATAGAGATCATTTAAGCTGGAAGCAGGGACGCCACTTTTCTCCAGCAGAAGGCGGCACTCCGCGGCAAGCATCTTCATCTCGGCGCAGGCGTGACGAGCATGCCGGGCGAAGATGAATTCTACTGACTAGAAGGACGCACGAGGCTCAGTTGCCTCTCGCGCGAGTGAGCAGAATAGGTCTGGCAAGAGCTCTCGCCAACCTGCCGCCGGCTGAACGGTACGTCTCAATCCGCCAACCAGGGTAAATCAGGGCGGACGCACAGGACGAGCCAGAATCGCTCTTCGCGCGGGAATCCCATTGGCCCATTTTCAGGCGCGCGTCAGACGCCACCGAGCTAACCCCGTCAGCGGGCGTCGGCACAGGTGTACTCCCGGACCAAGATGCGCCAGGGCATCTGCCCCAGTTCCGGGAAGAAGCGCTGCTTGAGCTCATAGCCGGGGTCGCGGAGCAGCCTACGGTCGCTGTGCAGGTTGCAGCACGCGTCGAGCCAATGCTCGGCCTCTTGTAGGGGGCCATTTGGCGAACCGGCTGGCACACCTTTCGCCAGAAACACCATCGGACGCCTGGCCTTGGTGAAGCTGCAGTACCAATGGAATTGGGCAGAATCAGAAAAGGAATTTCGGCGCGCAATTGAGCTCAGTCCGAACAATGCTGATATTCACCACGACTATGCTCACTACTTGATGTCATTGGACAGGACTGCGGAAGCGGTAACCGAAAGTCAGCGGGCAGTCGAACTGGACCCGTTCAACGCCGAGCTGATTGCTTGCCTCGGATGGCACAGTCTATACGCCCGCCAGTATGTGCAAGCAATCGACCATTCGTTGAAAGCGATCCGGATGGAACCCGATTATTTCTGGGCACATCTCGTTCTAGGATGGGCGTACGAGCAGAAATCTATGTTTGAACAGGCGATCGCGGAGTTTCGGAAAGCAACTGCCTTAAGCGAGGGGTACCCCGTCGCCAGGGCATCCCTCGGACATGCCTTCGCTGTCGCAGGCAAAAGGCGAGGGGCACTCGAGGTCATTAAGCAGTTAACCGAGCAATCGAAGCGGAGCTACGTGTCAGCCTACGATATGGCAGCCATCTATGCAGGCCTTGGAGATAAAGAGGGGGGTTCCACTGGCTCAAGAAGGCGTATGCCGAACACTCTGGCCTATTGGTTCACGTCAAATGGGACCCACGCTTCGACCCGCTGCTCCCCGACCCACGCTTCCAGGACCTCCTGCGTCGCATCGGCCTGCCGCCGTAAGAGTCCCTGGTCCAGAATGGTGTGCTTTTGACATGCCTTTTGGGAGAGAATTCGCATTCGCAGAATCAGCTAATTAGTGGCACGCTGCGAGAGCCCTTCTGGCACGGACAGATGGCAAGATCTAAATTGACATCGCTCGGACCGCCAGCCTATGGTTTGCGAATCCTGGTAACCGAGAAACCAGCGCAAGGAGAGGAGAGATGCATCGAGTATTTTTCTTCGGGGGTTTGGTGTGCCTTGCATTCTCAACCCTGGTCTTGGCTCAAGAGTCGGGGGAGAAAGTACTGGTAAATAAAGCAGCAACCGTCAAGTTTGAGAAGTCCACGAGCAGGCCTGATTGCGCCACGAGGGCGGTCGAGCGCGGCGACCCCAGCAAGGGACCTGCGGTCCTGTTGAACAAATTCACTCCAGGCTGCAGCGTTCCCTGGCACTGGCATACGGCGAATGGGACCATAATGATAACCAGCGGGACTGTGCGATTCGAGATGAGGGGTGAGAAGCCGGTCTTGACCCGCCGCGGTGATTATGTCTTTATGCCCGGCCATCACGTTCACCAGGAAACGTGTCTGGGTTCCGTCCCCTGCCTTCTGTTCATTCATACGGATGGTATCCTTGACATCCATTACGTCGACAAAGCAGACAAGGAAATCCCGCTTGAGCAGGCATTGAAGGCCAACTCTGGTCGTCCGTGAGGATATCGAGGGCTAAAACGAGGTGCGTGCCGAAAAGGTGTCCTCGATTCGTAGGCGCAAGCCACTGATTCCGCAACCCTGACCGTCTACATTGCCGAAACGACAGCCTTTCAATCCACAGGAGCTACCACGGGAGACCGATGCCCGGCAGGCCCCTTCTTCCACCCTCCCCCATTTGAAATATTCTTCTCGCTTATTCGTCTACAGAAGTAGATGGAAGAGGCGCTGGTAAAACAGGGGCTGATGGCGCTACAAGACCAGCGGATCTCGGAAGCAATTGACCGAGACCACGCTAGACTGCGCAACTTCATCCGGAGCCGCGTAGCGGACCGGGACGATGCGGAGGACATTCTGCAGGATGTCTTCTACGAGCTCATCGAGGCATGCCGGATGATGAAGCCTGTCGAGCAGGTCACGGCGTGGCTGTTCCGGGTTGCTCGCAACCGGATCATCGACCGATTCCGGAGAAAAAACCGGGAGGCACAACGAGGTGAAGCAGCGACGCTCACAAAGGATAGCGAGACGCTCCTGGCGAGGGATCTGCTTCCCTCACCGGATGCTGGGTCGGAAGCTGCCTACGCTCGGAGTGTTCTCCTTGAGGAATTGGATGAGGCCCTCGATGAGTTGCCGGAAGAACAGCGTGAAGTATTCATCGCTCACGAACTGATGGGCTACAGCTTCAAAGAGCTTGCCGCTCAATCCGATGTCAGTGTGAATACGCTGCGCTTGCGCAAGCACTATGCAGTCCTGCACCTGCGCCGGCGGCTCCAGGCCATCTACGACGAAGAATTTACGAAAAGATGAGGACTTAAACGATGAGAAGGCATTGGATTGTAAGAGGAATGAAGTTCGTGCTGTTTGCCGCGCTATTCGTTGCGCTGTTCAGCTTCGTAGTCATGAGTCTGTGGAATTGGCTCATGCCAACTCTTTTCGGCTGGCGACTGATCAGCTTCTGGCAAGCGACGGGTATCTTGGTCCTCAGCAAGATCCTCTTCGGCGGGTTTCGAGGCCGATCCGGTCACCGCTGGCACTGGCGGCACCGCATGATGGAGCGGTGGGAACAGATGACGCCCGAGGAACGCGAGAAGTTTCGTCAAGGCGTCCGAGGCCGCTGTGGTTCGTCTAGGCCGCCCGCTGCCGACCCGGAAATTGAGCGGCAACCGAAATCTCCGATAGGGTGAGTCCGCTTTTTGTCTTTCATAGCTGCCACCGCGAGTTGGCTTGCCGTCGCAAGCCATCAGATTCCAGAAGGCGGCCCGAAAGGAGTGGCCGAATGAAGAGAAGAACTGCATTAGGCCTGATTGCGCTTGGTGGCGCATCGGTGGTCGCCACACGCTTTGCGATCAGTCGGGGTGCAACGAAGCGCACACCTGCAACAATGGCGCCGCATTTCGAACTGCCCCTGAAGATACCCCCCGTTCTCGAGCCAACTAGGCAGACTGAGACTCAAGACGAATACGACATCGTCCAACGCGAAGCGGAGCAGGAAATCCTCCCCGGCCGTGCAACGACGATCTGGGGATACCAAGGTTGCTTTCCTGGTCCAACGATTCGCGTCCGGCGGGATCGAACCGCCGTTGTGCGACACGCGAACCGGTTATCCACCCACACAGTTGTCCACTTGCATGGCGGCATGACGCCCGCGGACTCCGACGGGTTTGCCACGGATATGGTGGCGCCAGGAGAGTCCCGGACGCATGCATACCCAAACTGTCAGCGAGCGTGCACGCTCTGGTATCACGATCATGCGATGGATCGGAAGTTGCCCCTCTCGTAGTTGAAACCTGAAAAGGAGAGCAGCGGCTCTCGCCCGAACTCGGTTAGAGTTCGGGGTGAGAACTCTCATTTCTGAAAGGAGAGCCGCTGTGAGGAAAACCTATCAGGGAACACGAAGCAAGTCCAAGCAGAAGTTTGAGGTAGTGGGAAACGGGAAGTTGCTGGTGGAGGTGCCGTTGCCGATGGCGGAGGTGTGGGAAGAACTGCAGGCTGAAGTTGAGCGGTTGACTGGGCAGGCAGGGCTGCAGATTATCGGCACGATTCTGGAAGAGGAAGTCGCGCGGCGAGTAGGTCCACCGCACCGACCGGATCCGGCGTCCAGTTGTGTGCGTTGGGGGCGTCAGCCAGGTTATGTGGTGTTTGGAGGGCAGAAGGTGTCGATCCCCCGGCCGCGGGTGCGCACGCGCGAAGGCGAAGAAGTAGCGTTGGATAGCTACGCAACACGACGGGCGGCGGCAGCGAGCGGTGCGGGAAGGCATCGTGGCCGGGCTGACGACGCGGAACTATCACCGAGCGGTGGAATCGGTGCTGGATGGCTACGGCATCGAGAAGAGCAGCGTGAGCCGGGAGTTCGTGCAAGCCAGCGCGAGGCAACTGAAGGAGTTGAGCGAGAGAAAGCTTGACGAGCTGGATCTGGTGGCGCTGCTGATCGATGGAATCGAGATCGGCAGGCAAGTGCTTGTGGTAGCGCTGGGGATCGAAAGCAGCGGCAAAAAGCACGTTCTGGGGCTGTGGCAAGGGGCGACGGAGAATACGACGGTGGTGAAGTCGTTGCTGGAGGACCTGGTGGCGCGAGGGTTGAAGCCCGATCGGCGGTATCTGTTCGTCATCGATGGCGCGAAAGCGTTGCGGGCTGCCATCGAAAAGGTGTTTGGGGAACGGGCCGAGGTGCAGCGCTGCCAAATCCACAAGCGGCGGAATGTGAAGGACCACCTGCCGGAGAACTGCCAGAAGGATTATGACCGGCGGATCCGCAACGCCTACGCGATGACCGACTATGCGGAGGCCAAGGCGGAGCTCGAGAAGATCGTCCGGCAACTGGACAGAATCAATCCTAGCGCCGCACGCAGCCTGGAAGAAGGGTTGGAAGAAACGCTAACGGTGCATCGTTTGGGTGTGGGCGCGCGGCTGCGGCGATCGCTGTCTTCAACCAATACGATCGAGTCGTGTCTTTC
The DNA here is from genome assembly GCA_035258565.1 of Candidatus Acidiferrales bacterium. Classification (GTDB taxonomy): domain Bacteria; phylum Acidobacteriota; class Terriglobia; order Acidiferrales; family UBA7541; genus DATFXF01. The sequence goes on from DATFXF010000256.1 coordinate 5,197, forward strand.
GACGGTGGAGCGAGTGGCACGAAACGTGAAGCGGTGGCGAGAAGGAGATCACTCACTTCGTTGGACGGCTACGGGGTTACTGGAAGCAGAGACGAGATTCAACCGCATCGGAGGCTATCGGGAGATTGGAGTGTTGAATCGCCGACTGAACCCGTCAACGATTCAAGGGGAGGAGCTCAACAGAGAGCGAGTCGCTTGATCTTCGGTCGACAGGTGGCCTAAAGTGCCGACTTACGAGAGCTGCTGCGATCAACTAAACCGGGGACAACTTCGTTTTCTGAAGAAAAAAGATGTCCGCCGCAAGGGTCTTGAAACGTCTAGAGCTTAGAGGTAGCTGATAAAGGAGGAATGACCATGAGTGAGTTTGTATTTCTTTATCGCGGCGGGGAGAGCGGAAGATCCCCTGAGAAGGCACAGCAAATGATGCAGAAATGGATGACCTGGCTCAAAGAGCTTGGCCAGAAGGGTCATATAAAGGACCAGGGCCAGCCCCTTGAACTCACTGGCAAGCTGGTGAAAGGCAAGCAGAAGACCGTGACAGACGGACCATTCCCGGAATCCAAAGATATCGTGGGCGGGTACACGCTTATCGAAGCGCGAGATCTGAACCAGGCCGTAGAGCTCTCGAAGGGCTGCCCGATCTTTGAAGTCGACGGCGCTGTGGAAGTCAGGCCAGTCATGAAAATGAATATGTGATGGAGCTCGACGAACATCTTTTCCGACGCGAAGCGGGG
>DATFXF010000257.1:0-13452 GCA_035258565.1 Candidatus Acidiferrales bacterium
ATTCCTGTACCCTACGATGCTTGGACGCTTGATCGTGCTCGAAGGGAACCCTCATTCTCCCATATCGTCGGTGCCTTCGGGCGGTTTCTGGCGGGTGGAAAAACTAGGTTTCTGCCTCGAACACCCGCCACCTGCTGCCAAAAGCATGCGCCGGTGGAGTCCACAGATGCCCGCATCTGCTGCTAAGTTACTGAAAACGTACCTATTTTTACTACCTCCGGTGTGGCCTTAGGGATGCGATGTGCTGGCCTTGGGCCAGGCGCCCGAAGATGAAGATCACACCCAACCAGATCACGACCCTCCGCGTGGGGATGGCGTTTGCAGCCGTGGGGCTGTTGGGAGGCAGCCCCTGGAGCAACTTTGCAGCCCTCGGCCTCACTGCGGGAGCGAGCGCACTCGATGCCTTGGATGGTTACGTTGCGCGGCGATGCGGGCTGGCCACGCCACTCGGGGCACAACTCGATATTCTGGGCGACCGCGTCATTGAAAACCTCTTCTTCACCTACTTCGCTGTGCGCGGAGAAATCTCACTGTGGGTACCGATCGTATTCTTCGTACGCGGGACGCTCACAGATTTCATTCGCGGGCTTGCAGCTCGCGCTGGCCGCTCCGCCTTCGGCCGGAATTCGATGCTGGAAAGCTGGTGGGGCCGGGCCCTGGTAGCCTCGCGAGCAAGCCGCGCGGCCTATGGCGTGCTGAAGTGCGCCTGCTTCTGCTATCTCGGCGTCGAGTTGACGCTGCCCCACCAAGGGATCGCCGGATGGCTCCCCCTTCTCGGAGACTCTGCGTCCCTCCTGCACATCGGTTCGCAGGTCATTGTCTCGGCCACCGTGACGTTCTGCCTGCTACGGGGGCTTCCCGTTATCTGGGAGGGCCGGCGCTACCTGGATGTCCTTTCCCGCGCGCACTCAAGGCCATCCCGTGTGCCCGCCCTCAGAGGAGCAGCTGGGGGTACGGGATGAGCGCGGAGAGGAGTCTCGCGCTCGCGCCTTCCATCGCGGCATTCTTCGACCTGGATGGCACCCTGCTCACTTCGCCGCCCCTCGAGCGGCGCTTCCTCCGCTTCCTATACAAGCGTGGCGAAGTCGGAGTGGTGCATGCGACACGCTGGCTGGGGCGGTTCCTTGAGCGCGCGTGGCGCAACGGGCTCGCCGCCACCGAAGGTAACAAGGCGCATCTCGCCGGGGTCGCCGCCAGCGCAGCCGAGGCGTTTCTTGCCACCTGTCATGGCGCGTCGCTGGAGTTCTTCCCAGAAGCGTTCCTGCGCCTCGCGTGGCATGAGGCACAGGGGCACCGAGTCTTCTTAGTGACAGGGACGCTCGGGCCGTTGGCACGTGGGGTTGCGCGGTATCTGCCCATCAGCATAACCGTTTGCGCCACCGAACTCGAAGTCGCAGACGGCCGCTGGACCGGACGGGTGCCGTCCGACGCGAGTGTGGAGACCGAGGGCGAGGCGCTCTGCGGACCGGCGAAAGGGCGCGCCCTGGAACACTTGGCTTCCGAGTACCAGCTCAATCTCCGCCGAAGCTACGCCTATGGCAATGCCTCGGCCGACCGCTGGATGCTCGAGTGCGTCGGCTATCCGGCAGCCGTGAACCCTTCCCCACGCCTTGCGGTGCTGGCGCGGAGGCGCGGGTGGCCAGTGCTTGAGTGGGGCCGGAGAGGCGCAAAGCAGGACTCCAGACCGAACTTAAGCGGCAGGCGAGCAGAGAGGCCAGGCAAGGTGAATCTGGCCGAGCGGGGGCTGAGCGCTCGGTCTCGGAGCGATGTGGGAGGCCGATGAGGTCCACGAACAACCGCTCCTGCTCCCAGACCACGGCCTTGGCTTGGCGTGAACGCACCACTGGTTGGCGCCACGCCCCGGCGCTGGCGTGGTGGCACGAACCGGTCCTCGCTCTCGGGGCCTTCGAGTGGGTCGCGCTCGGCTACCTCGGCGTCTCGAGCCTCCTGATTCTTCTTTTCTACAGAAATCTCGCCGGCGCGGCGACCTATCTTGCTGCACACGCCGGCGTGGCCGCCCTCCTGGTGGGGCTGAGTTGGGCGGGAAGCCCTTTGCCCGCGCGCGGTGGGCGCTTCCGCGCCGTGCTGCGGTTTGCCAGGCACTGGTATCCGCAGGCATTTTTCCTCTTCTGCTTCGAGGAGCTAAACTACCTGGTGCACTTGATCTTTCCGGGGTGGTTTGACCGCGAACTCATTGCGTTTGATTACTGGTTGCTTGGCGTGCACCCGACCGTGTGGCTCGAGCAATTTGCGAGTCCGCCGCTGAACGACTTCATGCAGATGTCTTACCTAACCTATTTCTTCTACCTGCCTATTCTTGCGGGGATTCTGTACCACCGGGGCGAACGGCGGGCGTTCTGGTCGGTGACGACCTCGACGCTGGTGGCCTATTCGATTGGCTACCTGACGGCTATTCTGTTTCCGATCGAGAGCCCGTACCACTCGCTGGCCGCGCTTCACCCCGTTGAGCTGACGGGGGGCTTCTTCACCCGGCTCATCAACCTTATCGAGCGTTTCGGGCGCGTGCACGGCGCCGCATTTCCCTCGGCTCACGTCTCCGGGTCGCTGGTCGCGCTCCTGGGGGCATGGCGCTACCGGCGCTGGCTGTTTTGGATCTTTCTGCCGTTCTTTCTCTCCATGTTGGTCTCCACGGTATACGGCCGCTATCACTATGTTGCCGACGTTCTCGGAGGCCTTCTAACCGGCGTGATCGGGTTTTGGCTTGGCCACGCGTTGATGGAGCGGCAGGCTGCCCGCCTTCGAACCGCCGGATAGAAGCCGCTTCGGCAGGCTCAAGCAACAGCAGGACGTGCGGTCGACCATTTGTGGCTCTGCTCGTACACGCCTGCCAGGCGCAGCAGAAGCGCCTCGTCGAACGCGCGGCCGATGATCTGCAAGCCGACCGGCAAACCCTCGCGGGTAAAGCCGCAAGGGACGGAGATCGCCGGATGGCCGGTGAAGTTCGCCGGCCGATTCAGCCGCAGCAGAGCCCCGCGGACCGCTTCTTCTTCGGTGCCAATGCGCACGCGCTCCTCCGCGATCCGCGGTGCCGCCACCGGTACAGTGGGCGCCAGGATCGCATCCACGTTTGCCAGTGCCTCGTCGAATTCCCGGCGGACCTGCTCGCGCACTTCGAGTCCTTGGAGGTACTCGATCGCGCGGATTTGCCCTCCCAGCTCCAGCCGCTTGCGGACTTCTTCGCTGTAATCGTCGGCCCGCTCGGGGTAATAGCCGGTGCTCTCATGGAAATGTCGCGCTTCCGCCAGGGCGATCCGAGTGCTGGGTCCAACCGACTCGGAGAGGTGCGGAAGCGCGATCTCTTCGAGCGCGCATCCCTCGCGCTCGAAGCTGTGCACCGCGGCTTCAGCCAACTGGCGCACCTCTTCGTTGAGCTTTTCCCAGAAAAAGCCACCCGGCCAACCCAGACGCAGACGCCTCCGGGACGCCCGGGAAGCACCAAGGTCTCGCCCGGCGAGAACGCGCAGCAGGATCGCCGCGTCCGGGACGGTGCGCGCAAGCGGCCCGACGTGGTCGAAGCTCGCCGCCAGCGGCACGACGCCGTGGCAACTGACCAGGCCGAACGTAGGCTTGAATCCAACGATGCCGCACATCGCCGCGGGAATGCGAATCGAGCCGCCGGTGTCGCTGCCCACAGAGGCAAAACAGAGGCCGGCGGCGACCGCTGCTGCCGAGCCGCCACTCGAGCCTCCGGGAATCCGCGTGGGATCCCACGGATTGCGCGTGGGGCCAAAGTGAGGGTTGTTCGTGGTGACGCCGTAGGCGAACTCGTGCAGGTTCGTTTTTCCCAGCACGATCGCGCCAGCACGCCGTAGTCGGCGCACAACCGTCGCATCCCGCTGGGGGACAAAATCGCACAGGATCTTCGAGCCTGCGGTCGTTCGCACCCCGAGCGTGTAAATGTTGTCTTTGAGTGAGATCGGAACCCCGTGGAGCGGGCCGCGCCAGTGCCCGCGAAGGATTTCTCGTTCGGCGCGCCGCGCATCGCCCAGGGCCTGCTCGGCGGTCACCGTCAAATAGGCATTGAGCTGCGGGTTGAACCTCTCGATGCGCGCCAGCATCGTTTGGATCAGCTCGAGCGGGGAGAGTTTTTTCTTCCTGAGCTGCTGCGCGATCGGCTCGATCGAAGCGAAAGCCAGCTCCCCTGCGCTCATGGGCCTTCCTTGCATTCTGGATTTGTTTCTATCTCGACCTGGTCGCGCCCGGCAGGGAGGCTCACCTGGCCGCGGGCCGCAATGCGGGAGCAGTTCGCGAGGCGCAGGCAGCCGACGGGTGGGATTGGGCAACGCAAGAGGAATGGGATGAGGGATACGCTGCGCATCAGAGAAACGCGCATGCCGATTGGACAGCCCGCTAGACTAACATCTCCTTCCTGCGGTCGCAAACGCGCCGCGGATCAATCGGATCAATTCGGTTTCGAGAACGATTCGGGAGGCTTCAGGATTGGGCGAGGCCCCGTTCCGCCTCAGCCAGTGTGGGGAAAATCGAGAAGAGTTGCTCGACGTTGGTCATCTGAAGCAAGGCCTTCGTCCGCTGGTTGGCTCCCGCCAGAGCGATTCGCCCTCCGCCCCTCTGGTGAGAGACGTAGGCCTGAATCAGGGCCCCCAGTCCCGACGAATCCATGTAGGGCACCTGACTGAGGTCGATGATCAGGGATGCGGTCGGCTGCTCCCGTATCGCGCCGTGGAGCACGGACACGGTCGCCATGGTCAGTGGCCCACTCAGGCGCAATACACGCTGGCCGTCGCGTGCCGCCAGGGCTTCCACTTCGAGTTGTTCTCCGGTCATGGGCGGGCATTCTACGTGAGGCTCTGCGCACAATTATGAATAGTCTGTTAAAAATGGTTGCCGTGATTCGCGATCCGGCTTAGGTGTCTCAAGCTAACCCTGATCGGCCCAACAGGTTACGAGGGCACGGACGGACGGCTTCCTTCCTGGTAGACCGTTCACAGGGTGATCACACGTCCGCGCAGGCGGTCGCCTGCCCAGTCGCTCACCATTACGAGCATATAGATCACCAAGATCATCGTGGCCACGCGGGGATAGAAACCCAGCTGAATGTTGTTGTAGATCGCCTGGCCCAATCCGCCGCCCCCGACCAATCCAAGAATCGTAGAGACGCGCAGATTCGCCTCCCAGCGGAGCAGCGTGTAGTTGCGCAGCATGGGTCGGGCCTGGGGCCAGATGCCTCGCAGGAGGACTTGCAACGGTTTGGCGCCCAAAGCGTATAGGGCCTCGAGCGGCCGGCGCGGCACTTCCTCCATCGTCTCCGCATAGAGCTTACCCAGCACCCCGGCGGTATGCAGGCCGATAGCCATAGTACCCGCAAAGGGCCCGATGCCGATGGCGAGGATGCAAACCAACACCCAGACCAGCTCGGGGATGGCACGCAACAAGTTCAGCACCAGGCGCGCGACCCAAAACCCGAGCCAGCGCAGCGAGCGTTCCCAGCGGCCATGGTGGCCGGGCGCGTCGGGGGAGAGAAAGATCAAGCTGGCGGTTGCGGGGAGCGACAGCATGGCGCCCAGCACCACACCGAGGAGGGTTCCCAAGACGGCAATGGCGATGGTTTGCAGGAGCAGAACCCCGAGACCGCCGACAAAGCCCCGACTGATGTCGGGCGGCAGCATGCTGCCGAAGAATCGCGCCGCGTGCCGGAAGAGTTCAGCTTCATCGAACGCCGCCCGAGTGAAGCCCGAGAAGTGGAAGCTCGCCGAAACGCCCGCCAGGAGCGCGGCCCAGAGCGCCACGCGTTCAACGCGGGCGCGTCCGGGTGACGCTCCTCGGGCAGTCACTCCAGCCTTCGATTGGCGTTCAGCAACCTCTCCGGGCAGGGCTCGGTTCAAGCGGGCGCGGACACGCCGGCTGACTACATCGCTGATGGCCAGCAGCGCGATAAAGGCCAGAATGAGTGTAAGCACCTGCCCGTACTCGAACAGGCGCATGGAAAGGCCGATTTCGTAGCCAATGCCACCCGCGCCAACGAGTCCCAGCACAGACGCCGCGCGCACGCAACACTCAAACGAATACAGGGTGTAGGCCACCAGCGCTGGCAAAGCCTGAGGCCACACGCCGCGGAGGAAGATTTGGAGCCGGCTCGCGCCGGTGGATTGAAGGGCCTCGAGCGGCTGCGCATCGACGGTGTCGAACACATCGGAATAGACGCGCCCGATCATGCCGCTATAGGCTACGGCGAGCGCCAGAGTGCCGGCCAGGGAACCCAGACCCACCATGGTGACAAAGAGAATCCCCCAGAGGATGTCCGGCACCGCTCGCACGAACCCGAGAAGCGCCCGCGCCAGCCAGCTGGCCCCCGCCAACAGGGCCGAGCCGAGGGATTTCTTTTCGCCTTCGACAAGAATCCCACGCCGCCACAACATCTCGGAGGCCAGCAGGCCCAGCGGCAAGCCGAACGCGACCGAGAGCAGCGTGCTGGCCACTGCCGTGGCCAGCGTCTGCCCGGCCGCCCTCACTACGGTGCGCAGAAAGCCCCAGGAAAAATCAGGCGGGAAAAGGCCGGAGAGAAATTTCGCCATGGCGGAGGCCGCCTCGGCGGAGAAAAGCACACCGATCCGGACTTCTGCGGCCCGCCAGGAAACCGCCAGCAAGGCGAGCGCGCCACCCGCGACCAGGACGCGCCGAGGGGTCCACCAGTGCGCCGGAGGCGCCGCCAGGCTAGCTGACGCAGTTGAACTCGGGCCGGAAACCGCTCCCATGTTTCCCCTGCCGGGATGGATTCGTGCTGCCTGCGTAGAGATTCTTCAACTGTTCACCGTCCACGCCTGAAGAGGCCGCGTCGAACTCCACGCTCCCAGCGCGCAAGGCCACGACGCGCGGGAAATTTCTGAGCGCCAGCTCGACCGCGTGGAGAGCCACGATCAGCGTGCGTTTGCTGTCCCGGGCGATGCGGGTCAACAGCGAGATGATCTCTTCAGCCAAACCCGGATCGAGCGAGGCGACCGGCTCATCTGCTAGGATCACCTCCGGGTCCTGCATCAGCACGCGGGCGATCGCCACGCGCTGCTGCTGCCCGCCGGAGAGTTCATCGGCACGCGCGTGGCGCTTGTCGGCGAGATCCACGCGCTCCAGCGCATAGAGTGCCGCCTCGACGTCGTCTTTGCGGGGGTGAACGATGCTTCGCACGGTGCGCCCGAGCGACCATCGGCCCATCCCGCCGCACAGGGTATTCTCGAGCGCCGTCAGCGAGGGCACCAGATTGTGCTGCTGGTAAATGGTCCCGATCCGCCGCCGCATCACGCGCACCTCGCCTCCGGTCATGTTTCCGACCTCGCATCCCTCGAACCACACGCGACCGCTCGAGGGGCGAATGGTCGCGTTCAGCAGCCGAAAGAGGGTGGACTTGCCGGCGCCCGATTGCCCCAGCAGCGCGATGTGCTCCAGGGGTCGAACGCCCAGCGAGACGCCATGGAGCGCGCGAATGCGATCGTGCCCTTGAAGGTAAACCTTGCCCACGGAGTCGAGCGTATAGATCACTTGAGGAGCCCCGCATCCCGGGCGGCCTGGCGCAGCTTGTCGTAGTTTCGATCCTCGGCGCGCACGTACCTGGATGCGCTCAGAAAGTCGAGGATGACCTTGTCCTGCGGCTGGTTGGCATCCAGTTTCAACAGCGCGTTCGAAAACGCCTCCGCCAATTTGGGATCGAGCCCTCTACGGGCGGCCCAGACATAGTCCATGAATGGCGGTGTGGTATAGAAGACGCGCACCTGGGATTCATTGATCTTGCCTTCCTTCATCATCCGGTTGTACACGAGCTCGTCCATTGCGCCGGCATCCACTTTCTTGTTGGCCACCGCCAGCGCGGTGGCGTCATGCCCGCCCGTATAGACGGCCTTGGCGATCACCTGCGGGTCGACCTTAGCCTCGCGCATAAAATATTCCGGCATCAGGTGGCCGGAGGTGGAGTTCACGTCGCCGAAGGCGAAGCGGTGGCCCTTCAGATCAGCCAACGAGCGAATTGGCGACTTGGGCTGGGTAAGGAAGACGCTGTGAAAGTTCAGATCGCGGTCCCGCTGCACGAGAGGCTTCACGCCAGCGCGCGCTGAGGCCTGTACATAAGTGAAACCCCCGAAATGCGCGATGTCCACTTTATCGTTTATCGCCGCTTCGACCACCGCGGCGTAGTTCGTCGGAATGGTCATCTCCACCTTGGCGCCCGTTTCTTTTTCGAGGTAAGAGACGAGCGGCTGGCCCTCGCGGATCATCTTTCCAGGATCGGTGGCTGGAATCATGCTCAGGCGCAGCCTCGGCCGGGTGTGCTCGCTCGGGCCGCGCTTGCAACTCGCCAACGCGAGCACGGCCGCAAGAGAAAGAGCCGCCGGCCACAGATACCTCGAACCAGTTCGCACAACCCTGATTGGATGCTCTCGTCCGGCAGAAGGATCATGCACGGTCGAGGCCGTGTCCGGCATGCGGGCGGAATGATACTTCAGTCTGCTCCCCGGATTCCAATGGAAGCCCGGCCGGAAGGCGCCGGCGGTCAATTTGCGGCAGGAATCGAAAGGTGAAACTCTGAGCCTTGGCCGACCTCGCTTTTGACCCAGATGTGCCCGCCGTGCGCTTCGACGATGTGGCGTGCGATGGCGAGTCCCAGCCCGGTGCCATCGACCTCGCGCGAGCGCGCCGCGTCTACGCGATAGAAGCGCTCGAAGATCCTCTCCTGGTCCGCCCGCGGAATCCCGATGCCGGAGTCCGCGACGGTGATGACCACCGTGCCGTCGGCGGCCTGCGCGCGCACGGTGATGCGCCCGCCCGCCGGGGTGTATTGCACGGCGTTGTCCAGCAGGTTCTGCACGACCTCCTGCAAGCGGCGCGCGTCGCCGCGCACCGGTGGCAGATCGCGAGGGCATTCCACACGCACCGTTAATTGCTTCGGTTCGGCCTTGAGCTGCGCTGTCTCGACGCAGGCCCGCAGCAACCCCGCGACGCCGACCGGCTGGAGTTCCAACTCGAGCTTTCCCGCCTCAATGAGCGAAAGCTTGAGCAGATCGTCCGTCAGTCGAGCGAGGCGCTTGGCCTGGTCGCGGATGATTCCGAGAAAGCGTCCTCGGTTCTCCTGGTCGTCGAGCGCTCCGGCGAGCAGGGTTTCAGCAAAGCCTTGAATGGCAGTCAACGGGGTCCTCAATTCGTGCGAAACATTGGCCACAAAATCGCGCCGCACGCGCTCGAGTCGCCTCAGCTCGCTGATGTCGTGCAAGACCAGGACCGCTCCGCTCTGCACCTCGGCGCGCCCCTCGAGGCCACGCAGCGCCTCTACCCGTGCCGCGGTGACAGCAAAGCTCCGGGGGCGCACCGTGCCCATCACCACCTCGGTGTGGACGGTCTCTTGCCCGGCCAGCACCTGCCCGATTGCGGCCAGCAGTTCCGATGACCGGATCACTTCCACCGGCCGCCGGCCTTCGCACGCCGCTGCTTCCAGACCGAGAATCTGCGCGAAAGCATGATTGGAGAAGACGATGCGCTCGTCCGCCCCAATCACGGCCACACCCTCGACCATGCTGCGCAGGATCGCCGAGGAGCGGTTGCGCTCGTCGGTGAGCGAGCGGATGGTCTCCTCAAGCCGCGCCGCGGTCTCATTGAGCGCACGGGCAAGCCCGGTCAGCTCATCCCCGGTGTGCTCAACCGGCATGGGACGAAAATCGCCACTCGCCACCCGCCGCGAGAATGCCTTGAGGCGACGGATGCGCGTCGAAAACGAGCGGGAGATCAGGAGCGTGGCACCGCCGCCGACCGCCAGCAGGATGAGGAATGAAGTGCCCCACATCTGCCGGCGAAACTCAGCCAGCGCTTCATCCATGTGCGCGAGCGGCAAGGTAAACCGCAGGACCACCGGCTCGCGGCCCGGCGGCTCCTGCCGCAGCGCAAGATAGACGAGGTCGCGATGGAGGGTTGGGCTGCGACGAACGGCGCGTCCTCCGCCGCTCAAAAACGCCTGCTGGACTTCGGGATCGTGGGCATCGTCCGGCATCGTTTCTGAGTCGGGTGCCGAATCGGCGAGCACACGACCGTCCGATGCGATTACGGTAATGCGCGCGCCGCCACCAGCCATGACGCTCAGCCAGGCGTGCAGGGCGGCCGCGTCGTCCACCGGCGGAGGTTGGGCCCGCGCGATTCTGGCTAGGGCTTCGAGCGTTTCGAAGCCGGCGTGCCGGTAATCGTTGCGCAGGGCCCGCGCGGCGTAAAGGTCTACGCCAAGCAATACCGCCAGGAAGAGGATCAGATTGGCAAGCCCCAGTTTCCAGAACAGCCTAAGATCCACGGAGCCCTCGCGCTTGCTCGGGAGCTGCCTCGAACAGGTAGCCAGCCCCGCGTACCGTTTTCAGATGCACCGGATTTTCCGGGTCCGCTTCGACCTTTTCCCGCAGGCGGCGGACGTACACATCCACGCTGCGCGGCGTGACGAAGCGGTCGCGGCCCCACACGGCGTCGAGCAACTGGTCGCGCGTGAACACCTTGTTCGGCCGGGAAGCGAAGTAATAAAGCAGGCGGAATTCAAGGGTGCTGAGCGTGAGTGGCTTGCCCCCCCGCGTCACTCGGTACGACGAAGGATCGATCACCAGCCGCCCCACTTCAATCGCGCCCGCGGGCTCGCCCGCAGGCTCAGAACGCCGCAGCAGTGCCTTCACCCGCGCCACCAACTCGCGCGGGCTAAATGGCTTGGTGACGTAGTCGTCGGCGCCCATCTCGAGTCCCACAACACGGTCCGCCTCTTCGCCGCGAGCGGTCAAGATCAGGATGGGCAGGCGGTTCAACGAGGCGTCGCGCCGGATTTCCTTGCAGATTTCTAGGCCTGAGAGTTTCGGCAACATCAAGTCGAGGAGCAGCAGATCGGGAGGCGACTTTTTTACCGCTGCAAGGCCCGCGGCACCGTCCCCGGCGGCACTCACCTGGAAGCCTTCGTTGGATAGGTTGTAGCGTACCAGTTCGACGAGGTCGCGGTCGTCTTCAATAATAAGAACGCGTTTGCTCATCCTTTTTCGCCCTTGCGCCACCCTCCTCCGTACAACTTCTATCTTACCCGGATTCTGAGAAAAGCAGATACAACTGCCTTTCACGTTCCGGATTGGGACTATGTCGTCAAGTTGGACTGGCTCGCTGACAAGAACACGACAATGGCCTTGCGTTACCAGTGCAGCTGGCAGATTTGCCAGTCGCCGCGAATCATCTTCGGCGACAACTTCGGGATGGGAAAACTTCCTGCGGGGAGTGGTAACCGCATTCACCAATGGCTTCGGGCCTAAAATAGAAACCCGGTTGACACCCCTTCCCTAGGGTGCTAGCTTGCACCCACCTACAGGGGTCACCGTGTGAAGTGGGGTGAATCCGGATAGCCGTATAGGATGTGCTGCTTTGTGGAGCGGCTCTCATTGAACTCCGCCCCCTGGCCTCTTTTCTTGGGGGAGAAGATGAAGACAACGAAAAGTTTTGCCGCGCTTGTGTTGGTATGTTTGCTGGCGTGTTTTGCATCAGCCGCCCGGGCGCAGGAAGTGACCGGCTCGATCTCGGGTACTGTAAAGGACCCGCAGGGCGCGGTTGTGCCGAGCGCAACCGTCACAATTACAAACACGGACAACAATGTGATCGTCCGAACTGTAACGACGGGAGCAAGTGGGGATTTTTCGGCCCCGCTGCTGCCCATCGGCCATTATTCGTTGGCAGTTGAGGCGCCCGGGTTCCAGAAATTGCTTCAGACGGGTATCGTGCTGAACGTCAATGACAAGCTCACGTTCTTCCTGTCCTTGAAAGTAGGATCGGCGCAAGAGACGGTGACGGTTGAAGCTGCGAGCATCCAGGTGGAGACGCAGACGTCGCAGGCCGCCGGCGTGATCAATGGCACCCAGGTGCGCGAACTGGCGCTGAATGGCCGCAACTGGGAGCAGCTGGTCGCTCTGACTCCGGGCGTCTCCGATGCCGGCAATTCAGACGTGCTTTACGTCGGCGCCTTCGCCCCCCAAGGAACCAACCTGGTTACATTTGCCATGAACGGCGGCCGCCGCGAGCAGAACAATTACATGGTGGATGGCGCCGATAACGTCGACCGTGGCTCCAATCTCACCTTGCTGGCTTTCCCCAGCGTGGACTCAATTGCCGAGTTCAAGGTGATCCGCGGCCAGTACGATCCAGAATACGGTCGAGCCGCCAGCGGCCAAGTCAACGTGGTTACGCGCTCAGGCACGAGTTCGCTACACGGCGGCGTTTATGAGTTCTGGCGCAACGACGCGCTCAATGCCAGACCTTTTGCCAACAAGTACCCGGTGGTCGCACCGCACATTCCTTACCTGCGCTATCACGACTTCGGCGGCACCATTGGCGGCCCGGTCTGGATTCCCAAGGTTTACGAACAGACGAACAAGACCTTCTTCTTTTTCTCGGAAGAGGCTCGCCGCAACATCACCTATAGCACCCCAATCGGCGAACTTCCCACCGCCGGGATGCTGAACGGCAATTTTGCCCGTCCCGTATGCGTGGCCTTCGATGTCGCCAACAACTGCACCCGGACGGCGACCTCCATTCCCGTTCCGTCGTTCGATCCCATCGCCGCGGCTTACCTTAAGGACGTGTTTTCCAAGTATCCGCTTCCGAACGCACCCACCCCCGGCGACCCTTTCGGGCACTCGGCGACACTCCGAAACATCTTCAATTTCCGTGAAGAGATCATCAGAATCGACCACATCGTCAGCAACAAGCTGACACTTTCCGGCAAGATCCTGCGAGATACCATCCCCACGCTGGAGCCGGGCGCATTATTCTCGAACGGCCCGATCGTCCAGGGCATCGGGACGACTTCGACAGACTCGCCGGGTCACAACTACACCGTTCGCGCTACCATCGCGATCAGCCCGACTTTTCTAGTCGAACCAGGCTATGCCTACTCCTACGGCGCGATCGTCAGCCAGCCGATTGGCGTTATGGCCGTTGCGAATTCGCCAGATGTCGCGAATGCGTTGAAGCTGCCGTTCACCTCAACCCTGGCCCGCATTCCTAACCTCACCTTCCAAGGCGCCACGCCCAGCATCGGGTTCACTAGCGGCCCCGGCAGCTTCGGACCCTATGGCGATTTCAACCGTAACCACACTGCATTCGGAAACGTCACGAAAATTATCGGCGGTCACATCATCAAGTTCGGCGCCACGTACTATCACTACAATAAGGAAGAGAACGCCGGCGGCGGCAATGCGGGATTGTTTGAGTTTAAGAACAACGGACGCCCGTCAGGTGGCTTCGACTTTGAGCAGTCCTGGGCCAACTTCCTGCAGGGCCGTGTGGATACATTCTCGCAGACTTCCGTCGACCTTGTCGCCAACATCAAGGACAACCAGTTCGAGTACTATGCTCAGGACACTTGGCGAATAAAGCCGAACTTCACGTTCATCTATGGCGTCCGTCACTCCTTCTTCCGCCAGCCCACGGATGCCA
>DATFXF010000258.1:0-34277 GCA_035258565.1 Candidatus Acidiferrales bacterium
GCCATATTTTGCGGCAAACTCCTCGCGGAGCTTGGGCGGCAGCGGCTGCTCATCCTTGAGTGGCTTCTTGGGGGCGTTGCGGTTGTAAGCGCTGCGGAGCTCGCTATTGGCGCGGAAGGCCAGCGTCCAATCGATGACGCCGACCCAGTAGTACGGCTCAGGATCGTCGGGCTTCAACTGGATGTGCCGCAGATGGTACTTCTTCGATTCCTCGAATTTGCTGGGCGTGTAGGGCGTGGCCGCCATTTGATACAAGATGGAGCCGATGCCGTCTATCGCGGAGAGATTGTTGGGGTCGCTCTCGAGAATCTCCTGGAACTCTCGGATGGCCTGCTGCCCCTTGCGGACGTTTTCTTCCGACGGCGCGCCGGGAATGTACTGGGTGGCATAGGCCGTGGCCAGATAGAGGCGCGCGTTCAGGAGGCCCGGGTCGAGCTCTTTGGCCTTCATGAAGTAGTCGATGGACTGATCAAACTGGCCGTTCTTGTAGGCCTGCACGCCCTTGTTGAGCGCGTCGCGGGCCTTTAGCTTATTGCATCCGGCCAGGCCCAACGAGCAGGTCAGCAGCAAGGTAGCCGTAAACGCCGCGCACAATCTCCGGCCGGTGAACGCGAGTGGGTTCATCGGAAACGATCCATTTCTACAGGTTCATCCCGAGAGGGGCAACTGAAATCTTTCGAGAACAGCAGGTCACTGGGCCACGAGCAGCCCCGGAAGCCGGCTCTGCCTTACTGCCCGGCTTCGAGTTTGGCCGTGATCAGCCCGACTTTCTCAATGCCCGCGCCGCGCATGATGTCGATGGCTTGGGCTACTTCGGCAAACAGCACGTTGTCATCGCCCTTGACGAAAGCCACCTTCTCGGCCCGTTGCTTGAAGATCTCCTCGAGCCGCGGCCCCAGCGTCTCCCAGGTGGCGTCCTCCTGATTGATCTTGAGCTTTCCGCCGGGGCTCACCTGCACGACGACGGTCTTGGCTATGATGTTCGGATCAGGTTGCGTATTGGGCGGGGATGGCTGAGGCACCAGGGTCTCAAGCCCTTTTGGCGTGAGCGGCGTGATGACCATAAAGATGATCAGCAGCACCAGAAGAATATCGATCAGCGGCACGACGTTCATGTCCGCGATGGCGCCTTTGGTCCCGCCTACCTGAATGCCCATGGTTACACTCCCTACCTTACGTCGCGCTCGGGCCCAGAAACGGCTGCTCGAAGCCCCTGCGCATCCCCGCCCCTCTCACCGCGAGGGTGGTGGCGGGGTCTTCCGCTGCTCCCCAAGGCGCTCGGTGAGCAAGCCCAACTGGTCCACTCCCGCAGCGCGCACTTCGTCCACCAGGGCGACGACATCGCCGTACTTGGCCCGTGCGTCGCTTTTCACGAAGACGGTCTTGTCCAGCCGGTTGGCGATGCGGTCGCGGATCAGCGCCGTGACCTGGTCGCGGGGCGTCTTCTGGGTGCCGAGAAAAATGTCGCCGCTGCGGGTGACCGCCACGATGATGGCGTCATCGCGGTCGGCATTGGGCATATCCACCGGGTTCTGGACCTTCGTCAGGTCCACCGAGATCCCCTTCTGCAACATGGGGGTCACAACCATAAAGATAATCAGCAGTACGAGCATGATGTCGGCCATGGGGATGACGTTCGGGGCCGCCATCACTTCGCCTGCTTTGGGCTTGTAGGCCATGGCTACTTCTTTCCGCCGCGACGAGTAATGAAGTAGTTGACCAGCTCCATCGACGAGTTATCCATCTCCACGTCGAAGGCTTCCACTTTGTTGGTGAAGTAGTTGTAGGTCCACACGGCCGGCACGGCCACAAAGAGGCCGAGCGCCGTGGTCACCAGGGCCTCGGAAATCCCACCCGCCACGGCCGAGAGCCCGGTGGCCTTCTCCGCCGCGATGCCTTTGAAGGCGTTGATGATGCCCACGACGGTACCGAACAGCCCCACGAACGGGGCGGTGGAGCCGATGGTGGCCAGGCCGCTTAGGCCGCGCTTCATCTCCGCATGGACAATGGCCACCGAGCGCTCCAGGCCGCGCTTGGCGGCCTCGATCACTTCCTGCTCGGTGACCTGCGCCGAAGCGGACTGAAACTCCGAGAGGCCCGTGGCGACCACCTTGGCGATGTGGCTCTTCTTGTTTCGCTCGGCGATGGAGATGGCTTCGTCGAGTTTCCCCTCGCGGAGTGCTCCCGCCACCTGCTGCACGAAGATGCGGGACTGCTTGCGGGCCGCGCTATACATCAGGACGCGGTCGATCATGACGCCGACAGACCACGCCGACATGATGAAGAGGAGGACGACCACCGTCTTTGCCGGGATACCCATCGAGTGCCACATGCTCACGATGTCCCAGCCAACGGCCTGGCCTTGCAGCCAGAGGCTCAACAAGGAAAGATTGGCAAGCATAAGGTTTGCTCCTTTTCGTTCGTTCGCAAACGGTCAGGCGGACTGGCTCTGTGGCCCGTCTCCGCCGGACCCAAAAACCCGAGGACCTGCGAAAAGCTCCGCGCGTCCCGCCGCGGCCTCAGGAACTCAGCGTAAACACCACGTCGATCGTGGTGACGACCTCCACCGGCTCGCCGTTGAGCAGCGTGGGCCGATAGCGCCACTGCCGCACGGCATCAAGCGCCGCCTGCACCAGCAACGGATGGCCGGAGATCACCTGCAACTCCACGACCGACCCATCCTTGGCAATCACCGCCTGCAGGCGAACCGTACCCTGGATGCGCGCCTGCTTGGCCAGCGCCGGATAAAGGGGCTGCACCTTATTCACGAGTTGAGCGGCCTGTACTTGACCGCCCACGCGGATGCGCTTGGGCGTTTCCCTGGGTGGGGGCGGGGCGGAGCCGGTGCCCCCAATGATGCCGCCGAGCACACCGCCCGCCTGCCCGCCAGGCACGCCGCCGGGCACCCCGCCGATGGCGGCGCCCGAAGAGACTTCCGGCGGAAGCTCCTGCTCCTTAATGATGGCCACCTCTTTGGGGATGGCCCGTGGCGCCATCAGCTTGCCCGCTTGGATCAGCCGCGCCACCGGCTTGACGACCTTCACCGGAGCGGCGGCGGGTGGGGGCGGGGGAGGAGGTGGAGGCGGAGGCGCGACCAGCAGTGTCGTGAGCATGGCCTTGGGCAGCGCCTCGGTGTAGATCAAGGGGATCAGAATCAGGATCGAGAGCAGGCCGACTTGGACAAGGGTGGAGACAAAAATGGCCCACGGCTTGTTCGTCTTCTTCTTGGTCGGACTCGACTCTACCAGTTCATCGAACATGGCTCCTTACCTCCTCCCGGCCGTCGCCAGGCGGCTGGCCGCCGCCTCGCCGGACCGGGCTTTGTTGCCGGCTGCGGATCCGGTTCCTGCCGCGACCCCGTGGCCCCGCCAATGATTCCAAACCACCACCAGGGGCGCGGCAATCCCGAAGCTTGAGTACGTTCCTACCACAATTCCTACCACCAGGGCAAAAGAGAAGCTGCGCAGCACCTGGCCGCCCATCAAGAAGAGCACCAGCGCGGTCAGGAAGGTCAGGCCGCTGGTCAAAATCGTCCGCGAAAGAGTCTGGTTGATGGAGCGGTTCACGATCGCGGGAAACGGCTCGCGCCGCATCAGACGATTGTTCTCGCGGATGCGATCGAAGATCACAATCGTGTCGTTCATCGAATAACCCACCAGGGTCAGCAGCGCCGCAATGACCGTAAGCGAGATCTCGTAGTTGAGCAATGAAAAAAATCCCAGGGTAATCAGGACGTCGTGAAACACGGCCAAAACAGCGGCAGCACCGTACACCCACTCGAAGCGAAACGCAATATATACCAGCATGCCCGCCAAGGCATAGAGCGTGACCAAGACAGCCTGTTTGCGCAGCTCGGTGCCCACCTTGGGCCCCACGATTTCGACATTGCGGATCGTGAAATTTCCGAGGGTGTAGCCACTCTGGAGGCTCGCCAGGACCGCGTTGTTCACCCCTTCGACGCTCCGCAACTCCTCCATGTTGGTGATCAGGCCGTTGCGCTTCCGATCGCGGAAGTCGCTGATGCGTCGCGCCAGTTGGGCGTAGCGTTCGCCGGCCGTCGGCCCGAGCGCCAGCGGGTCGCGCGCGGTGAGAAACTCGGCCAGAGTCGCTGGCGTGGCAGCATTCAAGTCTTGCTTCGAAGGGTCGCCCGAGCCAAACATGGTATGGAGCGCCTGGACGATGGCCTTCTTGCCGGAATCGAGCGCCTCGCCCCCCTGGCCGCGCTGCTCGAGCCCAATCACCAACTCGTTCGCGTTGGGATTGGAGAGGTCGGTGATGCGCTGAATGACGCTGTCTCCCAAGCCCTCCCGGGCCAGGCCTTGGCGGATCTGGTCGATCGGTGGCGCTTGGGCGAATCGCACGTACACGAGCGTGCCGCCTTTAAAGTCGATCCCGTAGCGCAGGCCACCCTTGCGCGCCCAGGAGACGCCGCCGATCACGAGCAAGGTCAAGGAGAGGGCGACGAAATACTTCGCCTTGCCCATCCAGTCCAGGTTGACTTGGCCGAACAACTCCATACCCATTCCTCCCCCTATACGTTGGACACCGGCGGGGTCCTTCTGGTTCCCGCCCAACCGGTCGTTCCCGGAGGGCCAGGAACGCTCCTCTCCCCGCGGCCTGCTAAATACTTAGCTCCGCCTGGCGAGGCGTCCGCGCCAGGTGCCAATGGAAAATCGTCCTCGAGACATAGATCGCAGTGAAGACATTGGCGATCAAACCGATCGTCAAGGTAACCGCAAAGCCACGCACCGGCCCCGTGCCAAACAGGAAGAGGAAAATGGCCGAAACGACCGTGGTCACATGCGTGTCAATGATGGTCAGAAACGCGCGCTGGAAGCCGGTCTCGACCGCCGAGACCGGTGCCTTGCCCGCGCGCAGCTCTTCCCGGATGCGCTCGAAAACCAGTACGTTTGAGTCCACGCCCATGCCGATGGTCAGAATCACGCCGGCAATTCCGGGCAAGGTCAGCACCGCGCCGAAATAAGCGAGTGCGGCCAGCAGGATGATCAGGTTCAGGATGAGTGCAACCACTGCGTTGACGCCCGAAAGCCGATAGTAAAACACCATGAAAACCATCACGACCAGCAAGCTCACGACGGAGGCCTCGAAACCATGGCGGATCGAATCCGCCCCCAGCGACGGTCCCACGGTCCGCTCTTCGAGATACTTGATGGAGGCGGGAAGCGCCCCGGCGCGCAAGACCAGCGCCAGGTCGTGCGCCTCCTGCTGGCCGAACTGGCCGGTAATCCGGCCGGAGTCATCGATGCGGCTCTGGATCACGGGAGCGGACTGCACGCGATGATCGAGCACGATGGCCATAGGCCGGCCGATGTTCTGTTCGGTGAAGGGGCCGAAGCGTCGCGCGGCTTCCGTCGAAAGACTGAAATTCACCTGGTAGTAGCCGGGGTTATCCGTGCTGCGACTCTCTGACGCGCTGCGGAGATCGCGCCCGGTGACGATGGGCAGGCGATCCAGCAGCCACCAGCTCTCGCCGGCCGTTTGCCCGGGCTGGCTGGCGCTGGCTTTGCCGCGCACCAGTTCGGTGCCTGGCGGCAGAACCCCGCCGTGGGCCGCCAGGGCCGCCGCTTCCGATGGATAGGGCGTAGGGTCCTCGACGCGGCGCAGCTCGAGCTGCCCGCCGGCTTGGATCACCGCCTTCGCGCGCGTCGGGTCACCCTCGCCGGGCAGCTGCACCAAGATTTCGTTCTCTCCGCGGCCGTGCAGCTGGATGACGGGCTCGGTTAGGCCCAGCGCGTCAATGCGGCGGCGGATCGTTTCGACCGCCTGGGTCATGGTCTGTGTCTCGATGCTGGCCACCGTTCCCGGCTTCATGGTCAGCAAGTAACCGCCGCCCGCTGCCGGGGCCACGTCCCAGTCGGCAAATTGATCGCTCAAAAGATCGCGAAATGCGCCGTAATTCTCGGGCGCGAGGTTGCTCACTAGGATTTGCGTGTCGCTCTTCTTTTCGATCTGGCCGTAGCTGATGTTTTTGTCGCGGAGCAACTTCGTCAAGCGATCCAGGGTCTGGTCGGTGTATTGGCTGACGGCCTCCTGCACCTGCACCTGAAGAATCATATGCGTGCCGCCTTGCAGGTCGAGGCCGAGCTTGATTTGTCGGGAAAAGTTCTGCTTGGCGGCGGCGAGGGAAGTGGGGAATTGCGGCAGGCCGAACAACCCATAGAGGCAAAGAAGGACGATGGCCAGAATGAACAGCGCCTTCCACTTGAGATTGGGATTCATGGTTCAACTTCGCTCGGCATGGGTTGTTCGACTTGGGTCATCCCATTGGCCCAGCGCTTAGCCTTCCTTGGTCTCCGGCTGGAGGCTGGCGATGGCCGACCGAGCCACCTTGATTTTCACCTGGTCGGCGATCCGGAGCTGCACCGCTTCGCCCTCCAAGCCGACGATGGTGCCGTAGATTCCGCCATTGGTGATGACTTTGTCACCGGTCTTGAGCGCGTTCAGCATCTGCGCGGTCTTCTTCTGTCGGCGCTGTGCGGGCAGGATCAGCAGGACATAAAAGATCGCCATGATGACGATCAGCGGCAGGAAGGCCATGATCCCGCTGGTTGGCTGTGTCTGCGCCAGCAGTGTCCAAGCCGCGGGTGAAGGCTGATCGCTCAATTTCCCCCTCGGAACCCTCGGCTCCGCGAGAAGGCTCCCGCGCCCGTTGGTCCATCGCGTTTGGGAACCGCTAAAATCGCGTGGAGAAAAGGAAGCCCTGCCCCTCGTACCCGGTCGAGTGGGTAGGACCAACAAACCCTTCCTGTGTTTAATGCCCGCGCCATTCTGCGACTCGCCACAGCCGACTTCACGAATGGCCTGCCCCGGACGCGCGTCCGGCGCCGTTAGGGCTCAGCTTCGAGGCGTGCCTGAAACTCTGCAGAGAATCCCGCCAGGTCTCCAAACTCAATAGCCTCACGAATTCTGCGCATGATGTCAAGGTAAAAGTGGAGGTTATGGTGGGTGTGAAGGACCGCCGCGAGGATCTCGTGGGCCAGGAACAGGTGCCGGAGGTAGGCGCGCGAATAGCTCCGGCAGACCAAGCACGTGCAGGCCTCATCGAGTGGCCGGGGGTCCTCGGCGTAGCGCGCGTTCTTGATGAGCAGCCGGCCTTGGCTTGTGAACAGGCAACCATTGCGCGCGTTGCGTGTGGGCAGCACGCAGTCCATCAGGTCGATGCCCAGGCGAACGTAGTCGGCCAAGTCCTCGGGCTTTCCTACACCCATCAGATAGCGCGGCCGGTCCGCCGGCAGGCGCGCGGTGACCTCGGCCGCCATCTCGCAGGTGAGCGTGTGCGGCTCGCCCACCGCCAGCCCGCCCACCGCGTAGCCAGGGAAATCGAGTTCGAGCAATTGCTCGGCATTCTGCTGGCGCAGTTCGCGATACGTGCCGCCCTGCACGATGCCGAACAAGGCCTGCTCGGCCGCGCTGCCGTGGGCGGCCAAATGCTCGCGCGAACGACGCGCCCACTCGAAGGTGCGCCCTGCGGCCGCGCGGGCGCGCTCATGGCTGGCAGGATACTCGATGCACTCGTCAAGGGCCATGAGTACGTCGGCACCGAGAGCGATCTGGACGTCGATGGCCTTCTCCGGGGTGAAGAGATGCTCAGAACCGTCCAGGTGCGAGCGGAAGCGCACGCCGGCGTCACTCACCTCGCGCAGCTCGGCCAGGCTGAACACCTGATAGCCACCCGAATCGGTGAGGATCGCGCGCGGCCAGGACATGAAGTGGTTGAGCCCCCCGACCCTGCCGATGCGCTCGTGCCCGGGCCGCAAGTAGAGATGGTAGGTGTTGCACAGCAGAATCTGGACACCCAGCTCTTCGAGGGCCTGCTGCGTCAGGCCCTTGACCGTCGCGGCGGTGCCCACGGGCATGAACGCTGGCGTATCGACCACGCCGTGCGGAGTGATGAGGCGTCCCAAACGCGCGCCGCTCGGGTCGGTCTTTCGTACCTCAAAGCGGAGGGCCATGCCCCGCAGTGTATCAGGAGAACGCCGCCACGCAGCCCACCTTCACCAGCAACCACACGGCCCAGCTGCCGACGACGAGGCCGATGGCTTTGCCGGTTGAGATCTTCTTCGGGTTGGCGGAGGCGTAGCCGATGCCCATGAGAATCAAGGCCCAGATCCAGAAGAGGTCCAAAGAAGATCCCAGCGAAACCTGCCACCGCGGCGCCTCGCTGGGCAGCAGCGCGGCCACATTCGAGGCCAGGATGTGCTCCGGGTCCACGTCTCCACTACTTTTGAAGAGCATCGTAAGGATGGCCAGAACCGATGCGATTGCCCACGGCATCAACGCGTGCGAGACGATTCCAAGCGATTGGCCAAACCGCAGGTCGGCACCGGCGAAAAGATTGAAGACGCCTAGGTAGACTCCGGCGAGGACCAGCGCCACGAACGCCGAGCCGAGCAGGCCGGATCCGTAGGCAATCATCGGAGCGATCTTCGCCTGCATGCCAATGGTGCGCTGCTTCTGGTCCTCCGAGAGCTGGGCAAACCGCGAGCTTTTCTCCGCCTGCTGCCGGACAAAACTCTCCCAATCTACGCGCTGGTTCATTACGGTGCCGACACCCAAACCCAGGATGGATAATAGGAGGATGGGCGCAACCCAGCTTGGACGGCGCGCAATGTCTTCAAAGGTCTGCCGGGGGCTGAACAGCACGCCAAACATGCGGCCGAAATGATTGATGGGAGCCTGAGGCTCGGGGACCGGGGTAACACTGGTTGCCATCGTTGCTCACCTCCACAAGCGGAAGTAGGTGCAGTGCTGGCTTCTTCATCGCTTTCCTACCGGTGGCCCGACCAGAGACTTGAGCGCTCGAAAGTGTAGCGCAGAACGGCCTGCCTGGGAATCGAGCGCAGGCTCGCGGCCATGCAACCGACTAGCCGAGCGGGATGGAGGGCACTGCAGCCAGCAGGGCCTGTGTGTAGGGATGTGCGGGGCGGTGGAGTACCTGCTCGACCGGGCCAACCTCGACGAACTTTCCCGCCTGCATGACCGCGACGCGTGTGGCCAATTGCGCCACCACCGGCAAGCTGTGCGAGATCAGTAGATAAGTTAGCGCCCATTCTCGCTGAAGGGTTTCCAGCAGTTTGAGGACCTGCGCACCCACCGAAACATCGAGCGCGGAGACCGGCTCGTCGGCCACCACCAGCCGCGGCCGCAGCACGAGCGCCCGCGCGATCCCGATGCGCTGGCGCTGTCCGCCGGAAAACTCGTGCGGGTAACGCGGCATCGCATCTGCGCCCAGGCCAACCGTCTCGAGGATGGCGCGCAGGCGCGCGTCGCGCTCCTCCCGCGAGAGGTGCGGCTCATGGATCTGGAGCGGCTCGCCAACGATGGCTTCGACGCGCAGCCGCGGGTTCAGGGAGGCGACCGGGTCCTGAAACACCATCTGCATCTCCCGGCGCAACCCGCGCAACTCGGCGCCACGCGCGGCGAGCAGGTCGCGCCCGTCGAAGCGGATCTCCCCCGCGTCCGGTTCGATCAGGCGCAGCAGGAGCCGCGCCAGCGTCGTTTTCCCGCACGCGGACTCGCCCACAATCGCCAGTGTCTCTCCGGGCGTGAGCTCGAGGGAGACGCCATCCACGGCGCGGATGCGGCCAGCCCTTGCTTCCCCGCGAATCGAACCCGTGCGGGCAAAGGCGCTGGTCTTAGCGAGAAAGCCCTTGGAGAGATTACGCGCCTCGAGCAGCGGGGCTTTGGCCATCTTGTTTCAACGCCTCTCGGCGACGACAAGGGCAGAGGTCTGAACAAACTCGATTTCGTTCCGCTCGGTTTGCCGCGGATGAAATCCGGCCGCGTCGTTCGCCAGGGAGGCTTCCATTAGGCCCCGCGTCTTCACATAAGCGGGCGTGCCTTCGGGCGACCCGATGATGGCCATCCAATCGTCGAAGCGCCGCTGGCGCTCGAGGAGTTCGGTGGCCACCACGTCGAGACCCGCCGCCCGGAGCAACCCGTGAAGCTCTGCGAGCGTGAGCGTTGTTGCGTGGGAAGAATCGCGCGCCCGTTCGATGCGGTTGTTCCATTCGGGGTTGGCGCCCTCGGGCACGATGAGGTCAGCAATTGCTACGCGCCCTCCACGCCGGAGCACGCGGGCGCATTCGCCGATCGGGCGCGCCGGGTCAAAGAAGTGATGGAGGGCATAGCCGCAGACGGCCATGCCGAGCGCGGAATCGGGAAGAGGCAGCGCATTGGCGTCGGCGCAGGCAAATCCGATATTGGCGAGCCCTGCTTGTTGGGCCGCTTGCCGCGCCTGCTCCAGCATCGCCGGGGTCAAATCGAGAGCCATGAGGAACCGCACGCGTGCCGCAAACGCACGTGTGAAGGTTCCCGGGCCGCAGGCCAGGTCCAGCGCGACCTGGTCGCTCGGCGGAGCGGCCAATTGCGCCAGTCGCCCCGCTTCCTTGGCACGCGTGCGAAGCGCGAAACGCGCGAACAGTTCCGCCGTGCTCGTGAAGCGGCTGCGCACGCGATCGAGGTGCTCGCGCTCGATAGTCATCAGGGAGCCTTCCTAGACAAGAATACACCGGGCGCGATGTCCCGGAGAGGCCACCCGCAGCTCGGGCACGGCTTCCGAGCACTCCGGCTTGCGGTAGGGACACCTCGGCTCGAAGGCGCAGCCCGGCGGCAAGGCGTCGAGTCGGGGCACCGCGCCGGGGATGGGCTCGAGCTTGCGTCGCCCGAGGTCGGGCGAGGAGCGCAGCAGGCCTTCCGTGTAGGGATGCCGCGGGCTCCGGAAGACTTCCCGCGCGGGCCCTTCTTCGACGATGCGACCCGCGTACATCACCGCCAGGCGGTCGGCGATCTGCCCGACCACGCCCAAGTTGTGGGTGATGAAGAGCAGCGCAAGGTCCAGTTCGTCGCGGAGCTGCCTGAGCAGCGCCAAGATCTGCTTCTCGACGGTGACGTCGAGCGCGGTCGTGGGCTCATCGGCGATCAGCAGCCGCGGGCCCGCCGCCAACGCCATGGCAATCAGCGCGCGCTGGCGCAGCCCGCCGGAGAGCTGATGGGGGTACTGTTTTCGGCGAACCTCTGGCTCTGGCACGCGGGCGCGCACGAAGGCTTCAAGCGCGCGCCGCTCTACTTCGCTCCGGGCAAGTTGCGGCTCGTGTGCTCGGATGGCCTCCTCGATCTGCGTCCCGATGCGCAGGACCGGATTGAGCGCCGTCATCGGCTCCTGAAAGACCATCGCGATTTGCCTGCCGCGCAAGGCCGGAAACTGCCGTTCGGTGAGCGCCGCGAGGTTCGCGCGCCGGCCGTTGGCCGAGAACCACGCCTCGCCCGCGGTACGCGCGCCCAGTGGCAGGAGGCCCACGAGCGCCAGCGAAAGCATGGTCTTGCCGCAGCCGGATTCCCCAACTAGGCCCAGCGTTTCGCCGGCGGCCAGGTCGAGCGAAACCTCGTTCACCGGCCGCAGCCATCCGGCCGGCGTGGGCAGCTCCACCGTCAGGCCGCGCACTTCAAGCAGTGCCGCCATGTCTTACATCTTAGAGCCTCATCGCCGGAGTGGGAAACGAAATGAGGGAGAGAGTGCCTAGAACCGGTTTCATAGCCATGTGCGCGGCCTCCGGCGAGTTGCAGTACCAAAGGTCAAAAGGAGGAAAAGTGTTGATGCCAATGGGATAAGCGAACACAATGCGCTATCGAATCGAGAGAGGACCAACCATGCGATCCCGGAAGCTCTTTCGATGCCTCCTCAGCCTTCTTGGCATCTGTGTCCTGACCGAGCGACTCTCCTCACCGACGCCTGCGCAAAGCAAACGCATCGTGATTGCCGCCAGCACGGTGCTCGATGGCAAAGGCCGCGTGCTGCACGACACACGCATCGTGATTGAGGGCCAAGAAATTGTCGCCATCGACCCCAAGGCCGGGCCGGTGGACTACGACCTGCGTGGCCTGACGGTGTTGCCGGGCTGGATTGACGCGCACGTGCACATCACCTGGAGCTTCGGCAAGGATGGGAAAAATGCGGGCCCGATAGGAACAGCAGAGGAGGCGGCGTATCAAACGGCCTCGAATGCGTGGTTGACACTGATGGCGGGCTTCACGACGGTCCAAAGCGTGGGCTCGCCCGCCGACATTGCTTTGCGCGATGCCATCGCGAAGGGCTTGCTCCCCGGCCCGCGCATCCTGACGGCCGTCGAGCCGCTCTCAGGGCGAGGCGAGCAGACCGGCACGCCGGATGAAATCCGCGCGTACGTGAGGAAACAGAAGGAAGCAGGCGCGGACCTGGTCAAAATCTTCGCGGCGGGGGGCATGCGCCAAGGCGGGATGACGCTTTCCCAGGAGCAATTGAACGCTGCCTGTGAGGAAGCGAAGAAGGAGGGCCTGCGCACGCTGGTGCACGCTTACCGAGAGGCTGTCCGCGCCGCAACCCTTGCCGGGTGCACCCAGGTCGAGCACGGCCTGGGAGCGACGGACGACGATCTGAAATTGATGGCAGAAAAAGGGACCTATTTTGATCCGCAAGCCGGGCTGTTGCTAGAGACTTATCTCCTGAACAAACACAGGTATATCGGCACACCCTACTTCCCTAAAACCGAAGAGGGTTTCCTGGCGATGGAGAAGATTCTGCCGATGAACCACGAGCTGATCCAACGTGCGGTGAAAATTCCGGAGCTGAAAATTGTTTTCGGCACGGACGCTGTAGCGGGCGCGCACGGGCGCAACGCTGAGGAGTTCATTGACCGCGTGCGGGACGCAGGAGTGGACCCCATGGCAGCGATGATCTCCGCCAATGCGCTGGGGGCGGAAGCCCTTGGCATGGCGGATCAGATCGGCTCGATCGCACCGGGCTTGCAGGCGGACATCATTGCGCTCGATGGGGATCCGCTCAAAGACTTCACCGCGGTTCGGCGCGTGGTGTTTGTGATGAAGGGCGGCATTGTTTACAAGAACACCGCGCGCGGCGCGATTCCCTTTTATGCAGGCGTCCAGCCTTGATGCGAGAGTGCCCGCTCAACGGCGAGAGAGAGGGATCACCAATTTGAGCGCGGTGTGCGTGGCCGAGAAACTCGCGACCTTCACGTCTACCAGGCCCGCGTGCCTGGCCGCGGCCATCACGTCCGCCTGGGTGATGTGCGGCTGGCCTTTGGGGTAGACCACCCAAACGGCCCCGGACTTCTTCAGGAATCGCACAAGCCCTTTCAGTCGCTTCAGCTCCACTCTGGCCTCGGCCGCGAAGAAGATGAAATCGGACTCTTTTTCGGGTGTGGGGCTTGCGACTCGAGCCGTTCGCTCGGCAAGATCCTGGCGGAAACTCGAGTCGCGGACGCCCAAGACCGAGACCGACGCTCCCGGCTTCACGCCCAGCTTCTCGATCAGACTCTTCGGATGAAGGATTTTCTCGGCCCACCTTTCGGCTTGCGGACCGAGCTCGAACTGCGCATGACCATCAGGAAACTCTACGCGAAGCACTCCTTGGGCCGCGGACACACTCTTCATGGCCCGGAAGGGAATCTCCAGGCGAAAGTCGCCGCGGAAGAGGAGCGCCTCAGATTCGAGCAGGGCCTTGCCCAGCGACATCTTCCCACCGAAGCGAACTGCGCACTGCATCTCTTGTCCCATGGGGAGCCCCCTCGAACTCGCCCGGATCGTTTCCGTGCCGGCGGAAGAGTGTGGCGGAGCCCCTCCACAATGTCAAATTCGAGCGCGATCCGCGGCCGGATCCTCCCTTGAGCCTTGCAGGGAACGAACGATTTCACGTTCGACCCTACCCAATCGGCTGAGCGAGCCGTTACAATGCCGGGGCATCTCGGACCCGCGCGACCCGCACCGCGCGGCATCCACTGTGGATTTCTCTTCCCATCCCGGCGTGGACTGGAAGGCGCTTTTCCGGCTCACCGGCTTCCGTTATTTCTTCGCGGGGATGTTCATCTCGCTGTTTGGCACGGGGATGAACTTCGCCGGAGTGACCTGGTACATCCTGGGAGAGACCAACTCCACCGTAAAGGTCAGCCTGATTGTGATCCTGGTGACCCTGCCGGGGCTGGTTGTGCCGCCCTTTGGCGGCGTGTTGATTGACCGCGTAGACCGGCGCTACCTGGGCATGGTGCTCGACCTAGCACGCGGTGCGATTGTGCTGAGTACCGCGGCGCTGGCCTATTTCGGCCGCGTGCAGCTCTGGCAGATTTACCTGATGATGTTGCTGTTGGGCGTGGGCTTTGCAATGTACTGGTCCACGACGAACGCGCTCGTACAGGAGGTGGTGCCCCGCGCGCAACTGATCGGGGCCAACGCTGCGGTACTGATTGCGGTACAAGGCGGCATGATGACCGCGGGGGCGTTTGTGGGGTTGGTGTACGAGCGCGCCGGGATTTCCGGCATCTTGGCGATCGACGGCGCGACCTACCTCGGTTCCGCATTCTGCCTGCTGCGCCTGCGCCGCGGTTATTTCCCTCCGCGCGCCCATCCCGAGGAGCCTTCGCCGACAATTGAGGCTCCCCCGGAGATCGCCGAGCCGACCGTGCTTCCGCCAATCGTCGAGCCCGTGCTCGGTCTCGGCCTCTTCGCCGACATCCAGGAGGGTCTGCGCTACCTGCGCACGCAGCCGCGCGTGCTGGCTCTGGGCTTGACCTTCGCCTGTATGATGGCCGGAGTGATCAGCGCCAACGTGCTGGTGGTGGCGCTGGCGCGTGACCTGCTCCATGCGGGGCCGCGCGGCTATGGCTACATCGAAGCAGGCTGGGCGGTGGGGGCGGTGGCCGGCGGGCTGGCGAGCGGAGCGCTGGCGCGACACCGCCCCCTGACCGTGTTGATCTCGGCCATGGCGATTCTCTCCGTAGGGCATGCGCTCTTCCCCTATGTGCATTTACTGGACGCGGCGGTGGCCATGAACGCCGTGTTCGGGGCGTGTCGCGCGCTGGGCGGCGTATTGACACAGTCCTCCATCATGGCCACGGTACCCCGCCGGCTGATGGGGCGAACGCAATCGGCGTTTTCGGTGATCTCGACGCTCCTCCAGCTGGCCATGAGTTTTTCGCTCGGTTGGCTCGCCGAGCATGTGAACCTGCCCGCGGCCTTCCTGCTTCTCGGGCTGGTCTACGGAGTTGCAGTACTGGCCGCTTTTCGCGCCCGCGTGCTCGCCGAGGAGGCGCCGCCGCAGGCGGTCTGAGACCTCCGCGAAGCTCGAGATTTACTCCGCGTCACTCCTGGGACACAATGACTCGAGACCGCGCGGCTCGAAAGGGAGGCCCTGATGCTCCTTCCCGGCCTGAAAGGGATGTTGAATCCTCACCCGTTGTTCGTCCACTTCCCGATCTCTTTCTGGCTTGGGGCGCTGCTGTTTGAGGCCCTGGCTGTGTGGCGCTCGAGCGACGAGCTACACCGCACCGCTGCGCGGTTGCTGTATCTGGGGACGCTTTGCGCCTTCGCTGCCGTCGGCACTGGATTGTTGGCTGAAGAAGCGGTGCCCGACACCGGCCCCGCTCACGAGGTGATGGAGATGCATCAGGTGCTGATGGTCTTCGCCACCAGCGCAGCCGTGGGTCTATGCATGCTGGCCTTTTTCCGGCGGCATAGTTTCACCCCCGCCTTACGCAGGCTGCTGCTGGCTGGCCTGCTCGTGCTGGCCATCCTGCTGACGGTGGGCTCCGACCGCGGCGTCCAGCTCGTCTATCAGTACGCCGCCTCGGTGCGCATCCCCGTCCTGCCACCGTAGTGGATGATCTGGTCTGCGGAAAGTGGAAGGCCATGAAGCTCGGCAAGGCCATCGCCTGCATTCTGCCGTCATTCCGGAGGGAAGTGACTTGCGAGCGCTGCGGGCAGCGCTTCCTCTGCGGTGCCTTTGGTGAGGGCTGCTGGTGCGCGGAGATCAAACTCAGTCGGAAAGCGCGGGCCTGGATGCGCAGAAATTATCACGACTGCCTGTGCCGCGCCTGCTTGGGGGAGGTGGCGGCGAGCGCTCGAGCTCGAGAAAGCGAGGGTGGGTGAAGACCGAACCCGATCGCCGGCCGGCCCGATTGCTCCGGGCGTTGCTCGTGCTCATCGCCGCGGCCCAGACGGCGCATTACTACCCCTTGTTGCCAGCGACACTCGCTACCCATTTCAATGGCCGCGGCGAGCCCAATGGCTGGTTCTCGAAGCAGGCCTTTTTCGAACTCTGCTGGGGCCTGTTCCTGCTGACTCTACTGCTTCCGTATTGGGCGACGAGGCTCATCGCTCGGCTGCCCTCTATCGGGAACATCCCGAACCGGGAGTACTGGTTCTCGGGCGAGCGACGCCAGGAGACTCTTGACTTTATCCGCGACCGAATGGGGCGGTTTGCCGGTGTGACGCTGGCCTTCCTGATGGGCACGTTCGAGCTCGTGTTTCGCGCGAATCTCAACCCGCTCGGAGGATTCTCTTCCTCCGCCCAGTATGGGCTGCTGGTGGCTTATCTGCTGTTCGTGCTGCGCTGGCTTTTCCGCTTCGAAGCCAAGTTTGGAGAGATCGCACCGCCGGTGAGGCCCCCGCGCTCTTGAGGGAGCGTAGGCCAGGGGATTCCCCAGGACGACCGAAGGGGAAGACGATCCTTAGAGGTATTCGCGGGAAGGGCCTTCGAGAAATGCGCGCAGCTTGCGCGAGCGCGAGGGGTGGCGCAGCTTGCGCAGGGCCTTCGCTTCGATCTGACGGATGCGCTCGCGGGTGACGGCGAAGGACTGGCCCACTTCCTCGAGCGTGTGCTCTGAGCCGTCGTCGAGGCCAAAGCGCATCTTGATGACCTTCTCCTCACGCGGCGTCAAGGTCTTCAGCACCGACGCGGTCTGCTCTTTCAAGTTGAGGTTGATGACTGCGTCCGAGGGCGAAACCACCGCTTTATCCTCAATGAAGTCCCCCAGGTGCGAATCTTCTTCCTCGCCGATGGGCGTTTCGAGGGAAATCGGCTCTTGGGCAATCTTCAGGATCTTGCGCACCTTGGCCACTGGAATATCCATGCGCTTGGCAATCTCTTCCGAAGTGGGCTCGCGGCCCAGTTCCTGCACGAGCTGGCGGCTGGTGCGGATCAGCTTGTTGATGGTCTCGATCATGTGCACCGGGATGCGGATGGTGCGCGCCTGGTCGGCGATGGCGCGGGTAATCGCCTGGCGGATCCACCACGTAGCGTAGGTGGAGAACTTGTAGCCACGGCGCCACTCGAACTTGTCTACGGCCTTCATCAGGCCGATGTTGCCTTCCTGAATCAAATCGAGGAACTGAAGCCCGCGGTTGGTGTACTTCTTCGCGATGGAAACGACCAGGCGGAGGTTCGCCTCGATGAGTTCCTTCTTGGCCTGTTCGGCTTCGGCCTCACCGCGCAGGATGAGCTGCAGGGTGCGCTTCAAGTCGGTGAGGCCGACTTCGCTCGATTCCTCAATCTCCTTCAATTCCGAGCGGCGCGAGCGCAGCTCCTTACGTGCCTCTGCGGCGGTTTCACCTTTGGCGACGTCGGCGCGGCGTTCGAGCCGGCCCGCTTCGCGCTCGAGCGAATGCAGTCGCTCGACGGTGTGGCGCATCTTGTCGATCAGGCGCTTCTTCTCGAGGGGGTTGAAATCGATCGAGCGGACCAGATCCGACATCTCAATCCGTGTTCGCCCGAGCTGCATCCGGGCACGCAGGTAGGCGCGCTTCTTCGAGCGGGGGATGTGCTCAAGCTTTGTGGCCTGCTTGAGCGCCGCGTCGTAGAGCTTCTCGATCTTGTCGATGATCTTGAGGGTCTGCTTGGTCTTGGCCTCGATCTTTTCTTCGGTGAGCTCTTCGTCGTCGAACTGCACGATCTCTTTGATCGAACGCGTGCCCTTGCGCAGTTCCTCGCCGATCGCCAACAGCTCCTTGATGACAATCGGGGAGCGCGAGATGGTCTTCAGCACCAACATCTGGCCGCGCTCAATGCGCTTGGCGATGGCCACCTCGCCTTCGCGCGTGAGCAGCGGCACGGTGCCCATTTCGCGCAAGTACATGCGCACCGGGTCGTTGGTCTTCTCCAGGGTCCCCGGCGTCAGGTCCAGTTCAACTTCGTCGCTCGGCAGCTCTTCCTTGGGTTCGACTTCCACGGCTTCGGCCGCTTCGGCAGCGGCACGGGCGGCCTTGGCACTGGAAACATCTTCGTAGATGTCGATGCCGTAGCGCTCGAAGGTGGAGAGCAGGTCGTCAATCTCCTCCGAGGAGTGCACTTCGGCCGGCAGAATATCGTTCACCTCATCGTAGAGCAGGTAGCCGCGCTCCTTGCCCATGTTGATGAGCTGCCGGACCTGGTCGTATTTTTCTTCGATGGCTAGCGCCAAAGTGTTCCCCCTGGTCAAACCTCCGGGGGCGTCCGAGGCCGCGGGCTGCCCAGGGGGAAGCCGCGGCCGAACAGAGAGACGTCAACGCTTTCGATATTCAAGAAGACAAAGAGGTTGGTGAACTCCTGCCTGAGAGGTAATTCTGCGCCTCGCCGCCGTCCTGAACCCCTCAAAGCCCCGGCGCCCAACCGGGGCCCTCCCGGTACATCCTTCAGATGCACACGGGCTCCCTCCCGTTTCATGCGCAAACCCAACCACGTTAACGTGCGCCCCCAAGTTCGTCAACTGTTTTGTTTCGTTGTAGTAATGGGGATGGGTTTCCTCGGTGCCACGCGGGTCTTGGCCCCTTCTCGGGTCTTTTAGTGAACGAGGGCCTCGAGTTGGCGGCGCAACTCCTGTTTCCGCCCGAGCAGCCGCCGGAGCTCCTCTGCGGTCGGCTTGGCTTCGATCTGCTTCTGGACTGCGGCCAGCTCGGCTTCCGCCCGCCGACGCCGCAGCACGCCCAGGCAGCTTTCGGCCTCGTCCCAGGCTGGCTCGGCGGCCCGCTCGAAGATGATCTCAAACAGCAGCCGGCGATCCTTCTCCTCGAGTGCTTCGGCCAGCGCCGCAGGGTCGGGGCGCTCGCCGGAGGAACAAGCCTCGACCAGCGCGGCAAAAATCTTCTGTGTCTCGAGTCCCCGGTAGAGTTCGCCCGCCATGAGTTCTTCGGCGAGCCTGGCGCGGAAGCCTTCGGCTTCCACAAGCAATTGAATCAGCCGGCGTTCGGCGGGCTTCGCCGCGGGAGCCATAAGCTCAGGCTTGGCCTTCACTTCGCTGCGACGCTCGGCGGCGGCGCGCCGCAATGCCTCGCGCAGCACCGGTTCTTCGACGCGAAGCTGCTGGGCGATGCGCGTCGCCCATTCCGAACGCAGCAGGGGGTTCGGGATGCGCTGCACGTGCGGCATCAGAAAATTGACCGCGCGAAGCTTGCCTTCGCCGCTTGTGAGATCCATCTGCTGGGCACGGGCAATCAAGTAGTCCACATAGGCCGGCGCCTCTTCGAGCAGCTTGCGGTAAGCCTCCGCGCCCTGCTCGCGGATAAAGGTGTCCGGGTCTGCGGGCCGGTTGTTACTCGGCGGCAAGGCCAGCACGCGCACGTCCATGCCCTGCTCGAGCAGCACAGCCAGCGAGCGTTCCGTGGCCGCCTGGCCGGCGGTGTCGGGATCGTAGTTCACCACCACGCGGCGGGTGAAACGACCCAGCAGCTTGACTTGCGTTTCCGTGAGGCTGGTGCCGCAGCTCGCGACCACATTGGTGACGCCTGCGCGCTCGACCGCAATCGTGTCCAGGTAGCCTTCGACCAGGACCGCGAGGTCGCCTTGCCGGATGGCTTCCTTGGCGCGGTCGAGGTGATAGAGGACGTTGCTTTTCGAGTAGATGAGCGTCTCCGGCGAATTGAGATACTTGGGCAGGTCATCGCCCAGTGCGCGCCCGCCGAACGCCACCACCTTGCCCGATTCATTCGCAATCGGAAACATGATCCGCCGGCGAAAGCGATCGTAGAGTCGGCCACTTTGATCGCGCGCCGCCAGGCCGGAGAGCTCAAGCAGCTTGTCGGTATACTTTTGCTTGAGCTCGCGGACCAGCGCGTCGCCGCTCGAGGGGGCGTAGCCAAGGCCAAAGCGCTTGACCGTCTCGGCGTCTAGCCCGCGATCTTCGAGATAAGCCCGTGCGGCTCGGCCTTCGGCCGTGGTCTCGAGTTCGAGCGCGAAAAACGCTGCCGCCTCGCCGTGCAGTGCGACCAGTCGAGAGCGCTGCTGCGTCACTAACTTCTCCTCGGGCGAGAGCGCGCGCGGCCGGGGAACCGGGATGCCGCACTTTTCCGCCACGGCACGTACGGCTTCCGGGAAGCTGAGCTTTTCGACGGCCATGATGAACTTGAAGACGTCGCCACCCACCCCGCAGCCAAAGCAGTGATAGATCTGCTTCACCGGATGCACGGCGAACGACGGTGTCTTTTCGGTATGGAATGGGCACAGGCCGGTGAAGTTCTGCCCGCTCTTTTTCAGGCGCACATATTCGCCGATCACGCGGACAATGTCCGCCTGCTGCTTGACCCGATCGGCGAAGGAACCTGCTTCCGCCATGGCCGGGGGGTCACCTTTCTGGGGCCAAAAGTATAGTACACCGCAGGAAGGGTGGGCCTCCAGAAACAAGACCGGTACCTGGTAAAATTCCCGATCTGCCTTTGAACGAAATCCTGAATCTCGTTGTCGGACCAGGGCCCGCCGCCGCTCGTGTAGCGCAGTCCTTCGGGATCTTTCGCGATCGGATGGGAGCTCGTCCAATCGCGCATTGCCCAGGGGACCAGCCACATCCTCTCGGTCTCCAGCACTATGGCCGAGCTCAAGGCTTCAGATCCACCAGCGTAACTGCCACACCGCCATGTTCGGGTTCTGCGGCGGAAATTCCCTCGACGAGCGGGTGCGCGGACAAGAATTCCGCCAAGCCGCGGCGCAAGGCGCCGGTGCCGTGGCCGTGGATGATGCGCACGCGGGGCTTCCCGGCAAGGGCCGCCTGATCGAGGAACTTATCCACACGGCGCGTGGCCTCTTCGACCGTGCACCCGATCACGTTGATCTCGTCGCCCAATGGTCCTTCGGGCAGTGGCGTATGTATCGTAACGCCCCGCTGGGAGAGGGACGGTTCTTCGGAAACAATAGCGGTGATCTCGTCAAGCCCCACCTTCATTCGCAGCGGCCCGGCCTCGACCTCGGCGAACGCGGCGTCGCGTCCCCGGTCTCCGCTCGGGACCAGGCGGCGCAACACGACCGCTGGGCCGAAGCCGCGGACGCGCAAGCGCATGCCGGGCACTAACCGTTCCACCCTCACCGGCTCCGGTGCTGGCTCGACGGCTCCGCCCAGGTCCTGCTGTGACTCGGCGAGGTGCTGGACGACGGCAGCGTCGACCTGCTCGCGCGTTTCGGCGCGCACCTTGGCCATCCGCCGGCGCACTTGCTTTTCGAGGCGCGCGCGCATCTCGCGCTCCTTGACTGCTTCGAGCGCACTGGAGATCTCGTGTTCGCATTGTTTGAGAATTTCGGCGAACTTCTCTTCGAGCTCTCCGAGGCGCCGGCGCTGGCGCTCGACCCATTCGGTCTGGAGAGCGCGGCGCTCCTGCTCGAGTTGACGGATCTGCTCCCTGGCTTGGCGCTCGAGCACTTCGAGTTCGTCCCGGCTGCGATGCAAATAGGCGATCAGCTCCGCGGCCTCGCGAACTTCGGGCGCGAGTTGCGCGCGGGCGCGCTCGAGGACCGGCTCGGGCAGGCCCAGCCGTCGCGCGATCTGGATACCGCTCGACGTTCCGGGAACGCCCACCAGTAGGCGGTAGGTCGGCCGCAGATTGATTTCGTCGAATTCCACCGCAGCGTTCAAAACCCCGGCCGTGGTTGAGGCGTAGGCCTTCAAGCGGTCGTGATGCGTGGTGGCCAGCGTCAGGCAGCGGTGCGCACGGAACTCCTCGAGCAGGGCCAGAGCAAGCGCCGAACCTTCTTCGGGTGCGGTGCCCGTGCCGATCTCGTCCGCAAGCACGAGCGAGCGCTCCGTGGCCGCTCCGAGCATGTCTTTCAGGTTCAGCATGTGCGCGGAAAATGTGGAGAGGTCGGCAGAGATAGACTGCTCGTCGCCGATATCCGCCAGCACGCGGTCGAACAGCGGCAGCACCGCCCGCTCGGCCGTCACGGGAATGCCTGACTGCGCCGCAAGGGCCGCCAGGCCTACGGTCTTGAGCGCGACCGTCTTTCCGCCCGTATTCGGCCCGCTGATTACGAGGACCGTTTCCGCGCCGCCGAGCGCCAGAGTGATAGGCACGATGCTCCGCCCCTGTCGGCGGAGGGTGTCTTCGAGCACCGGGTGACGCACGGCCTCGAGCGCCATCTCGGGCGAGGATGTGAATTCAGGGAGCGTGCCGTTGAACTCGCGGGCGAAGCGAGCACGCGCAAAAAGGGAGTCGAATTCGGCGATGCTCTCGACGGCAAACCGCAGCGCGCCCAACTCCTGCTGGAGGCGTTCGGTGAGCTCGCGCAGAATGCGCGTAATCTCCTCGGCCTCGTCCTCGGCGAGCTCGACGAGCTGGTTATTGAGCTCGATCACTTCCAGTGGCTCGAGGAACACGGTTTGGCCGCTCGCGCTCGAGCCGTGCACGACCCCCTCGACCTGCCGGCGGTCCGAGGAGCGCACGGGGATAACGAAGCGGTCGTTGCGCATGGTGACGTAGTCTTCGCCAGCCTCGGCGCCGCGCGCACGCAGGATTTGCATAAGCCGCTGAGGGACGGTCTGGCGCGTGCGCGCGATGCTGGTGCGGATGCGCTTGAGCTGCGCCGAGGCCTCGTCGCTAATCTCCCCGTTGGGCAGAACCGCGCGGCGAATCGCCGTCCGGAGGCGCCCAAAATCGGCGAGCGCCGCTGCGCGCTCTCGGAGCAAGGGGAATCTGGGAGCCTCGGCACGAAAGGTCTCCTGGAGCGAGGCGGCGGCATCGAGCAGCGAGGCAGCGTCGAGCAACTCGGCTGGCGGAAGCACTGCGCCGGGAGCATCGAGGCGCGCGAGCCACACTGCCGGGTCGGCCAGCGAGCCGAATCCCAGCTCGTTGCCGGCGCGCAAGTAGGCCATGGCCTCGCCCGTCAAAGAGAACGCGGCTTCGAGCGCAGCTCGTTCTGGAGTGCACGCCAAGTGATCGATCCTGCGGCGGCCGGGCGCACAGGTGGCGTATCGCCGCAAGATCTCGCGCAGGCGATCGAATTCGAGAACCTCTTCAGCGGGACGCGACCCCATGCGTCTCCCCAGCGTTTCCGAGGGAGTCTCCACCCTCATTGTCAATCCGGGAGCTTCAGCGCGCAATCGGTTGGCTCTCGAGGTAAGCGGCCGCCGCGGCCGGCGTGGGAGCGACATGGATCAGGCGGTTCCTGGCCTCGCGCCCGGACGAGCTGGAGCCCAATTCCACCTCACGCACGCGGTCTAGGATGGGCTGCCAGAATGCCCCCAGTACGACGAGCGGCTTGCCGGCCATCACTCCTTTGTTGAGCATCTCCCAGACCACTGCGAGTTCCACCAGCGTTCCCGTGCCACCCTTCGAGACCACGTAGCCATCGCCGCGTCGGATGAGCTCGAACAACCGCTCCTGCCAGGTCTGAACACGGATTTCTTCATCGACCCATGGGTTGGCGCGCGAGCGAAAAAACTCTGCCGTTACGCCCAGGGTGCGCCCGCCCGCTTCTTTGGCGCCGCGCGAGGCCGCCTCCATCACGCCACCGTAGCCTCCCGTGCATACGATAAAGCCTCGGCTGGCGAGCGCATGCCCGAGCGCCCGCGCCTCTTCATAATCGACCTCGCCAGGGCTGGGGCGAGAGCTCCCGAAAACGCTAATGACTCTCGAATCCGACATGATGCGCCGAAATCTAACCATCCTCGGGGGGGGTGCCTACGGGTTGTTCTTTTCTTCCGGCCGGACGCCAATCTCTTCGATCATGGCTGCCGTGATGGCGTCCAGGACCCCGGTGGCCTCTTTTCCCCCTAGGGTATGATTGTTTCCGAACATGGAAAAGATCACTTGTGCGCCGCCGAGCGTCGTCGCATAGCCGGAGAGCGAATTCACGTGGCCGAGTGAACCCGTCTTGGCCCACACGCGTCCGGCAGCTGGTGTATCCTTCATCCGATCGGAGAGCGTACCGTCTTCGCCCGCGATCGGGAGCGTGGACCGGAACCCCTGCGCCCAAGGCTGCTGCGCGATGTAGGTGAGCAACTGGACGACCGCCCGCGGTGTCACCAGATTGCGGCGGGAAAGCCCCGAGCCATCGAAGAGCACGACCTCGCCTTCGTCAATCCCGATGCCCTGAAAATACTGCTGGGCAAACTTCAGCGCTGCCTCGGTGTCGCTGGTGCCTGCCTTTTCCCGCGCCGCCACGCGCAGCAGGAGCTCCGCGTGAAGATTCTGGCTTATTTTGTTGACCACGCGGACGTCTTCGAGGAGTGGTAAGGCGGTTCGCTCGGCCAACACAACCGGTGGGTCCGCCGTCGGCTCAGGGGTCTTGCTCGATCCAGTGCGGGAAGAATGCCGCGCGCGGGCCTCGCCCGAAACACGCACGCCGCGGGCCTCGAGTAAACGCTTCAGAAGTTGGGCCGCGTACTCTGCTGGTTCTTCAACGGCGAGCGTCAGGGTATGCGGCTCGCCATTGAGCGGCATCGTGCCGCCGACGTGGATCACCCGCGACCCCGGCTCGCGCGACACTTCGAGCTTGCGTTCGGAGCCCCGTGGGCCCGTGGCGACCTCGTCCTGGATTTTGTAGAAGTCGTTCCTGGGCTCAACGTGAAACGATGCTCGCGCCCCTTCCCGCTCGCCGCTGCGCAATTCAATCGCCATCGTGTTGTCGTTGACAGCCACCGCCGAAATCGCGGCGCCGTAGCCCCACAGCATATCGTCAATGTCCCAGCCAGAGGGAAAGCGCTCGTAGGCAAAGTAACTGTCGTCGGCAACCACGTCGCCCTCGATCTGCTTGACGCCGCGCGCGGCCACCCGATCGGCGAACTCGGCAAGCACTTTCTCGGGCGGGCCATCGCGCTCGACTTCTTTTCCCATGGGCAGCTTGCGGTTCGAGAGATTCGGATCGCCGCGCCCGGCGAGCACGAGATCGCCGCGGAGGCGGCCAGAGCGATCGAGCGTGCCGTGCGTCTCGATCGTGGTGCGGAAGCGATAGTCCGGCCCCAGCACCGCCATCGCCAGGGCGGTGCTGAACAGCTTGGTATTGGAGGCCGGAGTGAAGTAGCGCTGCGCGTTCAGTGCATAAAGAACCTCGCCCGTTTGAGCGGCCACGACCAGCACTCCCCAATAGCCCTTGTCAGCGCCCGGCTGCGCCAGCGTGGCTTCGACGCGTGCGCGGAAACGCTCAAGGTCGGCGCGGATCCCAGCCTGCGCGGCTTCCGCTTGGTTCGGGGTGCGGTCAGTCGAAACCGGAGGGGGCGGAGTGGTGGGAGAGGGCTTCGCTTGCCCAAGGGAAAGGATGGCCGGCGAGAGCAACAAGCTCAGGAAGAACGCAAGGGAGCGACCTCGATTCCGGCCGAGCGTGTCGGTCAACGAGCCTCTCCTCGCTAGAAAAACCGCGGGCGCGGGATTATAGTTCATTCCGCTCTTGAGGAACCGGCGAGCTTAGGCGCATGTACCGGAGGGCGCGCCTGCCCTGGCAAGTGAATTCTATCGTCCGGCGGAGGAATGCATGCCAGCAAATTTGATTGCGCCGCGAAATCAGAACCTGCGGGTGCCTCTACCCCTTAAGGGAGCCTTGTGCGCTCTTCTCTTCGTGCTGGCGGCCGGTCGAGCCGGCGCGCAGTCCAAGCACTCCATCACCGTCGAGGACCTGTGGGCGGTAAAGCGCCCGGGCGCGCCAACCCTTTCGCCCGACGGCCGCTGGGCCGCCGTCGGGGTCACTGCCTACGACATGAAAGAGAACAACAGTACGTCCAACATCTGGCTGCTGGCCACCGATGGATCCTCCGAGCGCCGCCTGACAACAAATCCGGGGCGCGACTCGGAACCGACATGGTCGCCCGACGGCCAATGGATCGCCTTCCTGAGCAAGCGCGAGGGCGATGAACAGACACAGGTTTATGTCATCTCGCCGACGGGCGGCGAGGCGCGCCGCGTGACGAAGGTTCCCACCGGAGCTTCGGCGCTGAAGTGGTTCCCTGACAGCCGCCGCATCGCGTTTCTTTCCCGGGTCTGGCCCGACCTGGCGAGCGAGGAAGAGCAGGCCCGCCGGCTGAAAGAGCGGAAGGATGCCAAGGTGAAAGCATACCTCATCGATTCGACCAGCTTCCGTTACTGGGACCATTGGTTGGCCGACGGCCGCGTGCCACACTTGTTCGTCGTGGATGTGGAGACGGGCCTGGTGCGCGACCTTTTCTCTGGCACGCCACTCCACTTGGTCCTCCAGGAACCCTCAGCGGGCTCCTATGACCTCGCGCCGGACGGAAGGGAGGTGGCCTTCACCAGCGACCTCGGCAAGGACCAGGGCTTCGACCCCAACCAGGACATCGTCGCCTTGCGGCTGGACACTGGGAAGTGGACCAATCTGACGGCTGAGAATCCGGCAAACGACTCGAACCCGCGCTACTCGCCGGATGGCAAGTGGATCGCCTACACGCGCCAGGCCATCAAGTCGTTCTATGCCGATCGCCAGCGGCTGGTGCTGTACGACCGCGCGAGCGGAGCGAAGCGCGCGCTGACGGAGAATTGGGACCGCTCCGTCGAGTCGCCGATGTGGTCGCGCTCGAGCCAGCGGCTGTTCTTCACCGCCGAAGAGCACGCGAGACAATTCATCTGGGAGCTCGAGATTTCAGGTGCCCAAGCACCGAGGCCCTGGGTGGTCACCGGTACGCTGTCCGACATCGCCTTGAGCGGCGACGGCCACACGATGGCCTTCCTCTCGACCACCATGAGCCTGCCGCCAGCGGTTTATGCCGCGCCAGCGGACAGCTCCGATGCGCCGTCGAGCCAGCGTGCGAAGGCCTCGTCGAACCCGGCTTTGCGCCCGCGCAAAATCGAAACGTTCAACGACGCTCTGGTCGCTCAGTGGGATCTGGGCGAAGTGCAATCCGTTTCCTATAAGGGCTGGGGCGGCGAGCCGGTGCAGATGTGGGTCATCTACCCGCCCGGATTTGATCCCAAGAAGAAGTGGCCGCTCTTGCAGATCGTACACGGCGGCCCGCACGGCGCGTGGATGGATCAGTTCCACTTCCGCTGGAACATGCAGCTGTTCGCCAGCCGCGGCTACGTGGTCGCGGCAGTGAATTACCACGGTTCGACGGGCTGGGGACAGGCTTTCACCGACTCCATTACCGGCGAATACGGCAAGCGCGAGCTCGAAGACGTCGAGAAGGGTACCGATTACCTGCTCGAGCGGGGCTCGATCGATCCCGAACGGCTATCCGCTGGGGGTGGGAGCTATGGTGGCTACCTGATGGCCTGGATGAACGGCCACACAACTCGCTACAAGGCCATGGTCTGCCACGCTGGCGTGTATAACTGGGTTTCGCAGATGGCGTCGGACGTCGTCCGCGGGCGCGAGCGCGCGCTCGGTGGCTTCCCGTGGGAAAACCCGCAGCACGTGCTGGAGGAATCGGCGCACTGGTACGCCAAGAGTTTCCGGACGCCCACACTCGTGGTGCACGATGAGCAGGACTTCCGCGTGCCGGTGACGCAGGGCTTTGAGTATTACGAGACGTTGCGGATGGTCGGCGTACCGGCAAGGCTGCTTTATTTCCCCGACGAGAACCACTTCGTGCTGAACCCGCAGAATTCACGGCTCTGGTACAATGAGTTTTTCAACTGGACCGGCAAGTACGTTCCCGCCGGGCCGCGCTGATCCACGAGCGCGGTGGGCGGAGACAACCCGGAACTCGATCGAGGCTTCGAAGCATGTCGATGCGCCAAGCGGAGCGAATGGGCTTGCTAGTAGCCTTCCTTGCCGTGAGTATCCTAGCGACGGCCTGCGAGGCGCGCTGCGGTCTCCTCGATCTCCTGCACAACTCGGCCGGAGGCTCGCCCGTTTCTGAGCCGGCTTCGTGCTGTCCCGAAAACCCACTGGCGCCCGCCAAACACTCCACCGGTAGAGGCACCTCCGCGCACTGCACTGGCAACGCGTTCCGCCGCTCCGCCTGGTTTCTTGCCGGGGACTTCCGGACGGCGATTCCTATCCCCGTGGCGCGAACCGAGCAAAGTCACACCGAGGCGCTAGCCATCGCCACTGTATTCGCGGAGCTCCTTCTCTCACCCCTTTTCGGCGGATCCTTTCCCGCCGCCACGGGACCCTTGCCCCTGCGCATCTAGAAATCTCACCCGCAGTCCGCCTGTGTTGGCTTGATTCAGGCACGGCAGCTGGGACCTGGTCACGGCTGTCTCCACGTGCACATTGATTTGCGGGGGGAGCGTATGAGACCTCAACGCTTGAGAACAAAGCGAGAAAGAAAGAGACCGGCGGTGCCAAAGTGGTTGTGCAGCCTTCTGCTTCTTCTCTTTGCGGGGCTCTGCGCTTTCCCCGCGCGCTCCCAGGAGCAGGAAAGTCAGCGGATGCCGATGCCAGCAGCCACCGAGAACGCTCCGCCGGACCTGCTGATGGAGCAGGGTTCGGGAACGAGCACGAATCCGGCTTCGGCACCCATGGAGATGGTGCGCGGGCACGCGGGCGCCTGGAACCTGATGTTCCACGGCGTGGCATTCCTCGCTGCGGTCCAGCAAACAGGCCCGCACGGGGCGGACAAGATTTTTTCCCCGAACTGGTTCATGGGCATGGCCGAACACCAGCTCGGCAAAGGCAGTTTCATGTTTCGCGGCATGCTGAGCCTTGATCCGGCGACGGTCACCCACCGCCGTTACCCGGAGCTGTTCCAGACCGGCGAGACGGCGTTTGGCAAGCCCATCGTGGATGGTCAACATCCGCACGACCTCTTCATGGAGCTTAGTCTGCAATACACGCGGCCGCTGGGGGAAAGAACGACCCTGGACATTTATCTGGCGCCGGTCGGCGACCCGGCGCTCGGCCCGGTGGCTTTCCCGCACCGTGTATCGGCGGCCGAACTGCCCCAAGCGCCACTCAGCCACCACTTGCAGGACTCGAGCCACATCGCGAACGAGGTCGTCTCCGTAGGAATCCAGCACCGGATGTTTCGGCTGGAGGTCAGCGGATTTCACGGTGCTGAGCCCGATGAGAATCGCTGGAACATCGACCACGGCGCGATCAATTCCTGGGCCACGCGTCTGACGTTCGCGCCGACCCCGGACTGGAGCGCGCAGGTGTCCGTCGGTCGGCTGAAAAAGCCGGAACTGGCCGAGCCGGGAGATATCCTGCGCTCGACCGCCTCGATCACCTACAACCGACCGTTCCCCACCGGCCACTGGGCCACCAGCCTCATCTGGGGCCGCAATCACAAAACGGTCGGAAAGAATGATCTCAATTCCTACCTTCTTGAGTCCATGGTCCAATTCCGCCAGCGGAACTACCTGACCGGGAGAATCGAGCTCGTCGATAAGGACGAACTCTTCAGCAACCAGCCGGCCCTGCGCGCGCGCCTCGAAAGCACCGCCGGTTCCGTCTTTCGCATCGCCGCATACACGCTGGGCTACACCCGCGACTTTCCCTTGATCCGCCAGCTGACCACGGGCCTGGGCGCGAACTTCACCCTGTACACGACCCCCTCAGCGCTCAAGCCGTTCTACGGCGACCATC
Organism: Candidatus Acidiferrales bacterium; assembly: GCA_035258565.1. Lineage (GTDB taxonomy): Bacteria > Acidobacteriota > Terriglobia > Acidiferrales > UBA7541 > DATFXF01. The sequence goes on from DATFXF010000258.1 coordinate 29,498, forward strand.
CGGCGAGTTTCTTCGTTCTTCTGCGCCTACGACTCAAGGGAAGCGAAGACCATAGGAAGCACCACCATACCCATTAGGCGAGGGTTGCCTGCGCACGGGAACATGGCAATTGGCCAGCTTCGTGCGTCACTTACCGCATCCCGGAACATGACCCCACAATCACCAACCCTGAGAAAGCGAATGCATCGAGCGAGCTTCTACGTTTCCGTGCGCCTGCCGATGAGAGGCGACCTGGAGCACCGTCTGTGCTGCCCTCCGACCAACCAACTTGGTCCGACCGAGCGCACCCGAGCGCATCTGTTTGCGTTGCACATAGCTAAAGGAAGTCCTATGATCGGTTCCTAGCCCAGGAGGAAACGCATGAGGAGACTCCTTTCCCTATGGATGGTGATGGCGCTCTTTGCTCTCCCGCTGCGGGCAGCAGAGGAAGAAAAAGACAAGGAGCGCCTCGAGAACTGCAGCAAGGTCTTGAAGGAGATCCTGGATATCCCCGACAACATCCCCAAGGAACTGCTCGACAAAGCGGAATGCGTGATCGTGTTCCCGTCGGTGATCAAGGCCGCTTTCATCCTCAGCGGAAGCTACGGGCGCGGCGCAATGACCTGCCGCAGCGGCGAACACTATACCGGTCCGTGGAGCGCGCCGGCGATGATGCGTCTCGAGGGCGGGGGCATTGGGCTGCAGATTGGCGGCGAGGCAACGGATTTCGTCTTGCTGGTGATGAACCCGCGCGGCGCCGACGCCATTCTGAAGAGCAAGGTGAAGCTCGGCGCGGACGCTGCGGTTGCAGCAGGTCCCAAGGGGCGCGACCTCACGGCCGCAACGGACGCCACGATGCGCGCGGAGATTCTGACCTATTCGCGCTCGCGCGGCCTGTTTGCCGGGGTGTCCCTCGAGGGCTCGACGCTGCGCCCGGATCGAGAGGCGAATCGAAAGGTGTACGGCCGGCCGGTCGAAGCGCGCGACATCATTCGCAAAGGCGCCGTTCCCGTGTCTGCTGCCGGCGAGCAGCTCGTCGCAATGCTGAACCAGAAGTCGCCCAAGAACCTCTCGGATCCGAATTCCCTGAAGTAAGCCCCATTCGACTCCGAAGCTCGCATCGGCTGGATCACCTTGACGCCCGAACGGGGTGTCTCGCGGTGCGGGCTTTATGCCTGCTTATCAGTTCGGCGAATCCACTCCGTCCGTGTCCACGCGCACGCAGAGTGGCCTACCGCGCCATCCATGTCACGTGGATCCGCAACCCGCATCTCGGGCCCCAGGAAAAAAGCCGTCTTCCCGACCGATGCCGCCTCGCGACGGCACTTTGGCGTCTACTGGCGAGTGATCTATCCCGGAAGCTGGCTCATCCGCCTGAATCGGTTGCGCGCGATTCGCCGCCGCGCAGAAAGCGCCCTGGTCTCGGGGGTTGAGGGACACGGACTTCAGGAATAGGCAAGGCTGGTCCTGCTGAATCCGCCTGTTGGCTTACGGGACGATAATCCGCGGCGCTTCCTGCTCGGCTGCCGACTGTGGAAACTGTGCGCGAAGGAATTCAAGGAAGCGGCGCGAGCGCGGCCGACGGTTCGTGCGGCTCCGCGCCACACGCAGCAGGAAAACCAGCAGGTAGAATAAGGCCCTATCCCTGAGCCTCGAGAAGCCGGTGCGCTCAGCGTCCTGCTGCTTCGACTTCTCGATAAACCTCGCCAGTTCGCGATAGAGCGCGTGAGGCAGCGCGGCGTCCGGCAGCTTTTCGTAATACAGGCCCGAGCCCAGCGTGCGGTAGGTTTCCGCCAGCGCGGCCAGCGCCGCGATTGCATCCGCATCCACTAGTGCCGGCTGACCAGCGGCGAACTCAAGGACGGCCTCGGCGAGACCGGAAACCACAGGCTGGTGCTCGTGGATGAAGTCCGGCGAGAATTCAACATCCGGGAAGGGCACCTCATCTGGCGCAATCGGCTTGCGATGCTCGTCCTCGTAGCGGTGCGCTGCAAGCAGGTAGACGCAGTCCGAGGGACAGTCCAAGGTCACCTCCCGCTCGGTCCCGCAGCAGACGGCGCAGATTTTCTCGCCTTTGGCGGGGCAGAACCGCTCCGGCTTGCGCTTCGAACAGATCGGGCAGAGCATCGCCTCTCGCCGCACGGCAAACCAGCCTACGGGAACTCGCCCGTGGGCGCAAGTGGCCATCTCTCGTGCTCGCGTGGATAGCATGGAAGGCCGAGTGGCGCGCACCACACATGTCTTTCTCAAACGATCTTCTTTTTGCACTTAACCGTGGTTAGCTGTTGGCCGTTCGTTTTTATTTTTAAGGGAGAGAGAAAATGTCCTGGATCCGAATGATTTCCGCCTGCCACTATTGAATTACCGTTGCTCAGACTGGGGACAAACATTCCCCAACTGATTCCTGCTTCACCGAGGTTGGTTTCACCGGAGCATGGCTCCGGCCAGAGCCTTCCTCTCCACAGGCGTTCCTTCGGGCGCAACTCGCCCTAGTCAGTGCATAACTCAAGAGATTCCTCGCCGCATTCACGTCCCGGTTGTGGAACTGGCCACAGGCGCAAGTCCACTCCTGAACGGAAAGCGGCAACTCCTCCGCGATTCGTCCGCAGGCCGAGCAAGTCTTGCTGCCGGGAAACCAGCGATCCGCCAGCACGATTTCCGAACCGTACAACGCCGACTTGTACAGCAATTGGCGCCTGAACTCATGGAAGCCGATGTCGCTAATCGGTCGAGCGAGTCTCTGGTTCGCCATCATGCCTTTGACGTTCAAGTCCTCGATCCCGATCACGCTGGATCGCTTCACCAGACCGCTGGTGGTCTTGTGCAACCAGTCCCTCCGAAGGTTGGCGATGCGAGCGTGCAGTCTGCCCAGTTTCCGAGCGTGCTTACGCCGATTGCTGCTTCCTTTTACCTTCCGGCTGTGCTGACGGGACAGCCGCCTCAGACGGCTGAGATTCGCCTGCAAAGCCTTCGGACCTTCCAGCTTCTCGCCGCTGGAGAGCCTGGCCACCGTTCGCACGCCGAGGTCCACGCCCGTCGCCGCTTGGCTCTCGCGGACCGGGGCGGGCCTCTCCACTTCGACGGGAACAGAAACAAACCACCGGCCAGCCACACAGCTGACGGTGGCAGAAAGTGGTTTTCCGGCGAAGCGCAGCCCTTCCCTCATCTTCACCCAGCCCACGATGGGCAAGCAGATTCGCTTGCCCTCGAATTTGAATGTGCCGGGGCCGTTGTCCAAACGCGCCGAGTCTTTCCGGCCTTTTTTCTTAAAGCGAGGATAGCGGCCATGCTTTCTGAAAAACCTCTGAAACGCAGCGCCACAATTCTTGATGGCTTGTTGCGGCACCGACTTGGGTACCCGCAACATCCACGGAAATTGCTCCCGCTTGACGCCGTTGAGTTTCCGCCGCAAGGCCGCTTCGTTTGGTTGCTCGCCTGCTTCGCACTGGCGCCTCCATTCCTCCAAAGCCCAGTTGTAGGCGAACCGCGCCACCCCCACGGCCTGCCGCAACAGAGCTTCCTGAGCCTGGGTCGGAACAAGCGCGATGCGATGGGAGAGCGTCGCCTTCACTGGAGAACCTTAAAGGCCTTAACGGCCGACATCCCCTGGCTGTAGGCGTACATCGCCGAGAGCCAGTGGCAGCTGAGGCGAATGCCAAGCGAGCCTTTCCTCGGCGTGATCGGGGCGCGGACGAAGGTTGTAGCGGGCGCGCAGCCGCGCCACGCGCTCGGCGATTTCGCGACGATAGGCTTCCGGCGCATAGGCTGAGCGCGCATACCACTCGCCATACTTGCGTGCCAGCCGGGGAAATTCCTGCTGGAGAAATGCCAGGAAGTGTTTCTGTGAGGAGGGCATCAGGAATAGGGCGCTCGCCGCAAACCACTGGGCGCCCGCGTCACGCGCCGCACGGGCCAGAGCCTCCAGATCCCGTTCGCTGTCGGTGAGGCCGGGCAAGACCGGCATGGCAAACACACCTGCGGCCAGGCCGGCTTCACGCAGCGTCTCGACCGCCGCAAGGCGCAGATCGGGTCGTGGGGCGCGGGGTTCGAGCAGGCGCGCAAGGCGTGGCCGCAAGGTCGTGACCGTGATGTTGATGTAGAGCGCTGAGCGGGCGCTGATGCGCCGCAGCAGGTCGAGGTCTTGCACCACCTGGTTCGACTTCGTGGTGATCGAGAGACTCAGGCCTTCGCGCGCGGCCATCTGCTCAAGGATCGCGCGTGTCGCGCCAAATTGGCGCTCGGCTGGCTGGTAAGGGTCTGTAGCCGTGCCGATGGCAATGTGCTCGCCCCAGACTTTCTGCGTAGCGAGGTCGCGCGCAGCGAGTGCCCCGGCATCCTGCTTGACATAAACCTTGCTCTCGAACTCCGCACCATCGAGCTCCATGTATTCGTGCGTGTAGCGGGCATAGCAGTACCGGCAACCGAATTCACAACCGCGATAGGGGTTCACCGTCCAGGTAAAAGGTACGCGGTCGGAATCGCAACGGTTCAGGATGGACCGTACGGGCAGCAGAAAGTATTCGGTGCCGCGCTTAGCTTCCGCCCGTGGGGAGGCAGCGGCGAGGCGAGCAATTCCTACCAGACCCACCTCAGGTTGGGAAGGTCCTCGTAGCGGCGGTCCATGCGGAGCCTCCGTGTCCCGGTGGCGCGGGACTGTGGGGAATAAGGAGGGAGTTTGTTGGGGAGAGGTGCTCCGGGTTCGTTCCGCGCAGGACATCGTCCGCCTCGCTGCTGTGGCGGTCACTATATTCGCTTTTTCTTCGCCTTGTCAAGGCTTTTCTTCTTCGATCTTTGTTCGCCT
>DATFXF010000259.1:0-3551 GCA_035258565.1 Candidatus Acidiferrales bacterium
GAGAAGGGCGGAACACGCGCTGAGAACCAGCAACAAACCCCGGCAGGTAGTGAAGATGCAAATTGCGGGCGGAATCGCCCAACGCGTTCGGCGCGAAGGCCAGCAGAACCAAGGCGTACAGAAGCACCCAAGTAGAGGAGCGTCCCAAGAGAAAGGGCTTCGACAGTCGGGAGATGTTGATTCTCAACACCCACTCACGGGACTTGAGAGGGCAGCGCAGAATCGAACCTCGACTTCACGCTAAGGCCCGGGGCGACTGACGGCTTGATGCCGTTCCCGCCACCAGTAAGCGACGAGCGCAACTCCGAGTAGCACCGCGGCGATCACCACCCATCTCGACGCCAGATGTGCGACTTCGATTACCCGATAGAGTTCGTCACCAACCAGATATCCCACGGTCACCACAATCGAGCACCAGGTAATGGCTCCAAGCACATTCCAGCCAAAGAAGCGCAGAAACGGCATTCCGGCAGCGCCGGCCATCGGGCCGGCCATGAATCGCACCCCCGCGATAAATCGCGCCATGAAGACCGCCTTGCTGCCGTGGGTGTTGAAGAAGGTCTGCAGGCGATCATAGGGGTGCCGCGCCGAGGGAAAGGTCTCTGAGAGACGAGTAAGAAGCCGCTGTCCCCCGGTTCGACCGACCATGTAGCCGCAGCAGTCGCCAATCACGGCGCTTGCGATTGTGATCAGATAAACGAACCTGAGGTCGAGAATTTCTCGGCCAGCCAGGAAGCCCGCAGCTAGAATAACCGTCTCCTCAGGCACCGGCACGCCGATATTGCCCACGAAGACGCAGATGAAAATACCGAGATAGCCCCAGGTGGTGAGCCAGTCGGCTACATGTTCAGGTTTAAGAATTTCGTGCATGCTAAATTTTCGGCTTCATCGCGCCCGTTCCGCGGTACAAACCTCTGATTGCTTAAGCTTGCAGGAAACCAATATGAAACCGCAAGGAGCATACTATTGCGTCCAAACAGAGCCTTATGCAGTCGAGCATTTTCACCCTTCGATTCTTCGATGGTTGGTGCTGGTCGGCGCCGGCACTAACGTAGCAACCGTCCTGCCCCCTTGTGGATTAGTCCACCTGCCAGAACCCTGCCAAAGCTAATGCTGAACCTGGCACCGGCTGACTGGAGTTTCCGATCAATTCGCACGAAACAGCCGGTCGCTCGTGAAGACTAGCGATACTTTCTGCTAGCGTTCGGGGCCATTGACCATGACGCCAGTGACTCCGAAAGCCACGAACCTTGGCAGCCAGGAAGATATCACGAAGCCACCTTTCCCTTTTGCCGCGGGACTATTCTCCCGCCTTGCGAATCTTTTGACGGGAAGCGCTCGGGCACGGGTAGCGTTAGTCGTGTCCTGTGCTCTGGCCTTTGCGCTCACGTTCACTTATCCGGTGTGGCTAAACCTGACTCGCCTGAGCATCAACAACGATTGGGACTTTGCGACACAACTGCATTGGGTCCCGTACCACACCATCACCAGCTTCCATCAATTTCCGCTTTGGAATCCATACAAATGCGGTGGAATGGCAATGTATGCTAACCCGCAGTCGCGAATCCTCACCCCCTTCTTTCTGCTCCACTTGATGTTCGGACCGAACGTCGGTGCTCACCTGGAAGTTATCCTTCACCTCGCGATTATGTGGCTCGGCACATATGTGCTTGGGCGTGTGCAGAAGATGTCGGCGCTGGCGTCGGTGTTTGCCGCAACCCTGTTCTGCGCCAATTCATGGTACTTCCTGCATCTTGGCGAGGGCCACAATGTTTTTCTGGGGTTCGCGTATCTGCCTTGGGTCGCGGCATGCGTTTGGCGTGCGATTTCGGACCGTGAGCTGAAATGGGCAGCATTGGGCGGTTTGTTGATCGCGCTAATGTTGGGTGAGGGCGGGGTCCAAGCCGCATCTTTGACCCTGCTCGAAGTCGGACTGATAGCTCTGTTCTTTGCACTCCTGACTCCGAGTCCCTGGCCGATCGTTGTCGCCGCCGTAGTGGTCGTTTTCATGGCTGGGCTGGCTGCCGTAAAACTCCTGCCGACTTACGAGATGCTCAGCACGCATCCCAAGGAGATTTGGGGGCCGACCTACGTGCGCTGGAGCGAAATCTACGACTACGTCTTTATCCGCAATATCGATCGATATCCCACCGACCGTGGCTTCGTGGAATCGGGAGCCTTTGTATCGCCAATGCTGATGGCAGTAGCGGTGCCGGCGCTCCTCGCCCTGCGTCGCTCGATGTTCGTGTGGCTTTTTGGCGGAGTGATTCTGGTCTGGTTGGTGCGCGGTGATGACGGCGGATCGTGGCCCCTCTATCGATACTTCCACATGCTGCCCGTCTTCTCGCTGCAGCGGTTGCCGTCACGCCTCCTGGTCTGCGTGATGTTCAACCTGGGGCAGTCGGCCGGCTACGGCGTGGACTTCCTGCGGGTCAAGCTTCGTGCTGTCGGCACGACCCTGGTCGTTGTTCTGTTGATCGCCGGAGCCGTCGACAATTGGCTGGTCGGACCACGAGTCCTGCGCACGATGTTCGAATTTCCCTTGACGGCTATTCCGAGATCGACTCTGTTCCGTCAATTCGACGACGAAACCGCCTTCGATCAGACTGCGGTAGCCTTCGCCAACATGGGCAAGATTCCTTGCTACGACTACACGGACTGGACCATCAACGTTAAGGCCTACAATCAGGACGGGTACCGGGGGGAGCAGTACTTGCTCGGCCCGGGATCGGTTCGGCTCACGGAATGGAGCCCCAACAGACTTGGTTTCCAGGTGATCGCCAAGGAGCCCACCGTTCTGGTCATCAACCAGAACTACGACCGCGGATGGCACCTTGCACGCGGCGAAGGCCTCATCGAAAACAACAAGGGCCTCTTGTCTGTGCGCATCCCTCCCGGGGAAGAGCGCATCACGCTGGTCTATCGAGACTACTCGATTCTGGTCGGTGCATCGGCGAGTGCGGTCTTCGTAGCTCTTCTGGTCGCTCTCTTCCGGCGCAAGAGATATTGACGGCAAGACCCGACGGCGAGGCTCGTGTCCCCGCAGGACACAACTTCCCTGGAGACGCGCGCTTAACCATCGCGAGCTGACCAGGGACTATTGAGTTGGCGTGCGCCTGGGCTTCGTCACTGAGCTCTTTTCGCGAAGGGGCGATCCCGTTCAGTGAGCGCTGATTTCAATCCCTTTTCGCGGCTGGCCTTCATCCAAGCCTTTACCGCATCAGTCTGATGCGCGATCACATCGATATCGGCCGAGGACTGCTCTGCCGCGCGAATGCCCAAAATATCGAGATAACGATTGACCGCCGCTTTGTGCAGCATCAGCAGTTCCGCGGGAACTATCGCGACGCGTCGCGCATAAGCCAACGTCTCTTCCTCGAGCTTGTCCTTGGGATACACCCGATTCACCAGATGCCACTCGAGCGCTTCCTGCGCACTCATGTAGTCGCCGGTGAAGAAGTACTCCTTGGTCTTGCGCGGGCCCATAAGCACTGGCCACATCGAGAGCGTCGGCAGGATGCCCAGTGCACGCCCGGCCGGATGCCCGAACT
>DATFXF010000260.1:0-13580 GCA_035258565.1 Candidatus Acidiferrales bacterium
GTGGAAGGGCCATCGCTCAACGGATAAAAGGTACGCCGGGGATAACAGGCTGATCTAAGCCAAGAGTTCACATCGACGCTTAGGTTTGGCACCTCGATGTCGGCTCATCGCATCCTGGGGCTGTAGAAGGTCCCAAGGGTTGGGCTGTTCGCCCATTAAAGCGGTACGTGAGCTGGGTTCAGAACGTCGCGAGACAGTTCGGTCCCTATCTGGTGTGGGCGCAGGAGACTTGAGGGGAGCTGTCCCTAGTACGAGAGGACCGGGATGGACGGACCTCTTGTGTGCGAGCTGTCCCGCCAGGGGCATCGCTCGGTAGCGAAGTCCGGAAGAGATAATTGCTGAACGCATCTAAGCAAGAAGCTCGCCCCGAGATAAGGTCTCCCAATGCCGCTTCGGCGGCATAAGAAGGCCGGTCGAAGACTACGACCTTGATAGGCGGGAGGTGGAAGCGCAGTAATGCGTGAAGCTGACCCGTACTAATCGGCCGTTCGGCTTGACCATAAAACTTTCCCAAACTGTCGTCCAGCGACCTGCCTGCCATTCCGAGTCCGCCACCACGGGCGAGAAATCCCTCTGAGGGATGCTCAGCCCATCGGGCGGGTTCGGGCATGGCCGGCGAGTGCTCGGGCGAAGGAACAGCAGAATTTGCGGTTCGCCAGCCTGATTCAGTTCGAACGCCCGCGTCCCATTTAGCGGGCGAGCCGTTTCGCGAGGACGTGGCTTCGGGTCTGGCACCTGTCTTCCAACCTCAAGTCGCGAGCCTCCAAAGTTTCCTGGTGGCCATACCGCGGGGGTCACACCCGTTCCCATCCCGAACACGGTAGTTAAGCCCCGCAGGGCCGATGATACTGCACGGGTAACTGTGTGGGAACGTAGGTCGCCGCCAGGATGACTTCTCTCTCGATGCGCGCTACGCCAGGTTCTTCCTTCTTTCTTTCTTCCCCGCCTGAGCCAATCGCCCTGGCGGCGCCTGCGGCGCTTACTTGACAGGTTCGTCCGATTCCACCTTGCCATCGCGGATGTGGATGATGCGGTGGGCGTGCGCGGCGATATCGCGCTCGTGCGTGATCAGGATAATCGTGTTGCCCTGCCCATGGAGGCGGTGGAAGATGCCCATGATCTCTTCGCCGGTCTGCGAATCGAGGTTCCCCGTGGGCTCGTCCGCCAGCAGAATGGAGGGCGAGTTCACCAACGCCCGGGCAATGGCCACGCGCTGGCGCTGTCCGCCAGAGAGCTCGTTGGGCTTGTGCAACATGCGGTCGGTTAGGTCCACCATCTCGAGCGCCCGCTTGGCCTGTCGGCCGCGCTCCTCCGCGGGCGTGCCGTTGTAAATCAGGGGCAGCTCAACGTTGTGCAGCGCGGTGGCGCGCGGGAGCAGGTTGAAGGTCTGGAAAACGAAGCCGATCTCCTTATTGCGGATGTAGGCCAGCTCGTCGTCGTCCAGCTCACTGACCAGCCGCCCGGCCAGCCAATATTTTCCGCCCGACGGCGTATCCAGGCAGCCGATGAGGTTCATCAGCGTGGACTTGCCGGAGCCGGAAGGGCCCATGATGGCCACATACTCGCCTTTCGAGATTTCCAGGTCCACTCCGCGCAGGGCGTGCACCTGTTCGGCGCCCATCTCATAAGTCTTCGACAGGGCTTCGGTCTTGATCACTACGCCGCGGTCGATCAAGTCCTGGCGAAACGATTCCGAGGCGGTAGTTTCTAGGGGCATCCAATTGGCTCCCTCTTTGTCAGACGCCGGTTAGCTCTTTTCCGCTTCTTCCTTGTAATGCCGCTTGTTGTCCACCTTGACTGTGGCGCCGGGGCGCAGCGTGCGGAGCGCTTTGTAATTACCGATGACGATCTGGTCGCCTTCCTTGAGCCCGCTAGAGACCTCAATGTCGGTGACTCCAAGGATCCCGGTTTCTACCTCAACAAACTCCACCTTCTTGCCGCGCAACACGAATACGCCCTGGACCTCGTCTTTCTTCGACTCCGTCGTGGAAGTCGGCCTGGCGGCCGCCAACGTCACGCTGCCCCCTCCGTCCTTGCTGGCCTGCTTCGCCGCTTCCTCCAGATCCTTGCGCGAACGAATGGCCAGCGCCTGGATGGGAATGACCAGGACATTCTTCTTGTGCGCCGTTCTCACCTTGGAGGTGGTCGAGAGCCCCGGGCGCAGACCATCGGGCGGATGGTCGAGGTTCACGATCACCTTGAAGTCCTTGGCCTCCTGCGTGCCCGCGGTGGTCTGCGTGGTCGCCAGACCCGAGGTTCGCAGCACCGCCTGCGTGCCCACTTCCGTCACATGCCCCTTGAAGATTTTGCCAGGGATGGCGTCGATGGTGACGTCGGACTCCTGCCCATTCTTCACATTGACGATATCGGTTTCGTCCACCTTGACCTCGGCAGTGACCACGGACATGTCGGAAATCGTCATTAGATAGCTGCCCAGCGAGTTCTGGATCCCGGGCACGACGTTTTCACCGACCCGCACGGCGATGTAAGTCACTACGCCGTCGATCGGCGCCGTATAGGTGGTCTTCCGCAGGACGTCCCGCGTCCGGCTCAGCAGGGCGCGGCTCTGCTCGAGAAGCGAGCGCGACCGCTCGAACTCCGCGCGCAACTGCTGGAGCCGTGCGCTGCTCGCATCCACCGCCGCGGCCGCACCGTCGAACGCTGCCTGGCGCGCGTCGTAATCGGATTTGGGAATCAGGCCGTCCTTGTAAAGGCCCTGGGCGCGCTCCCAATCAAGCCTGGCCCGTTCCAGATCGGCCTTGCGCTGCGCCAGGTCGGCCTGCGCGGAGCGATAACTTGCGTCGGCGGACTTCACTGCGGCGTCGGCAGAAGCTAACGCGGCTTGCTGGGCGTCCACGTCTGCTGTGGGCTGAATGTTTTCCAGGCGCAGCAAGATATCTCCGCGCTTGACGTGGTCGCCCTCTTTCACGATGATCTGGGTGATCTTGCCAAATCCTTCGCCGTACACGTTCGCGTAGGTTTTCGGCCGGATTTCGCCCGAGGCGGTGACGATCGAGGTCAAGTCTTCGCGGCCCACCTTAGCGGTCTGTACCGTCACCACACCCTTATTGGCCTGCTTGATGCTGACCAGGACAGTGCCGCCCAGGACAAGCGCTGCGCCGACACTGATGCTCACCTTCTTCCAAGTCTTCATGGTTCCTTTACCTCAGGTTCCCGAGGCCTGCCCGTTCGCCCCTACCTCATTCCATACGACGCACGCGACGAAAAAGTTTCTCCCGAAATTCTCCCACATCCAGAAGGAAGAAACGGGTTAGAGTGAACTTGAGGCTCCCCTCCGCCACGGACCAGTCGCCGGGGGAAGATCTTTCACCACCCTCTGCTATTCTAAAGTGTTCTCGGCCAGAAAGGAAGTGGCAGGCAACCCTCCGTCCAGCGCGAGACTCTGAGTCCGATATAATTCGGTGTCCTGCGGGGATAGGGTAGTACTGGATCAATGCAGAGGGTCCCGGGGGTATTCTTCATTTGACGTACTGCAGACCAGGCGATAGAATTCGGCTTCCACAGGGGCGAGGTATCTTTGTGAGGGGTGCAGGCCGCATCCTACTTTGTTTTCTGCTTGGTGGCGGGCTCTCCGCGCCGCCCAGCTCGCTCGCGCAAGGCGCGCCAGAGAAACAGGACAGTCAGGCCAAGCAGGAAACGGACAAGGAACGCAAGCGCCGGGAGAAGAAGCTGCACCGCGAGCTGGCAACCCCATACAAAAAGTGGTTGGACGAAGAGGTCGCCTACATCATCGCCGATGAAGAGCGCACCGCCTTCTTGCGCCTGCAGACGAACGAAGAGCGTGAGCAGTTCATCGAGCAGTTCTGGCTGCGACGCGACCCGACCCCAGACACCGTCGAAAACGAGTTCAAGGAAGAGCACTACCGGCGCATCGCTTATTCCAACGAGCGGTTTGCCTCCGGCATCCCCGGCTGGAAAACGGACCGCGGCCGAATCTATATCATCTGGGGTCCCCCCGACGAGACTGAAACGCACCCCACCGGTGGCACCTATGATCGGCCTCCGGAAGAGGGCGGAGGCACTACCTCCACCTATCCGTTTGAAAAGTGGCGCTATCGCTACCTGGAAGGCATCGGGAACGATGTGAACCTCGAATTCGTGGATCCCACCGGCAGCGGTGAATACCGCTTGACGATGGACCCATCCGAGAAGGATGCCCTGCTGCACGTTCCCGGGGCCGGTTTGAGCGAGCTCGAGGCCATGGGCATGGCGAGCAAAACCGACCGCTTTAACCGCACCGACGGTACCCACCTGCCAAAGTCACTGGGCGGCACGCCGACCAGAATGAACGAGTTCGAGCGCCTGGAGCTCTACGCCAAGGTGCAGCGGCCACCACCAGTCAAATTCAAGGACCTCGAGGAAGTCGTCACCTCGCGGTTGATCCGAAACCAGATCAATTTCGATTACCGTTTTGATTTCTTGCGCGTAACCGGCGACACGGTGTTGGTGCCCATCAGCGTACAGATCGCCAACCGCCAGTTGACCTTCCAAGACAAGAATGGGGTGCACTCGGCCGCGCTGAACCTGTTTGGCCGCATCACCACCCTCACCGGCCGCGTCGTGCAGACCTTTGAGGACGTGATCATGAGGGACTTCCCCGAGTCCCTGCTCCAACAATCTCTGAGCGGCTTCTCGATCTATCAGAAGGCCGTTCCGCTGCGCCCGGGCCTCTACCGGCTGGACCTGGTGATCAAAGACGTACAGAGTGGAAACGTGGGTGTGGCCAACACCCGCCTGGCCGTGCCACGCTATGAAGACGACAAGCTGGAGGCAAGCACGCTGATTCTGGCGGACCAGATCGAACGTGTTCCCGCCAAGCAGGTTGGCCTGGGCCAGTTCGTCCTGGGTTCCTCCAAGGTGCGTCCCAAGCTGAACTCCGAATTCGCCGCCAACGAGCGCCTGGGAATCTTCCTGCAAGTGTACAACCTGAAGGTAGACGGCAACACGCACAAGGCAGACGCCGCCATCGAGTACCACGTGCGGCGAATCAAGGATCAGAAAGAAGTGCTCTCGCTGGCGGAAACAAGCGAGAAGCTCCACCAGACTGGCGAACAGCTCACCGTGGAAAAGGTCATGCCGCTCGGAGGCTTTGAGCCCGGTCGCTACAAGCTCGAAATTCAAGCCACCGACCAGCTCAGCAAGCAAACCATTTCCCGCTCGGCCGAATTCACCGTGAAACCCGCGGCCGAGGACAAGACCACGGCCAAGCAAACGCCGGGGAGGTAAAGCGTCGTGAGGTTTGGACGAATCCGCGTCCTGTGTTGGGCGAGCGCGGCGATTGTTTTCCTGACCATTTCCGCGCAGGCTGCGCCGGGCTTTGGAAGGCTTTCAGGGGTGGTCGTAGACCCCTCTGGGACTCCGCAGATGGGCGCGAGCGTGCTCGTGGCAGCCGAAGGCACGGGCGCCTCCAAGGCCCTGGAACTGCTCACCAACGAGCGCGGCCAGTTTTCGACCGCGCGCCTTCTGCCCGGCTTCTATACGGTTCGCGTGACCCTAGCCGGCTTTTTGCCGACGATCAACCAGCACATCCGCGTCACCTCGAACCTCACCACGCTGCTGAAGATTGAACTGGATTCAGTGTTCACCTCGCTCGACCGCCTGCGGAGGGATCCACAGCCACCGCCGATGGATACCGAGGAATGGAAATGGGTGCTGCGGACCTCTTCCGCCACACGACCCGTGCTGCAATGGGCAGAGGGCAAAGTGACCGCGGGCGGAGAAGTTCCCACGGGTGGAGCAGCCGGAAGGCAGCGGGCGCGCGGACGTCTCGAGCTCACGCGCGGCGCTCGCCGACCCGGCTCGGTAGCCAATCTGGCAGACTCGCCCGCCACGGCCTTTTCCTACGACCAGAAGATCGGCCCAACCAGTAGTCTCCTGCTGGCTGGCCAGATGAGTTACGAACGCTCGGCGAGTGCAGGCATTGCGGTCATGTGGTTGCCCTCAGGAAATGTCCAGTCAGGTCCGGAAACCACGCTCGTTCTCAGACAGACGAAACTCGGCCCTGGCGGCCCGACCTTCCGCGGCTTGCGCACCGAGCATGCGAGCCAGCTCGCGCTGGGCGACCGTTTCACCCTCCACTACGGCGCGGAGTATGTCCTGGCGGGAGTCGGCCTGGCCACTTCAGCGCTGCGGCCGCGCATCAAATGGGACGCACGAATCTCTCCGAACTGGCGTGCCTCCGTGCTGCTGGCCGCGCGGCCCTCGTCGAATGACGAGCTAGGCACGAATGAATTGCAGTCGGCTCTGTCCGAACTTGACGCTCTTCCGGCACTCCTTTGGCGGAACGGCCATCCGGTGCTGGAGAGCGGCTGGCACGAAGAGATCGGTCTCGAGCGTCGTCTGGGCGCACACGCCAGCCTCGAGGTCGCCACTTTTCGTGACCGCGCGCGGCATGTGGCCGTCTTCGGCCGCGGTCAAATGGCGGACCCCGATTTCTTCCAGGACTTCTTCTCCGATTCGTTTGTGTATGATGGGGGGCGGTCGAATTCCTGGGGCTCCCGCGTCGCCTACCGGCAGAAGTTCTCGGACGACTTGGAAGTGGCCGCCGTGTATGCCTGGGCGGGTGCCTTGGCCCCGGAAGATGTGGCCGCCAACGTGGGCCTGCGGGAGGCGCTGCAAACCCGCGATCGCCACAGCCTTTCCGCGCGTGTCTCAGGCCGCGTCCCCCGCCTGGGCACGAAGATTCGAGCCAGCTACAAGTGGTTGAGCGGGCCGATCGCTTCGCGGCAAGACCTGTTCGGGGAAGCCATCTATCAGCTTGATCCCTATCTCAACGTAAGCGTCCGGCAGCCGCTGCCCAACTTCCTGATGAACGGCAAGTGGGAGGCACAAGCCGACCTTCACAACCTGCTGGCCCAGGGCTATGTCCCCATCGAGCATCGAGACGGTCGACTCCTGCTCGTGCCAGCGTTCCGAGTGTTACGAGGTGGTGTCAGCTTCCAGTTTTAGCCCACCCCGCAGGGATACCGAATTTAGGAAGAGCATTCAAAAAATCGGAGGGGAGCCCTTTCATCCTCGGTCCTGGCAAAATATATTCCCTTTTCTCAGCAGGTTATGGATAATGAGATTCCATATTTTCTGGCAGCAGACGTGCTGCATTGCGACGTCGGGCTCGTCAAGGTGAGGGTGGGGTGGTCTAGGATCGGGCGATGAAGGACGGTCTGCGCATGCGGCTGGGCGCGGTGACGCTGGCGCTGGCGACGGTGGCAGCGGTTGTCTTCGGATTCCTGAACTTCCACCAGCGGGCACGTTTCGATACCCCCGACGACGGCGTTTCCTGGCTAGACACCGCTCCGGGCGTGCAGGCTTGGCACCTTTCCGCGAACTCTCCGGCCGTCAAGGCCGGAATCAAACCAGGCGATTATCTCCACTCAATCAACGGCGTAAGAATTCGCCGCGCCGTGGAGGTGACCGAACGGCTGTGGCGGCTCGGTCTGTGGACGCAGGTGCGCTATCGGATTGAGCGCAACGGGCAGGGGTTTGAGACTTCTGTGGTCACGGCCCCGGCGGAGAAGCCGTTCTCGATCGAAAACTACTTGCGGATCGTTGGGCTGCTCTATCTGTTCATCGGTCTGTTTATTTTCGCGCGACGCTGGAACGCCTCGCGGGCGGTACACTTCTACATTTTCTGCCTGGTCTCCTTCGTCCTCTATTCGTTCCACTACACCGGTAAGCTGAGCACATTCGATTGGGAGATCTATTGGGCCAACATTGTCGCCCGGCTTCTCCAGCCGGCCTTGCTGGTGCACTTCGCGCTGGTGTTTCCCGAGCGGAGCGGGGCCACCGGGCGAGCTCACCTGGGGAGGCTGCTCGCGGTCTACTCCTTACCGGTGATTCTGCTCCTGCTCCATATCGGCGTGGCCACGCAGGCGCTCGGCTTTGTGCCCTGGCTGGGCTCCCGCATTCTTCTCGATCAGCTGGAACTCGGTTACCTGGGCTTATACTTCCTGGCTGCGGCGCTGGCGTTCCTGGGGAGCTGCCGTCGCGTGCCGAGTGGCGTCCTGCGCCAGCAATTGAAATGGGTGACCGGCGGGACGCTCGCGGGCATTGGCCCGTTTTTGCTCTGCTACATCCTGCCCTTCTTCCTCGGCGTTGTGCCGCGGCCGTGGATGAAACTCTCGGCGCTCTCGCTGGCCCTGATTCCGCTGTGTTTTGGCTATGCCATCATCCGCTACCGGCTCATGGACGTGGACATTATCTTCAAGCGCGGCCTGGCTTACACGGCGGCCACCGCCGGCGTCGTGGCCGTCTACTTTGCGCTAGTCGGATTGATCGGTCACCTGTTCAATACCGCTTGGCCGACAGGCACCGCCGGCAACATCATCGCCATCGTCGTCACCGCGTTTCTTTTCCTCCCCTTCCGTGATTGGATCCAGGCGCGGCTGGACCGCTTCTTCTACCGCGATCGCCTCGACTACCGGCGGACGCTGATCGAATTCGGCCGCACGCTAACGAACGAAGTGCGCCTCGAGCCGATGCTGGGCTCGGTGATGGACCGCATCTCACAGACGCTGCTGGTGGACCGGCTGGCCATCTTTTTGGCGGACCCGGCGCAGCCCGGTCGGCTGCAGCTGGCGCGCTCGATGGGGGTGAACTTCACCGAGTGGCTGGATCTGAGCTTCCTGGCTCCCGAGGGACGAGCGTTTGCCCGCGGCTACCTGTTCTACGAATCGCCGCGCTCGGCGACAGAAGCCCCGGCCTCGGTCCGCCGTACGCTCGAGCAGCTGGACCTGAACTACTTCATTCCCTGCCGGATTCGCGAGCACACCGTGGCCATTATCGGGCTCGGCAAGACGGTGGACGGCGATTTCCTATCGAGCGAAGACCTGGAGTTGCTGTTCACGATTGCCGGCTATGTCGCCATTGCCATCGACAATGCGCAGCTCTACAGCTCGCTCGAGCAAAAAGCGGCGCAGATCGAGCGGCTGAAGGACTTCAGCGAAAACATCGTCGAGTCGCTGAATGTGGGCGTGCTAGCGGTGGATCTCGAGGGGCGCGTCGAATCCTGGAACACGCAGCTCGAGCAGATGATCGGCGTGCCGCGCCGCGAGGCGGTAGGCCGCAAGCTCGAAGAAGTCTTGCCGCCTGACCTGGTCGCTGAAGTGGCCGCCCGCGCCGGCGCCGAGCATGTCTCGAGCATCTACAAGTTCCATTTCCGCAACCTTACCGGTCGGCCGCTTGTGGTCAACGTCTCGATCGCACCGCTGGTGGGCAAGGCGGGCCAGCGTATTGGGCGACTGATCCTGCTCGACGACACCACGCAGCGCGTGCGCCTGGAAGAGCAGTTGCTGCAGACCGAGAAACTCACCTCGCTCGGCCTGCTGGCGGCCGGCGTGGCGCACGAGGTGAATACGCCCCTGGCGGTGATCTCCAATTACATCCAGATGCTCGCGAAACAGTTGCCCGGCGACGACCCGCGCCACAAGCTGATCGGGAAAATCGTGAAGCAGACCTTCCGTGCCAGCGAAATTGTCAACAATCTGCTGAACTTTTCGCGTACTGGAGCCGCCGAATTCAGCGAGGTGAATCTGAACAAGGTCCTCGAAGAAACCCTTTCGCTTGTCTCCCATCCGTTCCGGACCGCGCGCGTGAGCGTCATCAAGACGCTCCAGGGGAATTTGCCGCCGGTGCTGGGCTCGCCCAATCGGCTTCAGCAGGTCTTCCTCAATCTGTTCATGAACGCGCGCGATGCGATGCCGAGTGGCGGCATGGTGGAAGTGCGCACCGCGGCCAACAACGGCTACGTCGAGGTCGAGGTCACCGATACGGGGATCGGCATCGCGGACGAAAACCTGCATCGCATCTTCGACCCGTTCTTCACCACCAAATCCTCCGGGAGAGGCACCGGATTGGGCCTTTCGGTCAGCTACGGAATCATCAAGGAGCACCTAGGCAAGATCGAAGTGCGCTCCACCCCCGGCAAGGGCACGTCCTTCCGCCTGGAATTCCCCGTGGCCCGGAAAGCAGTCCATGTCTAAGGGCTCTATCCTGGTCGTAGATGACGAGGCAGAAATCCGCGAAAGCCTGGAAGCGCTGCTGAGCTCGGAAGGCTACGGCGTCACGGGCGCGGAAACCGGCGAAGCCGGCCTCGCCAAGCTCGAAGAGCAGCCCTTCGATCTGCTGCTACTGGACGTCAGCCTGCCCGACCGAAATGGCCTCGAACTGCTACGCGAAATCCGCCAGCGTGACCCTCATCTCTCGGTGGTGCTGATCACGGCCTACGGCTCGATCGATATGGCGCGGGCCGCGTTCAAGAGCGGCGCGCAGGACTACATCACCAAGCCGTGGTCAAACGACGAGCTGCTTCGGCAGGTGGCCCAGGCCGTCGAGGGCCGGCGGCTGCGTGAGGAGAACGTCCAACTGAAGCGCGCGCTCAAGCAGCGCTACAACTTCCCCAACATCATCGGCAAGAGCGACAACATGCTGGCCGTGCTCGACTTGGTGACGCAGGTGGCGCCTTCGCGCTCAACCGTTTTGATCACCGGCGAAAGCGGCACGGGCAAGGAATTAATCGCCAAAGCCATCCATTCCGCCTCCCCGCGCGCCGACAAGGCCTTCGTACCGGTGAATACGGGGTCCATCCCGGTGGATTTGCTCGAATCGCAGCTCTTCGGACACATCAAGGGCGCCTTCACGAGCGCGGTGGCCTCGAAGAAAGGCCTGTTCGAGGTGGCTGACCAGGGCACCATCTTCTTCGACGAGATCTCCACGGTCAGCCCGGAAACGCAGGCCAAGCTGCTGCGCGTGATTCAGGAGCGCGAATTCATGCGCTTGGGCGGCACCGACACAATCAAGGTGGACGTCCGCATCCTGGCCGCCTCGAACGTGGACCTGCTGGCCTTGGTCCGCGAGGGTCACTTCCGCGAAGACCTCTATCACCGGCTCAACGTCATCGCCCTGCATCTGCCGCCGCTGCGGGACCGCAAGGAAGATACCCCGCTGCTGATCGAACACTTCTTGGAGCGCTACTGCGCGGAAAACGGCAGGCCGTCGTGCCGCTTTACGCACGCGGCCATGAAGCTGCTCATCGACTACGACTGGCCGGGCAACGTCCGCGAGCTCGAAAACGTGGTGGAGCGCGCGGTCGTGCTCTCCACCTCGGAGCTGATAGATGCTGACCTGCTGCCGGAAACGGTTCGCACCAAGGAGATCGTGAAGGGCGTGCGCCTGCACCTTGCCGAGTTTATGCCGCTGCTGCGGGGCGAGCCCGGCGCCCGCGGCGGTGCCGACCATTCGCAGCCCTCGCTCTTCGAGATCATGGAAGAGGTCGAGCGGCGGATCATCGTGGACATGCTGGAGCGCACGGGATGGAATCAAACCGAGGCCGCGGAGCGCTTCCAGATCCCGCTTTCGACGCTCAACCAGAAGATCAAGCGCCTAGGGATCGAGACTCGCCGACGCGGCCCCGGCCGCGCCGCTGCGGCCGACGATGCCGTCGCTCACACCGCCGGCAAGTAGCCCCTGCCTCCCTGACACCCGATCGTGGTTTCCGTTACGTCAGCGCCGGGATCATCCGCCGGATTTACTTTTCCGATGAACCGTGAAGGCACGTTGCTGCGAGTCCGACGCGCAAGCCGTAGAATAGTCGAGGTACGAGGGCGTGGGGAAAGATTACGCAATACGCCTCAAGTGTCCGCACGGGGACGAGGATCACTGGGTTGTCCTCCAGAACCGGGAGGAAACCCTGCCCCAAATTCTGAACACTCCATGGGATTTTGAGTGCTCCTTGCACGGCGTCCAGCGAGAGATCCCCATCGAAGCCAGCGAGGGGGCAGGGCCCGTGGCCTCGAGAGCCCAGCCGCAGCCAGCCCGGCCCAGCCCGGATCCGATGCCCCAGCGCTTGGGCAAGCGTTTGCCGCTGCGCGTGCTGGTGTTGGTCTCGAGCGCGCCCGGCCGGAACGATGCCTTCCAGGAGGAATGTTCCACGCTGCTTGTCAATGCCGGGGGAGGGCTGATTGCGCTCAGCACCGCGGTGGAACTGGGCGAGAGACTTCGCGTCATCAACAAAGCCACTCGAGAAGAGGAAACGTGCCGCGTGGCCTATGTCGGGCCCCTGGTGGGAGGAAGGGCCCGCGTGGGCGTCGCCTTCCATTGCCCGTTACCCGACTTTTGGAAGACCCATCAACCCGAGCACCGAATTCAGAAGGCCGTGCGCGTGTGGATCCGAGGGGAGGATCTCCGGGGCAACCCCTTCACGCAGAGCGCGCGGACGGTGGACATCAGCCGCCAGGGGGCGCGGCTCGACGGAGTCGGTTATCTTACGCAGCCGGGTAAGATCATTGAGGTGAGACGCCTCTGGCACAAGGCCCTCTATCGTGTCGTCTGGACTGGGCAGATTGGCACGCCCGAGGCGAATCAGATCGGGATCTCCTCGGTAGAACCGACCAAGAACATCTGGGGGGTGCCTTTGCCGAATTCTCTAGGAACGGGGACCAGACCGGCAGCCACACCCTCGCTCGTGCTGGCGGAAGAAGACCCACGCTGCGAACAAGCGGCCGAGGAAAGGCGTTCCCCCCTCCAGAGCCCGCCCTCGGTCTCTAATGTTCTCGTTGCCGTCAGGTGGGTCAACCGGGAAGGTGCCAGCCAGGAAGAAAAGGCCACTGCCCGTGTGGTCAGCGAGCGCGGATGCGTCGTGCCGATGAGGGCTGCACTGGTTGAGGGAGAGACACTGGAGCTGGTGAATCACTCGAACGGAAGGATTTCCACGGCCAAGGTGATCTGGTGTGGCGCCATCGATCGAGACGGCCGCCAGCAAGTTGCGATTGAGCTCGACAGATCTGACCCGCAATTCTGGAGCGCCGCTTAGCCTTCCTCTCCACAGGCGTTCCTTCGAGCCCAACTCGCCCTAGTCAGTGCATACTCAAAAGATTCCTCGCCGCAGTCACGTCCCGGTCCAAAAAGATAGCTGCACCCACCAGGCCGGAGTCTGGACACGAGCGAGGAGGCGGGCAGGACGACCCGTAGGGCCATCCCGCCCGCGAGAGGTAAGCCGCCCCCTATTCCGGGAATTGTTGCTCTTCCGGCGGCGGCTGTGGCGATTGCTGCTCCTGGGCCCGGCGCGGAGCGAGCGACTTGTTCAACTGTTGGCTCTCCGGGGTAGCCGGCGTCGTACTCGCCGCTAGCTCAGAGAGCTTGTACTTCGGTTCGCTCACGTACCCAAGCACGCGATCCTTCTCGATTCGGTTGACGACGAGCTGAAGGGGCTGCGGGTAATCGCTCCGGTGGATCCACATTGGTTCGTACAGGTTCACTTTCCTCTTGTTGAGGCGGAAGTCATCCACGAGCAACATCATGTCATAGGACTGGTGCTTCGTATCCGCCTTGCGCAACGCCAGGCTGATCGGCCCGACGCGCTGGAACTCCTTCGACTTCCCGAGTGCGAACTCGTAGAAGTTCCGCTCGCCGCGCTTCTGGAGCGCAACCACTTCGTCATGCGTTCGAGCAATCGAACCGTTCAGCTCGTCCCGCGTCGAACCGAGCTGTCCTTCGAGTTCCGAGCGATTCTTCTCGATCTCTTGCTGCGTGGCCTCGAGCTGCTTCTTGTGCTCGGCGAGCTGCGC
>DATFXF010000261.1:0-2173 GCA_035258565.1 Candidatus Acidiferrales bacterium
CAGAAGGCAACGGTCAACAGGTTCCCAGAGAAACAGCGAGAAAGAAGAAAAAAGCTTCTGCGGAGACGCTCCGTCTATTGACTTCAGAGGCCATTTAACCGCCCTGCCGTCCCGGACGGCCTCGACGGCCCGTGAACGAGAGACAGGCTACTCTTCGTGCTTGGCACGCTCGGCTATTGTAGGTAAAGCCGGTGCAGGTCCGTGGCCGCAAAACCGACTGGTGCTTCGTGCCCGTCATTTAGCCTGGCCCGAGAGGCGGCGACTCTGACATTGGTGACTCGCAACCTTGCCTCCCGTTGCGTTGATCCCGCTGGGGAGACTGCATAGTTCCCGTTCCCCTCTTGGCCTGTGCCGGCTCTCCTCGCCCCACTCGTTCAAAAGGAGCCAGCATCATGAGCCAACGCAAGCCTTCTCGGTCCAAGCCCAAGGCATCCCGGTCTGGGTCTCAGTCGGCCTCTTGTTCGCCGCGGGAGCAGCCGGTGGCACTCTCCGTCCAGCACCCCCATGCTGCGGGCATCGACGTGCATTCCGACATGCACATGGTCTGCGTACCAGCCGACCGTGACCCCCAACCAGTACGTCGCTTCGGCGCCAACACCTGTGACCTGGAAGCCATCGCCGACTGGTTGAAGCAATGCGGCGTCACCACCGTGGCCCTGGAATCGACTGGTGTCTACTGGATCCCGCTGCTGGAGTTGCTCGAATCCCGAGGGTTCGAGGTCTGGCTGGTGGAGCCGGGCCAACTGTCGCACTGCGGCGCGCGGCCGAAGACGGACGTGCTGGACTGCCAGTGGCTACAGCGCCTGCACACCTACGGGCTGTTGCGCCCGTCGTTCCGCCCTCCGGAGTCGATCCTGGCCCTGCGCGGCTACTGGCGGCAACGGCAGATGCAGATCCGCTACGCGGCCAGCCACGTGCAACACATGCAGAAGGCGCTGGAGCAGATGAATGTCAAGCTGACCGAGGTGTTGGCGGACATCACGGGCTTGACGGGACGTCGGATCATCGAGGCGATCCTGGCAGGGCAACGGGATGCGAAGGTTCTCGCCGCCCTGCGCCACGACAAGTGCAAGCACAGCGAGGAGTCTATCGCCAAGGCGCTGGAAGGGAGCTGGCGTCCGGAGCACTTGTTCGCACTGCAACAGGCCTACGACCTGTATCGCTTTCACCATCGGCTGATCGACGAGTGCGACGCACGGCTGCAGGAGGAACTGGCGAAGTTGCCGAACCGTTCGCAGGGCAAGCCGTTCCAGCGCCGGCCCCAAAAATGCGGACGCAAAGCGAACGACCTGAGCTTCGACGCCTGTGGTCCGCTGTTCAAGGCGCTGGGAATCGATCTGACGGAAATCGAGGGGATCGACGTGGGGACGGCCCTGGTGATCCTGGTGGAGATCGGCGTCGATGTCAGCCGCTTCCCGACCGAGAAGCAGTTCGCCAGCTGGCTGGGTCTTTGTCCCCGGGTGTACGAAAGCAACAAGAGCCAGAAGAAGAAAGGCCCCAAGAAGGGGAAGAACCGGGTGGCCATCGCGTTGCGGATGGCAGCGCAGGCCCTGGGGCGGACCCAATCGCCCCTGGCGCTGTTCTACCGGCGGATCAAGAGTCGGATCGGCGGTAAGGGGGCGATCACGGCGACGGCACACAAGTTGGCCTGCCTGGTCTATCGCCTGTTGAAGTACGGCCGGGGGTATGTGAAGCAATCAATGGAGGAGTACGAGAAGAAGGTGCGGGAACAACTGGAGCGCTCGCTGCGCAGGAAGGCAGCCGCGCTGGGCTTCGAGTTGATCCCGCAAGGGGGTACGCCGAAAACTTGAGGGAAGAGCAGCGGCCGCGGCCCAGCGGCAGGCTTCCTACCGTGGCAACGCAAGCCAACTCCGGTCCTCCGACGCAACGGCGCGGGGGTAAGGGGGAATTGTGGACCCCGTCGGCAAGAAATCCATCAAACAGCAACTTGCTGCACGCCCGCCACAAAGTCAGTTCATGGGGAGCGGTTCGGCGAAAACTACTGACTCTCCCGCTCTCTTCCCTTCACTCGTCCCAGAATCGCCCCGATTCGGATGCCGGCCTCTCCCGGCGCCGGGCGGCGGCCCCACGACGGCGTTGCTCCCGCGCCCGGAAGACGATCACCACTCCCCACACCCCGAACACGAGCCCTTGGAGGGCCAAGAGTACCATC
>DATFXF010000262.1:0-2913 GCA_035258565.1 Candidatus Acidiferrales bacterium
GAAGAAGTAACTCGCGGGCGAGGCGCCCGCGCCACACAAACAGGATTGAGGCCCCCGCGCTGGCGGGGGCTTTCTGTTGTGTGCCGAGCATGTTCGACAGCTTGGAGGTGCAAGTCCTCTTCACAACGTGATGGACGTGAAGTGATAGCGAAGCGCAAGGGTGAAATCACACTCGTCGCGAGGCGGGGCCCGAAAGAAGCGTGGAGCAAAGATGCGAGCCGATGAACAAGAACCGGATACGAGGCCTACGGTGGCGGGCGAAGCGGCAAGTGACGACGAAGCCCATATCCATCAAGCGCACTGGTGGTAAATCCGGCGGCTGTGCATTGAAGGCGGTCGAACTTACCTCGGGAGGTCTGCAGCACGTCACGGAATGTGACTGAGGAGGAAGCGATTTCTCCTGACCGTGCTGCAGAAGTCAGCCGAGGGCAAAGTAGGTCACGCAGTCGGCGGGGATATTGAGGCACTCCACCAGCCGAAAGGCGGAGCAACAGATAGGCCCAGCCGGGAACGGTGATCGAAGGCCCGAACGGTACCCCGCAAGGGGAATAAAGGAGAAGGCAAGTAAGCGGCGCGACTCATGAGCGGACAGCGGCAGAAAAACCAGCCCGAACAAGGGGAACTGGCCTTCCCAGCGGAAAGTAGGAGTGAAGCTCCGAAAGCCGTCGAGGAAGGGACCGAAACGCTGATGGCGAAGCGGCAGACTGAAAGCTTGGCTGGAACCGAACGACTGATGGAAGAAGTCTGCGAGCTAGAAAACTGCAAGCAGGCATTACAACGAGTCAAGGCCAATAAAGGGAGCCCGGGAGTCGACAGGATGACTGTCGAGGAACTCCCGGAGTACCTGAAGCAACACGGGCTAACAATCGGCGAACAGCTGCGTAAGGGAACCTATCAACCGCAACCGGTGAGACGAGTAGAGATTCCCAAGCCGGATGGCGGAGGAATGCGCAACCTCGGCATTCCCACCGCTTTGGATCGCTTTGTCCAACAGGCGGTGTTGCAGGTTCTGCAGAAGCGCTGGGATCCGACGTTCTCTGAACACAGCCACGGTTTCCGACCGGGGCGAAGCGCGAAGCAAGCGGTACACGAGGCGCAGCAGTATATCGCCGAAGGATACTGCTGGGTGGTAGATCTCGACTTGGAGAAATTTTTCGATCGAGTCAATCACGACCGCCTGATGGCGGCGGTGGCCAAGCGCGTGGCGGACAAACGAATGCTCAAGTTGATTCGAGCATTCCTGGAGGCCGGAGTGATGGAGAACGGATTGGTGAGTGCGGTGGATGAGGGAACGCCCCAGGGCGGTCCGCTTTCACCCTTACTTTCCAATCTGGTGCTGGACGAACTGGATCGCGAGTTAGAGCGGCGTGGTCACCGCTTCGTGCGTTTCGCCGATGATTGCAACATCTATGTCGGCAGCGAGCGAGCGGGGCAGCGGTTGATGGAGAGCATTACCCGCTTCATCACGCTCCGCCTCAAGCTCAAGGTCAATCAGGCGAAGAGCGCTGTGGCCCGACCAAGGCAAAGGAAGTTTCTCGGATTCAGCTTCACTGGCAAACGAGAACCGCGGCGGCGGATCGCCCCCAAGGCTCTCGATCGTTTCAAGGAGCGGATTCGAGAGCAGACCCGAAGGACCCGAGGGGTCAGCTTGCGGCAGATGATCACGGATCTTGTGCCTTATCTGCGAGGCTGGCTCGGATACTTCGGTGACTGCCAAACGCCTTCGGTGTTGCACGACCTTGAAATGTGGCTACGCCGCCGCCTTCGGTCGGTGGTGTGGAAGCAATGGAAGCGCGGACGGAACCGGTTTCGCGAACTCCGCAAACGGGGCATCGGCCAGGCTCTCGCGGCGCAAACCGCCGGGAGTCCTCACGGCCCGTGGCGGCTTGCGAACTCGCCCGCTCTCGCCATCGCCTTGCCCAATGCCTACTTTGCTGCGCTCGGGCTTCTGCCCATGGTCTGTACCGGTTTAGCTTAATCCGCCGAACCGCCGTATGCGGACCCGCATGTACGGTGGTGTGGCAGGGGAGAGTGGGCGACCACTCCCCCTATGCCGATTACGAAATGCGAACATAGATCTCAGTATGACCTCCGGCTTCCAGTGCGCCAGTTGCGGAGAGTGGAACGAGACCAACGTCGACGAATCTGCCGGTTCTCGCCAGAATTACGTTGAGGACTGCCAGGTCTGCTGCAAGCCCAACCTGTTGCACATCAGTTGGGACAACGGCGCGCAGCAATTTGTGATGACGGCGGAATTAGAGTAAAAAGTGATTGCGCAGTCGGGATCAAGGAGGAAGGATGGCAGGCTATTCAACGCCGGTCGGACGTATGGTTCCACACAACATGGTGACCACGCAGTTTGAACTCGATGGTTTTCGGGTTACGCGTACGCTGGGGGTAGTGCGCGGCATCACCGTTCGCTCGCGTTCGATCTTTGGCACGATCGGCGCTGGCCTGCAAACCCTGGTCGGCGGCAATATCACACTCCTCACCAACCTTTGCGAGAAGACCCGCGCCGAGGCTTTCGATCTGATGCTGCAACACGCCGCGGAAATCGGCGCTAATGCAGTCGTGGGCGCCCGCTACGATGCGACAGAAGTGATGCAGGGCGTGACCGAGGTGCTCGCATACGGAACCGCAGTATTCGTCGAGCCCGCGAGATAGTCAGAGATTGGAATATCGGCCGGCTAGGGTCAACTGTCTGCAGTTGCCGCGGCCTTCGCAAGCCGTCAATCGTAAGTCGTATTTCGCTTGTCTTCGCTAGTCTTTATACAGCCAACCAGCGACCAGCGTTGCCAGGATCGCGCCAATCCACATTTCGAGCATCCATCCCAGCGGAAGCATCCGCGGTATCGGGCTCCATGTTGCCGTGCCGAAGTTCATTGGAACGCCAGCGCAGAAGCCGACAATCAT
>DATFXF010000263.1:0-11856 GCA_035258565.1 Candidatus Acidiferrales bacterium
CCCAGCTCCGGGCAACACCTTCATCAACCGCGGGAGCACTCGGTGGGACATCACCCAAAATATCATCAGCCTGTACGGGATGGACACCATTAAGCTCACCCCAAGGTTCACCGTGATTCCCGGATTGCGTTGGGTGTTTCAGGGCGTTCCCAATGAAACGCGCGGCCGGTTTGCCGATTTCCTGCCGAACCAAGGGCTGGTTACGGCCAGCCAGCTTCCCGATGGCCAGATCTACAAGAATGTGTGGACCAACTTCGAGCCCAGACTCGGTCTGTCCTACTTGCTGTGGTCCCATCCTGGACACCAGACGGTCCTTCGCATGGGCTATGGCATCTATCACGATACCGCAGGGATCCGCCCCCTGGAGGCCCTTACCCAGAATCCGGTCGGGGCCACCGGCGTCTTCAGCTCGACTCCGGCGGCCCCGATTCCCTTCGGTCCGGGCGTGCCCATTTTCGGGGTGGGAACTCCCAAGCCCCCCTTCAACGTCAACGCAATCCAACAGGATTTGAAACCTCAAAACGCGCAAGAATGGAGTCTGAACGTCGAGCAGGAGCTCAGCCCCAGGATGGTGCTGCAAGTGGGATACGTGGGAACGAAGGGCACGCACATGTGGCAAGCGCTTGACGTCAACCAGCCCATACCGGGCCCGGCAGCCGGCAATCAGTCGCGGCGCCCTTTTAATACCGTGTTCCCCAACTTGCGCCAGATCCTAACCATCTCGTCGGCCGGCAATTCCTCCTACAACGCGTTTCAGGCCTCGCTCCGTTCGAGAGCCTTCCACGGTCTGACCTCACTGGTGGCCTACACCTGGTCACACAGTATCACCACCGGCGATGCCACTTCCGATTTGGGAGGCACAACCGGCTTTCAGCCCTCCGATTCAACCAACCTACGCCGCAGCCGGGGCAACTCCATGTTCGACCAGCGTCAGGCCCTGCTCATCTCTTACGTTTATGACCTGCCCATTCAGAAGTTGGCTCGGGGGTGGCGCATGGTTACCGAGGGCTGGCAACTCTCCGGCTCGACGACCTTCCGCGACGGACTGGCCACTCCGGTTTTTGACACGACCAACCCGAGTGGTACCAGCGAGAACCGCGACCGGCCTGATTGCGTGGGTCCTATCGTCTACCAGCTCAGTGATCTGACCAAACCTTACGTGGTCAGCGGTCTTGCTCCGGCCCAAAGGGGGACGTTCGGCAATTGCCCCAGGAACCCCCTCACGGCCCCAGGACTGAATGATTGGGATATCGGACTGACGAAAAACACTCGGGTGCGAGAAGGGATGATGCTGCAGTTCCGGGTGGACTTCTTCAATGCTTTCAACCATCCGAACTTCTCGCAGCCCTCACCCGACCTCAGCACGAGAATTACGTCCACCGTCGATGACGGCGCTTTTGACTCACACTTTGGAGTCGGAGGACCACGCAACGTACAACTTAACCTGAAGATTATCTGGTAGGAGGCGCCCGCGGTGGGACACAGTTCCCAAGAGCTCGGTGTCGGCAGCGGGAAAGGGGCCATCTGGACCAGAAAGGAGTTCTCCTCGATATGCTGACGGATTCGGAAGTGCAAAAAATACGATCGCGCTTTCGAGTTCTCGAGAAACAGATCCACCTTTGTTCCTGCACCAAGGGCGCACTGTCGGATGTCGTCGAAGCCGGGCTTGAGGAGTTCATGAGACTCTGGCACGAGAACGGCATCCCCTGGACCGTGTGGATGGAAAAGTACGAAGCGATCCGGCATTCTTTCGCGAACTTCATCGGCGCGAAACCAGAGGAAATCGCCGTCATCTACAGCACATCCCAGGGGATCAGCGCGATCGCAAGCGCGCTCTCGTTCGACCGGCGCAAGAGAGTGGTGATGGGAGAACTCGAGTTCCCGGCCACCGGCCATATCTGGCTCACGCAACAGCTCCGGGGCGCGCAAGTGACCTTTCTCGACGCTGTGGATAACCTGGTTCCGGTAGAAAGTTACGAGCGCGCGGTGGACCGCAACACGCTCATCGTGCCGGTGACGCACGTTTCGTACAAGAACGGGGCACGCTCCGACTTGGAGGGCGTTGTCCGCGTCGCGCACGAGAACGGCGCGCTGGTGATCGTTGACGGCTATCAGGCTTGCGGGACGGAGCCGATCGATGTGCACGCCCTCGACGTAGACTTCTACGTGACCGGCACATTGAAGTACCTGCTGGGCTCGCCTGGGCTGGCGTTCCTGTATGTTAGAGAGAGCTTGATCGAGTCCTTGAGACCCACCGTGACTGGTGCCTTTGCCCAGCGCACCCTTTTCCAGGACAGCTTGAAAAATTTCGAGCCCGCCACCACGGCGCGCCGGTTTGAGATGGGCACCCCAGCAATGCCCAGCATCTACGGCTCGGCTCCAGGTCTGGACCTCCTGCGCGACATCGGCCTGGAGAATGTGGCGGCGCAGATCAAGAAGCTGCGTACCGCTCTGGTGGACGGGCTCCGCGCGTTGCAGATCGCGATCAAGACTCCGGTCGACAGCGCCGGACCGATGGTGGTGGTGAGAACGACGAACTCCGCAGCGTTGGCTTCCAAGCTGGCCGAGCGCAACATCATCACCGCCCCCAAGTTCGACGGGTTGCGCATCGCCTTCCACGTTTACAATACGATGGACGATGTGCGTGCCGTACTGAAGGCCTTGGAGGAAAACCTGGAGCTGGTGGCCTTGGAGCGCGAACCCTCTGCTGCGTCGGGCGTCAGGAGCTGAACCTTCCTGGTCCGCGGACAAAGCTGCAAAGAAATCCGTGCCCATCGGTTTGCCAGATTGCCCGCCGCGCCATCTCTTCTCGGGAAAGTGAGCAACATGGGGCTGGATGACTCCGCCTCGGCCAAGTCGGAACAGGGCTTTCGTTCGGAATCGTTCTCGCAGTTGTTAGGGAAGGGCGGGTAGCTCATGACACCCCAGGGACCGGCCGTCGGACGCCCCGCCACGGACGCTGTCGAAAGAGAAAAAGGGCTCAAACGCCAACTGAGCGCACGGCAGATGGCCATGATCGGCATCGGCGGGGCGCTGGGCATCGGTTTCTTCTTGCGCAGCTCACTGGGTATCCACATCGCCGGTCCGGCAGTCGTCCTCACCTACGTGTTCGCGGCCCTCATCGGCATGCTGTTTGCGAGCGCCCTGGCAGAGATGGCGGTGGCCCACCCCACCGCAGGGTCCTTTGGCGTCTATGCCGAGCTTTATGTCTCCCGTTGGGCCGGCTTTGTGGTGCGCTACACATACTGGTTCTCCATGGCGACCGGCCTGGGAGGCCAAGCCACTGCGGTTGCGATCTACTGCCAGTGGTGGTTCCCAAGCGTGCCGGGCTGGATTTGGATCGTGCTGGTTTCGGCCGCTCTGATCTACGTCAATACGCTGAAGGTAGGAAGGTTCGGGGAGGTCGAATACTGGTTGTCCATGATCAAGATCATGGCCATCTGTTTCTTCATTCTGTTTGGAGTGAGCCTACTCGGGGGGTTGGGGCACGCGTCACCGCTCGGTTTGCGCAACTTCCGGCTGGCCGGTGGTTTCTTTCCGAATGGCTGGGGCGGCGCTTGGTCAGCCATTGTGTTTGTGATCGCCAGTTTCGGGGGTCTGGAAATGATCGCGGTGACGGCGGGTGAGGCCAAAGATCCCCAGCGCACAGTGCCCAAGGCGTTGCGAAATATGGTGGTCCGTTTGACCCTCGTTTATGTAGGCGCGATGGTCGTGCTGATCGGGGTTGTGCCGTGGAACCAGATTCAGCCGGGCAGAGATGTCACCGCCAGCCCGTTCGTCACCGTGTTCCAGCTCACCGGTGTCCCGGCGGCGGCTCACATCATGAATTTTGTGGTGCTGATGGCCGCGGTCTCAAGCATGAACACTGGCTTCTATATAGCCGGGCGCATGCTGTTCTCGCTCGCGCGCGGTGGATACGCGCCCGAGCGATTTGGACGCCTCTCCACACGAGGCACTCCAGTAAGCGCAGTATTGGTATCGGCGCTCGGCCTGGCGATCGCCGCGGCGGTCACCAAAATGTATCCGACCAGCGCTTTCATCTATTTTGCAGGCCTCACGCTGTTTGGATTGATGTTCGTATGGCTGATGGTTTTCGTCACCCAGCTATTCTTCCGGCGCAAATGGCGGGCCGAAGGATGCCCCCTCTCCGCGCCTATGATCGGGTACCCCTTCACGACCATCCTGGGCCTGATCCTGGTGGCCGCAGTTCTGGCGACCACCTGGTGGGTGGAGCGGATGCGCATCACTATTCTTTCCGGCCTCGCCTGGCTGGCGTTTATCTCTCTGGCTTACTGGATCTGGGCTAAACAGCACCGTCCCCCCAGGGAAGCTTTATCTCCAAAAGCAGGCTTGGCGGGAGCCGGAACCGACGCCGGTCGCTGAAGTGGGCGCCAGCGGCCTAGTTCGGCCGGTCTCTTTGTGGCCGCGAGGATGCATCCGCGAGATGCAGTCGCTCAGCCATCCCGAGCTTTCCTCCTTCGACTCCCCTCGAGCAAAGCTTCGGAAAACCTCCGCCCCACGATGGTTTCTTCCGACGGGCGCAGCATCCAGACAGAGACGTTCAGTCCCGATGAGGACTCCTCGCTGCCCGGAGGCAATTCGATGCGCGGTTCTCCCGAGCGAAGCATGGCCACGACTTCCCTGGGAGAAAGCGGAATTTTTTCCCGCTCCCACTGGACATTGAGCTGCGGCCGGTTATGGGGGACCTGGGGAACGACGCGTGTCGTCTTGACTCCCGGGATGCGGGATAGTTGGCTGGCGATCGCCTGGACGCGACGCTCCCACTCCGTCCATTCGGCACTGTGGTCAGTCCGCAGGAACAACTGCAGGGCTCGATAGGCGCCGACGATTTCTTCCTTTCCGATCTTTGAGGTGCGCCCCAAGCTGTCGGAGTGCGGAGAGCCATTGAGAAAAGCCGCTTCAATCAACGCCTTCTTGCCGAGCAGGAGGCCGGAGCATTGCGGGCCACGCAGGCTCTTGCCGCCACTGAAACCGACCAGATCGTATCCCATGCGGAGGAGAGTCCAGAGGTTTTCCACTGGCGGAAGATCGGCCGCGGCATCGATCAGCGCGGGGATCCCCAGGCGGTTAGCCAGCTGAGCGAACTCTTCGCGGCGGATCCTTCCGCGGGGATCGGCCAGGTTCAAGAAGAACAACATGGCCGTTCGATCGGAAACCGCGCCTTTCAATTCGTCGGTGGTTTCGACTTCCACGAGTTTTGCTCCCACGTTGCGAATGGCGTGGTCGTATTCGAAGCGGTGGCTTCTTTGAATAATGACCTCGTTTTTCATTCCATTCGTGTCGGGAAGGCGCCGAATCCTCTCCGGATCCTTTCCTGCCACACAGGCAGCAGTGGCCAGGGTGAGGGAGGCGGCGCAACCGGCCGTCACCAGGGCAGCCTGGCAGCCCACCATCGCCGCAATTCGTTTTCCGACCGCTTCCTGCAGCTCGGTAATGGAAACCGAGCGGCGCGAGACTTCTTGCATGGCTTCCAGCACTTCCTCAGGCATCAGGGCGCCGCCCAAGTCTGTGTAGGCCCCTGCTGCATTGATGAAGGGCCGCACGCCCAGCTCCTCGTAGAGGGAGGAAACACGCGGTGGTCGAGCCAGGGTGGGACGGAACCCCAGGCCCCACCCCGACAATGCCCCCACAAACTGCAAGAACAACCGGCGATCCACCATGCGTCTCCTCTCCGTGTGCTTGGCAGTCCCTTGGACGACTGCCGCGCGTTCTTGAGGCCTGGACTAACTGCGCTTTTTCGCGGTCCAGCGGGCCTGCCCGTACTGGCCCAGGTCAACCGAGCCTTGCATCTTTTTTCCGTCCACCGTGCCCAGAAACTGATAATGAAGCCAGTTGCCTTCGTACTTTTGGGCGCTTTGGACTCGAATCTGGTTGCCTTCGACCGTACCGCGCAATTCCCCGGCCAGAATGTCCCCCTTGTGGGTACCCACCAGCTGGTCGCCCTGCTGTTCGAGGGAGAAAGTGTGCTCTGCACTCCCACAGATGAATTCTATGTGGACGTCCCACAGGCCTGCTAAGTCGACCGATCGAGCTCGACGGGCTGGCGCTAGAATTTTCGGTGCGCTCGAGAGTACGTCGTACAGGCGGTCTGCTACCGCTCGTTCCTCCCCAGCTTGCATGGTCAAGGGCCTGATCGTCACCGAACTGGCCATGGGCTCCTGGCGATTCCCTGTGGCCTCGCCGAGAAAGACACGGGGGTTGCCCTCCTCAAGTATCTTCTTTACTTCTTCCCCAGTGATTCCGAGTTTTGTGCCGTCCCATCTCACGACGAGCGTCGGGCAGTTTAAGGTGAGTTCCGGTCCCCGGATCACCTCCGTGTTCACTCCCGTCACGCGTGTGACACGTTTCGCGATAGAATTCAGCCAGGATTCCCACCTTTTCCATTCCCCTTGGTGATCCCTCTTAAACCACATTTCCACGGCTGCCAGCATGCCCATGATCTCTTCCTTACCAACCTTCATCGGCCGGCCAAAGGAGTGATGGGGGGCACCGTGGATCCAGGCTGCGCGGACAAGATCTTTGCGTCCCATGAGCAGCCCGCAACATTGCGGGCCGCGAAGTACTTTGCCGCCGCTATAGCCCACGAGCGTGGCGCCGCGCTGTAAGTAGACATTGGGCACGGTGAGGTCCTCTGCCGCGGCATCCACAAAAACGGGAACCCCTCTCCGCCGAGCAGCCTCGGCGATCACCTTCACCCCGAAGCCAGAAAATGGGGCCGGGATCCTGTCACCCAACCATCCGATACCCAAATCGTTGATCCCCAACACATAAACCATAGCAGTCCTGGGACCAAGAGCGGCCTCAAGACCTTCCACGCTTTCCACCTCGACCACTTTCACGCCCAGCATCCGCACGGCCTGGTCGTACAGGTTGCGCGAGTATCGGGGGATGATGACTTCGTTCTTGAGGCCCGTGAGATCGGGCAACCGCCTCAGCTTCTCCGGGTCGCCGCCGGCGATGCAGGCCGAAGTGGCGTGGGTGATCGCCGCAGCACAGCCGGAGGTTACGATGCACCACTCCGACCCGGTCAGCCCTGCGAGGCGGGCCCCGACGGCCTCCATCAACTCATCCAAGTGAACGAAGTGATGGGAGGCGCTCTCCATGGCCTGGATGACCTCGGGCAGAACCAAAGAACCGCCCAGAATCGTCTTCACGTGATCGCAATTGATGAGCGGGCGGACCCCGACAGAAGAGTAGGAGTCGGGGCTTGATCTAGGGGCGGGCACCGGCGCAGTAGGAAGTGAGCCGTACCGGAAGAACCCCATGGCGGCCAGAAAGCTGCCGTCGCGAAACAGTTCTCGCCGGCTAAGGGGGCGGGCTTGAAGGAAGTTTCTTAGCGAAGGGAAGGGCATTTCGCCTCCAACGGCAGTGGATAGAATTGTGAACCTACGCCGCCATTTTGCGCGAGTCAAAGCAGCTGGTCGGAACGAGTGATCCGATCAACGCCGAGACGGTTTCCCGGATGAGCAAGGTACAGGATCTGGCTATAAATGAGACGACGACTTCTTTTCTTCTGAGGCCCCTTGTAACGCGAGGTGCAGCCGCGGTCAACCAGGATTTGCTCAAGACTGTGGAGCAGAGGAGATCCTCGCATAGTCAGAGGTTGGGTTCGGAGGGATGCGGGGCGCAGAGTGAAGGACGCCTTCGGTCACCCGGGCGTCTCGAGGGGTGAGCTTCGAAGGCAATCAAGCAAGCAACCAGCCGGAACCGGGTCAGGCGTCACTGGCGGCTTCGGAATAGGCAGCACCGGCGGGCCGGAGTGTAAGCCAGTCGGTTCGTACTCTCTCCCACTCTTGAATCAGGAACCCATAGGATTCGAAGAACGCACGGATTGGAGGCCGCTCCCAGCCGACAATTTTCTCCAAGATCGGCACCAGCATGGCGAGCGCATTGTCACTCAACACTGTTCGTTTCGCGATCTGGGCGACGTGTCTCGATTCCGAAGCCGCGATCGTGAAGCCGTCGCGTACATTCACGTGCAGCATCACATGGATATCGGAGCTGCCGTCTCCGACATAAATGACATGATCCGGGCCGATCTCGAAAGCCGTCTGTAGTTCATCGAGTACCGCCACCTTTCCATAGCCCGCCGTGGCCCGAACGATCGTGTCGATTTCTCCTGAACCATGGTAGCGAAACTCAGTTCCGTAGATATGATCAGCGGGTACGATCCCCTCCAAGGCCGATTGAATCACTTCGACAGGCGCGGCGGAAAGGACGTAAAAGTCGAAATGATAGCCGTCGATCCCGTGAGCGAGAATCTCGTACAAGAGCGCAACGTTGTTTTTCACCCGGACGCGTTTCCCGACTTCATAAAGGTGCTCTCTGCGAACTCGCGAGCGAAATACAGGATCATGGAGCAACA
This sequence comes from Candidatus Acidiferrales bacterium, assembly GCA_035258565.1. Lineage (GTDB taxonomy): Bacteria > Acidobacteriota > Terriglobia > Acidiferrales > UBA7541 > DATFXF01. The sequence goes on from DATFXF010000263.1 coordinate 8,387, forward strand.
GGTAAGCCAATTCAGCACCCTGCTGGACCAGGTTGAGTCTGGCCATCCCGGCCGCTTTGCGTTCAAATTCTTCCGTCGGAATCCCAAGCAATTCGCTGAGAACATAACCGGAGTCATTGAAGCTCAATGTCTGGTCGAAGTCGCTGGCAAATAAATAGTTTTTTAGCGACTTATCGCTCATCTCGGATTACCTCCGCCTAGAGGAAAGGCCCGTTCCCGAGCTCCCGCAGGCCATCCGGGGAGCTTGCGATTTCGGGCCAGAAGATGATCTGTTGTGAGACTCGCTTTATAGATGCGCAACCCGGGGAGAAAGATGCAATCCATGGTGTACCGATCTGTACAGTGAAAGGGAGTCCCGGGAAACCCTGCTTTGCGAGCGATGCAGACCCGCTTGCGAAGGATTCGTACGACTGTCAATCTGTTTCACCAGAATTGACTGCGCTTGTGGACAGGATGCTAACGTAGGTTGGAGGCGATGATGAGCGGGAGATTGTACATGGTGATCGAGAACTTCAGGAACGCGGATGCTGTGCCGGTCTATCGACGACTTCGAGACCGCGGACGGTTAGTGCCGGCGGGACTCTCCTACCTGTCGAGCTGGGTAACCGACAGCCTAGACCGCTGTTACCAGCTGATGGAAACAGAAGATCGCACGCTTCTCGATCAATGGATGGCGAATTGGAGTGACATCGTTGACTTTGAAGTGCATCCCGTCATCAACTCGAAAGAGGCGGCCGAAAGACTCGGCACGCGGCTGTGAACGGCCGGGAATTTCGCCGAGTTTCTCGTCGAAGGAGACCAGGCGAGGAGATCCATGCGTCCACTCTAACGTCCCCGGATTTTGGCCTGACAGGCCAGGATGTAACCCTCCGCCTTGTCCTGTTCGGTGAGCGCCTTCGCGCGGACTCTCGCCAGTGGCCCAGTACCCCTAGAATACCCAAGGCATGGCAATCCTTGCCGGAGCCCGAGGGTCCCAGCAGAGCGAAATCTCCTCAGTCGTCAACCACTTAGCATTGGAAGCTTTCGTGCTCTTCTCCGCTTGGCTGGTGTGCTTGAGTGGGCAAAGCTTCTCTGTTCGAGGAGGCGCTCATGCACGCTCAGTCGGAAGTCCTGATTGCTTCTGCGGACCCTCAAACCCGCCGAACACTTGCCAGTATTCTCAGTCAATGGGGGTTGGAGCCCATCTTTTGTTCCACGGTGAGCAAAGCCAAGGCGATCTTGGCTCAACAGGTAGTTCCCCTGGCTTTTTGTGAGGACCGCTTGGCTGATGGTGGTTTCCGCGATCTACTCAACGCGACAGGACTCGCGAAACTGAAGGCCTGGGTGGCGGTGATTTCTTGGACGGCAGACGGGAGCGGATATTTAGAAGCGATCCAATCGGGCGCAGGCAACAAGACAATGCGATATTCCTACTGCCTGGAAAATGTGCAGCGGATCATCCTCCAGGCGATGAGCGGCGATCACTCAAACAGACTGGTGTGGGAAATCACCTAACAGGGCCGAAGAGAGTCCAGCGTTTATCCTCGGAGTCCTTGATCGGGCAATCGAGACGCCTATTCTTTGCGGCTCGGGCGGCTCCGCGAGCCATTCACCTCCATGCCATCTCCGCGTCCAATCCAACACGTGGTCATCATTTTCAAAGAGAACCATACCTTCGACAACTACTTTGGCACGTTTCCCGGCGTAAATGGCGCCACGATGCGACACTCGCCGAACGCGCCCACCGGGGACCCACCGCATAACCACAAGGCATGGCTCGATCGAGTGCAGGGGGCTATGCGTGAGCAATTCCTCGAGTCCGATATTCCAGCCTACTTCGCCTATGCGCGGCAGTTCACGCTCTGTGACAATTATTTCACCGATGTTGCCGGGCCCTCCACACCGAACCATCTGATGCTGCTCACCGCGGACTCTCCAGTGATTGACAATCCCTCCGGCAACCCGGTCTACGATCTCCCGTCCTTGCCCGCTAGCCTCGACGCGGCCGGCCTGAGCTGGGTCAATTACGGAGGCTATGCATTCGGTTACCTGAAGGCCCTAGCCGGACGCCCGCTTCTCTCTTCAGACCAGTTCGCCAAGGACGCGGCGGCGGGAAAGCTACCATCGGTTTCGTGGCTGTATGCGCCCCACGCATTCAGCGAGCACCCGCCTGACCCGCAGGATCGAGGTGCGAATCCGCCCGTCGGCAACGTGAAGAACGGTATGCAGTGGACCGTCAACCAGGTGGATGCCATCGTGCAGGGCAATCTCTGGCCACAGACAGCAATCTTTATCACCTGGGACGACTGGGGAGGCTGGTATGATCATGTTCCTCCGCCCCAAGTTGAGCGATGGAGGGACGGCACACAGTTCCGCTACGGCTCGCGGCGGCTGGTTGGTGCTGAGTCCCTACGCGAAGAGGGGATACATCTCCAAGGTGCTGCACTCGCATATCAGCCTTGTCAAGTTCTGCGAGACCACGTTTGGACTCAATGCCCGCGACGCGGTGGCCGACGACATGTCGGATTGTTTTGATTTCACTCAGAAGCCCTCCCCGTCGCCTTCCGTCCGAAAGTAAGGGGGGCGCGGTAGGAAGGAGCGGTGATGACAGCGGATAGGAGCCAACCCTTGCGGCCAGCGACCCGGAAGAAGCCGCCGGTCACAAGGCCGGTTCTCGGAGTAGTCCCGGCGCGGAAACCCTACCGAGCGGCGCCGCAGGCGGGGCGGCCAGCCTTTCCGGGCTTTGTCTATAACGGTGGTCCGGTCATCGCCTCCCCGGTCCTATCCACGAGTTTCTGGGGGGCGCTCTGGAGTGACTCGGCTCACCAGGCGGCGGCCCAGCGTCTGAACCAGTTCGTGCAAGATCTCCTGAACAGCAACTTCATGAACGTGCTCAGCCAATACGGTGTGGGTTCGGGAAAGGGTAGCGGCCGCTTCGGGCAGGCTTCCTTCTTGGGCAAGGTCCCCAGCCAGCTGGCGGATCAGGACATTCATCGCGTCATCCAATCGAGTATCCAGGCCGGAGTGATCCGGGAGCCGCCTCGGAACAACGCTTCCGAGGTGTTGATCATCTTTCTCGACGAGAACACCGAGGTCAACGACACCAACCTGGGCGTGGTGATGTGCGAACCCTCGGGGGACACCGCGTTCGGCTATCACAACACCTTCACAACGGCCGCCGGAAATTTCTTCTATTACGGGGTCATTCCCGCTCTGGACGACGCCTGCATTCGGAATTCGTGCCCGGCTGGATCCGGTTGCACACTCTCGCTCCGCCTGACGCAAGAGCAGCGGCGCACTCAGGTCACCAGCCACGAGTTTGCTGAGATGGTGACCGACCCCAGTCCACCCACGGGCTGGTACGACCAGAGCGACCCGCAAAGTGGGGAGTGCGCGGACATCTGCAACGGAGAGTCGGACACCATCTCTGGAGCGACGAGTTCCAATGTGTGGACGGTGCAACGCATCTACAGCAAGTACGACGACGTGCG
>DATFXF010000264.1:0-11452 GCA_035258565.1 Candidatus Acidiferrales bacterium
CGAACTGCGCCAGTGGGAACACATCTACAACACGGTTCGCCCGCACCAGGCCTTGGGCTATCTCACCCCGCAGCAGTTTCTGCTGCGGGGTGCAGCACCACGAAAGGAGTGAAGTGTCACCAATCTACTGGACGAGTACACAGGCTTGACTTTCAGCTCTGTGTGGCGTACAAACGCCCCACCAAATCCTACCTAAATTTGTTCTGACGGGGGTGAGACATGAAGCGAATCCTGACCGGCGGGATACTATTGGGGTCTCTGATGCTACTGCAAACCATCCCAGCCCGTGTGGCCCAGGAGAAACCACCGGAGCGATGGCAGGCCGTGGCGGACTTCAAGGTGCTTAGGCTGTGGGACATACGTGAATTAGGCCCGCGCTGGCCGGAAATCGCCATCCTGCAACTGTCAAACGAAAGGCGGAAAGAACTGGAAGACGACTCTTTGGCGTTTCTCAGAAAGTACCAGATCTTCAAGCAAGTCGAAGAAGTGCGAGGTCACTTTGAGCTGCGGCTCCTTAAAGAAAAGAAAGAAAAGGCCGCAGGGAATGAACCATACGTCGTGATAGTGGTTCACGATGAAAGCACTTACGCGGGCTTCGGTGCTTTTGGGGTAGCGAGGATACAGTAGACAGAACACGCAAAAAACTCCTCCCGACACCAAAGCGCCACACGAGCTAGCGAGATTGTCAGTCCCCGGCAAGGAACCTAGGGCGGGAAGCCAACACGGCGCAATAGGTCTTGGAAGCGTGGCTCTCCCCGAAGCGGGTCAAAGACCTCATCGACCTTGAGCCAGATCAGGTATCGGTCGCGCTCGGCGTAGGCACGTTCCAGGGCCGCGAGCGCTTCTTCCTCCTCGCCGAGTGCAGCATGGGTCATCGCGAGCAAGTACGCCGGAACATAGCTCCGCTTGCCCCGCTGGTGCAATTCTTGCAGCACCTTTTTCGCCTCGCTTCTCCTGTTGCCGGCGGCATAGGCCCGCGCCAGCCCCACAACGCGCGCGGGGTGCCTGGCGGAAAGGGTGACTGCTAGCTCCGATTCGGCGATGGCTGGCTCGTGCATACCCTTAGCGCGGTAACTCTGACCCAGGCAAGCGTGGGCGCCGTCCGAGTTCGCATCCAACTCCAGAGCCTTTCGGCACTGCTCGATCGCGCGGTCGTACTGGCGGGCAAAGTAAAACGTCCACCCAGTGTTGACGCTGATCAGCAGTGAAAGCGGGTCCAACTCCTCCGCGCGCCGGACCTCGGTCAGAGCCTGCTCGAACCGTCCCAGCGCTAACAGATAGAAGGAATAGATTCGGTGAGCTTCCGCATGGTTCGGGTTCAGTGCGAGAGCGCGGTTGATTTCTGTCTCCGCACCCAACCAGTCCCAGTCACCGGACCATCGGATTACCGCCAGCGCGGTGTGAGCGTGGGTCAGTGTATCGTCCAGCTCCACGGCCTTGAGCGCGTACTCCTTTGCCTTCGGCATCGCCACTTGTGGGGGAAGGTCGGGGGTCGCCCAGTAGTAATCAGCCAAGCCCGCGTAGCCAGGCGCGTACTTAGGATCGATTCGCACGGCTTGCTCAAAATACTCCCGGGCTTTCCTCCGCTCCTCGGCGGAGCCTTTGTGCCAGTGGTAGCGACCCTTGAGATAAGCTTCGTAAGCGGCGGACTTGGCCGTCGGAGCCTGGGCGAGTTCTGCCCGCTGTCCTGGGAGTAACTCCAAAGCCAGCGAGCGTCTAATGCGATCCGCGACCTCCGTTTGCAGGGCAAACACACCCGCCAGATCGCGCTCGTAGCTCTCGGCCCACAGGTGGGTTTGGTCCTTCACCTGGATCAACTGGGCAGTGATCCGCACACGGTCACCCATGTGGCGCACGCTGCCTTCCAGGATGAAGTCCACACGGAGCTCCCGGCCGATCTGATCAATGCCTTTGTCAGGGTGTTTGTAGCGCATCGCTGAAGTACGAGCGATCACCCCCAGTCGCCCTGGTTGCATTCCTCCCAACTGCGCAATCATTTCTTCGGTCAGGCCATCGCTAAAGTAGTCTTTCTCAGGGTCAGCACTCAAGTTTTCAAAAGGCAACACGGCGAGCATGATTTTACCGGCGGGCGCTTGGGCGCGAGGCCAGAAGTTGCGCCAAGCGAAGTAGGTCACGCTGAAAACCGCGATGAGCGTTATCGCCGCCACTGCCCAGGCGGGCCGCAGCAGTTTCCGGCGGGGCTGCGGAGCCACACGCGCAGTCTCCAGCAGAGCCAATCTTCGCAAGTCCACCGCCAACTCTTTGGCCGACTGGTAGCGATTTTTTGGCTCTTTTTCTAGACACTTTAGGATGATTTCTTCCAGACGCGATGAAATCTTCGGGTTCAGCTGGCTTGGCGGTGTTGGTGGCTGGGTCTGGATGTCGGCAGCCAGCGCCGTCGCCAACTTGGCTTTAAACGGCCGCCGTCCGGTCCCCATCTCGTAGAGTACCGTACCTGCCGCGTATATATCACTGCGCGTATCTGCCGGCTCGCCTCGCAGTTGTTCCGGCGCCATGTAAGGCAATGTCCCCGCCGCAACTGCCGTACTGCTTAACTCGTCGGTCGTGGATATCTCACTCACGGGCCGCAAGAGTTTCGCAAGCCCGAAGTCGAGGACCTTCGCTTGGCCTTTCGGCGTCACCGCGATGTTTCCCGGCTTCAAGTCGCGATGCACAACGCCCTGCTCGTGGGCCTCCTCCAGCGCTGCGACAATCTGTGTTCCCAGGGTCAGAATCTCCTTTTCAGGCAATGGGCCCGATGCTAGTTGATCGGCTAGGGTCGTTCCGGCGATGTACTCCATCACAAGGAAATCGACACCCTCCTGCGTGTCGAAGTCATAGATAGTGCCGATATGAGGGTGATTCAACTTGGCGAGCGCCAGTGCTTCTTTGCGGAACCGCTTCCGCGTCGCATCATCGGCGAGCCTGCCTGCAGGCAGGACTTTCAGCGCCACATCGCGGTCAAGCCGCTCATCACGTGCGCGATATACCTCACCCATGCCACCGGCGCCGATCTTTTCGGCGACGCGGTAGTGGCCGAGGGTGTGGCCGATCATGGAGGAATCTGCCCTTGGCGAGCATGCTACGCGGCACGTGCAGTCCAGTCAACGCGCACTGCGTATTCGCTCTCGGAAGCCAGCTCTTCTACTTTGAGCGTGCCGAAATGATTAGGTTTTGAGCAGCTATACGAGGGCGTGCTCCGGCTCAACTACGTGGCTGCCGCGGCCATAGCCGCGCTGATTCATTCGCTGGAACGCTTCACCAGTTTTCGGATCTGCTCGGCGCTGTGGCTTTCGCAGAATGGGCAGAAAGCCTCGAATAATTCTCCTGCACCTTTCGCGCGGAGGGGTGAGTGTGCTCGAACGGAGCAGAAATAGAGGAAAAAGAAAAGGAAAAAACCGCTTGACACGGCCGGCGTCCTTAGAGATGAGTCACTACCACAATGTGAGTTGACTTGCCACCAGGTGCGCCCTAGGAGGATACTCACCAACGCGTTGGTTCTCTTTCCATGATCGGCCAAACAGTCTCTCACTACCGCGTCCTGGAGAAGCTGGGCGGCGGCGGGATGGGTGCTGTTTATAAAGCCGAGGATACAAACCTTGGCCGTCCCGTGGCCTTGAAGTTTTTGCCTGAAGAACTTTCCAAGGACCCGCACGCGGTGGGCGCCGGTACTGGTGAGGTGCTGTTTTGCTCTTGAAACAGTTTCAGAAGTTTTTCGTGTGATTACGGAACGGGGATAATCTCCGGGCCTGTGCGCACTTCTCGCTTGACTCACTCCCCCAACGAGAGTAAGTTCATGCCATTCCGCAGGGCCACTCCACACAAGTAGATAGACCCGCAACACTGTAAGGTACAGTTCGAGAGTTCGGAGGTGCGCGTCGCATGACCGTTCAAGCCTACTGCCCCTACTGCGAAAAGACCGTGAGCGCATATACGCTCTTGGGTGGAGATGAACTTCGGCTCGCGTTGGACAGCAACGGCGATATTCAGGTAATGCACACTCCTGGGCCTGGGGATCACATCTGGCGCTTGAACAGACAGGAAAAGGAGCATTTGCACAGCGCCTTTTCCCTCTACTCTCTCGGCTGATCTCCGCTGCGGTGCCGCGTCTCAGCCCGTGTACTCATGAGGCTGTCCTCAAATCAGGTGTTCTCGAAACAGCTAAGAAATTGACTTTGGTACTTCCGTACTGTCCCCGTGTGACGACCGGCCCATTGAAGGGGCTCTGAATCCCAACTAGGCTGGTGCATATCCGGGCCAGCGCCTGGGATCAAATTACTGCCGAGAGGTAATGAAAATGAAACAATTGGCATTGCGGCTGTGGCGTGAGGAGGCGGGACAGGACCTGACCGAGTACGCGTTGCTAATGGTTCTGATCGCTTTGGCTTCGATTGTGGCCATGAAGAACTTGGCCGGAGCGATCAGCAACGTCTATACGAACGCCGCGAGCAATCTCAGTTCGCAAACCTAGTCTTCGGGAGGGGCACAAGCAAGCTGGGACGGACGGCGCTGGTGCAATGCGCGCTCATCGCCAAACGCTACAGCCCCTATCTAGCGAACTACACATGCGCAGCCGGCCCGGAGCCGGCCGCGCCATCATCTGCCCTGGCCCGCAAATTCCTGGGCATCATCTATCGCACGCTGAAGTACAACTGGGTCTTTGAGGACTTCCCGAACTTCGCCTTGAAGCAGGCTGAAGCGTGAAAAGACTTCCGTCAAAGACGGAGTAGACAAACATCATAGGAGGACATGATGGCCCAGTGGCAGTACCGATTCGAGGTGCTCGACCTTGTATCGAGCGACCAGTCATTGGATGAGAGCCAGAAGCAATTGAATGCCTGGGGCGAAGCCAGATGGGAAGTCGTGTCGCTAGTCCCGAAGATGGGCAACGGTGAGTCTTGGTGCTTGGCCTTGTTGAAAAGAACGGCTGCCCGGTCAAGCTAAAAGACCCCACTACCCTAAGTCCAGTTGCGACCGGCTGCGAGGCAGCCCCGGTCACAAAACGTAGTGTGCGGTCCCGGCGGGCCGAAGACGCCGCGCCGCCAAGTGTCCAGCAACGAGGAAGCCCACAGTATAATACGGGGAGGCGAATGGGGCCTTCTGCGTCGCAACCTGCCCCAAGTGCTGCGGGCAATTCCGGTTGGTCTGGCGGATTGGCAAGCTGGCGCTGTACATGTCCGATGTGCGCTCAGAGTTTGAACAGGTTGCAGTCGAGGTCTCCTGCGTGGCCCGATTGACAAGGCCCATCCAGCCTGAGCTACGGAAACTGAAAAATTCTGTGTGCGCACGGGTAAGCGCAAATGAACCCCGCCCGGCTTTGTGGCTGCTTGGATCGGTTGTGGCCGTCTCAAGAGTTGGTGCACAATTTGGTGCACACCTAGATCAACGTGGCCCGCTGTCCGTCGCAGTACATACCATCTCGAAAGTGGCGCAAGGCCTGCAGTTGCAGCACTTGCAGTTAGACGCGATGACTCATCGCAACAAGTCGCAAGCGCCCCGGTGACAACTGATAAGGGTGAGGTCGGTTGTTCGAGTCAACCCAGGCCCACCAGATCTTTCAACTACTTGCGAATGTACGTTGGCCTCAGCAGGCTTGTGTTGCAGGCTGCTGTAATCCGCATTGAGGTGCGCTCCAAAGCCCCCCCTGCGACGGCATGCGGGCATTACGATTCGCGGTTTGACTCGAAGCGCGGCCGAAGCGCATACGACCCGTGCCGTTTCATCGCGGCGAGGAGGCAACATCCAGTAGGTGATAAGGTTTTGTCCTGGACCGCGCGCACTCTGGCTTTGAAGAGCGCGAAGGAGGGCTCCCGCCCTCTCCGACGAACAATTGATGCAGGTGGGGTTGGATATAAGTTGTGTCGCAACTCTGGACGAGTGCGGCTAGCTGAGCGCGATGAGCTCGATCTCAATGCGGACATTGCGCGGCAAGCGGGCTACCTCGACAGTCGCGCGTGCGGGCGGCTCTTGCTTAAAGTAGTGCGCGTAAACCTCGTTCATGGCCGCGAAGTCGCCGAGGTCCGCGAGATATACGGTCGTCTTCACCGTGCGGTCGAGCGACGACCCGGCCGCCTCAACGATACCCTTTAGGTTCTCCATGACGCGCTCGGTCTGCGGGGTGATACCGCCTTCGACGAGTTGCTGGGTCGCGGGATCGAGCGGGATCTGCCCCGAGACGAATACGAAGCCATTGGCTTTAATGGCCTGTGAATAGGGGCCAATCGCTTTCGGCCCGCGCTCGGTCGAAATGACGCTTCTCACTTTGGCTCCTCCGGTGGATCGAGATTCAATCTGGTGCCCTTCTCGAGCTGTTTCCTCGGGCACGGCGTGTTTGGTCATTCAGGAAAGCTCAAATCGTCGGGATGCAAGACCAAGAGAAGCAAGCAGGCCACGCTACTCCTTGCTTTCCAGGCGTTGTTCCTTCACTTCGTACCGTGCACGAAACTCGTCCGGGATGCCTCGCTCGTCGAGCCAGAGGCGGAAGAAATCGCCAAGCTTCTCCCGGGTTTCGAGTTCTATGGCCGCGCGTAACTCCGCATAGCCGAAGCGGCTGCCACGCAAACTGTTCACGAGGTGAGCCAGTGCGTGCCGGACGTTCTCCTTGCCATAGCGGTCTTCGAGCCCGACGAAGAAGAGCGCGCCTTTGCTGTAGCCGAAAACCCGCTTCTCATAGGGATCCGAGGCCCTGATCTCGAGCAGCGGCTTATCGGCGGCCTTCTTGCGCGATTCATCGAACCAACGCAGTAACAGCGCGGTCTCGTGCTGCCGCTCGGATTCACCCCCGCGCGCCTCTGCGGCAACCAGCGTGGAGTATTCAGCCAGTGCCTCGCCGAGTACCGCTTCGGCGTGTGGCTGAGCGGAGACGGCCTCCCCGAACCAGGTGTGCCCCAGTTCGTGCTCGACCAATGTTAGGAAAGTGTCGCTCGTGATTCCCACTCGAAATGCAGCGCGATTTAGCAGTGCGCCCGTGGGCAGGGCGACCCCGGCGGCATCCCCTTGGCCGCCGCGCCGCGCGGTCAGCCGCGCCGACGTTTCGATCACGCGCACCGGCGGCGGGTTCTTCCAAAGCTGCCCGAACGCTGACCGGTAAGTCTGGTAGGTCCCGGCCAGCCGCGCCGTGGCGCCCTGCGCCTGGTCGGCCGGCAGGGGGTCCAACGTCCAGAAGATGATCGTATCGCCGCCCGCTTGAATGCGCTGCTCGTGGTAGTGGCCCGCCAGGACAAAGGGCTCGAAGCTCTTCTTGTTTACACCGAAGCGGTACTCACTCTCTCCCCCACGTTGCCGCGAGCCCTGGCCCTGTCCGCCCGCGAACACTTGAAAGTCCGCCGGCACGAGAACCGTCAAGCGAGATTCCAGAGCGGGCTTGCCGTGCTCCACCAGCCCGCCTGTCGGAGGCCGAAGCAGGGGAAAAGCCGAGGAAGCGCGGCTGAGGAACGAACCTTCATCGACCGCAAATTCTGCATCGCCCTGGACCGCCGGCGCCAGATCGTACTCAAGGGACAGAATCCGCCGCTGCTTCGGTGACCAGGTTGGATCGAAGGGAATTCGGGCCACGCTCGTGCTCCCATCGTCGGCTGGCTCGACGGACACTTCGCGGCCGTCCACTGAGACGCGCAAGTTCTCTCTCCCGCGGGCTGGCCCGCTCGGAAGAACGGCCTCGACGAAACCGAGCTGGCCATTGCCGATGTTCCTCAAGCGGTAGGTCGCTTGAATATGGAGATGCGCCGGCGAAGTCTGGAGGTAGTGAGCTTCGAGCTGCTGCCTTTCAATCTGATAGCCCGGACCGAACGGCACGGCGCAGGAGCAAAGAAGGACCAAGCCAAGGACAAGACCAATGGTGAGGAGGAGCCGCCATGAGGACGTCCGCAGCAAGGCGATGAGATTCTATCGGGCGGGGCGCAGGATGACAATCAGCGCCGGCGACGCCGCTGGTAGCGCACGAATCCAGTGCGGGAAACGGTCCGGCGGTGCGTTTCGAGCATCGCTTGGGCCTGCTGGTCGGAGGTGCCGCCGTCAATCAGCGCGATCAGCTCGGCTTCTGTCATACCGGCGTCCCGGAGCTTTGCCAGCGACGAGCCCGAAGGCACCTCCTGACCCGCCGCGTGTCGACGCGCCACCGCCAGAACGATCCGGTCAGAGAGTCCGGCTAGGTGCATAGCCTGGGACTCCCCGGACCACAAGCCCAATTGGTTCAAGCGCGCCAGGACGAGGATCGTGGACTCGCTCACGCCCACTTGGCGGAGACCAGCGGCGGCTTCGCCGCTCGAAAACGGCTGCTTCCGAGCGCGGGCGATGCGCAGCAGCTCAACGCAGGCCTGGTCTGATATGCCGGCCTGGCGGGCCCTAGAGAGTTGCGCCACCTCGGCATCGGTGATAGCGAGCTTGCGCAGCTCTTCGATGCTGGCAAACCACATCCCCGCCTGGTCGAGCGGGCGCATATCGGTAGGATGGAGGCGTTGGCATCCGGTCGCAAGGAGCGCGAGAGCTGCCAGCCCGGCGAACCACACCGCCGCGCGGGCGCAGCTCCGCCGGGCGGCCTCTGGTCGACGCAATGAGCCCCACGGGCGGGCTTGCCGGGAGCAAAGCGAAGGCATCCACTCCATTGTAAGGGTGGCGGCGAGGGGTGAGCGGCGGATGTGCCCGGAAGATTACCGCAGGGTTACGTGCTCAGATGCGATAGCGGCGCTCGACATCGAACACGCCCGAGATTTTCTTGATGTTGGTCAGAATGCGCTCGAGCTGTTTGCGATCAGCGATATCCAGGGTCAGCTCGATGCGCGCGTGGAGATGGTCGGGGCGGCTGTCGAGCGTGCGGATATTGGAGCCCGCTTCGCTGATGACGCCGGTGATTTCGGCCAGCATGCCGGGACGGTCCTGGGTGCGAATGAGCAGGCTCACGGGGAAGGTATTCTCGCTCGAGCCGGTCCAGTCGACGGCGATGCGTCGCTCGGATTGATAGAGCAGGTTCTGCACGTTGGGGCAGGCGGTGCTGTGCACCGCGACGCCGCGGCCGCGCGTGACATAGCCGATGATTTCATCCCCAGGAATCGGGTTGCAGCACTTGGCGCGGTAGACCATCAAGTCGTCGTGGCCACGCACGAGCACGGCCCCATCGTGGATTCCGAGCATGCGCTTGACGGTGGAAACAAGCTTGGCCGGCTTCTCTTCGACTTTTTCGATCAGCGACTGACCGCTGGCCTTGCTGAGGATCTGGCGCGCGGAATACTTGCCATAGCCCAGGCCGGCGTACAGGTCGTCGAGTTTGGCGCAGCCATACTCGCTCGCCACACGCAGCAGGTCGGCCTCCGGGATTTTCTTCAAGGTGAGGCTGCACTGGCGTGCTTCCCGCTCGAGTAGGCGCCGGCCAACTTCGGTCGCCTCGGCGCGCTCGTGGAGACTGATCCAGTGGCGGATCTTGCTGCGGGCGCGCGAGGTGTGGACGTAATTGAGCCAATCGCGGCTGGGGGTGTGGCCCTTCTGGGTGAGGATCTCCACGACGTCGCCGTTGGCCAAGCGGTGGCGCAGCGGCACAATCTGGCCGTTCATCTTTGCGCCCACGCATTGGTTGCCGACCTCGGTGTGAATGGCGTAGGCAAAGTCGATCGGGGTGGCGCCGCGGGGCAGCGTGACCACACGGCCCTTGGGGGTGAAGGTGTACACTTCGTCGGGATAGAGATCCACCTTGAGCGTGGAGAGGAACTCGCTCGGCTCCTCCATCTCCTTCACCCACTCGATCAACTGGCGCATCCAGACAATGCGCTGGTCGTCGGCGTCGGAAACGCTCTTGCCGTCTTTGTATTTCCAGTGCGCGGCCACGCCTTGCTCGGCGAAGCGATGCATCTCCTGGGTGCGGATCTGCACCTCGAAGGGCTGGCCCGCGTGGATGACGGTCGTGTGCAGCGACTGGTAGAGGTTCGGCCGCGGCATGGCGATGTAGTCTTTGAACCGCCCGGGAAACGGTCGCCAGATCTGGTGAATTACGCCCAGTGCGGCGTAGCAATTCTTGACCGTATCGCTGATGACGCGAACTGCCAGCAGGTCGTAAATCTGGTCCAGCGTGCGCTGCTGCCGCTGGCTTTTCTGGTGGATGGAAAAGAGTCGCTTGATGCGGCCTTCGACTTCGGCGGGGAGGCCGTTTTCAACCAGCTTCTCGCGGATGGTATCCTGCACATCGTGGAGGAATCTCTCGTAGACCTTGCTCTTGTCGGCGACCGCCTTGCGCAGCTCGAGGTACGCGGCGGGCTCCAGGTAGCTGAAGGCCAGGTCTTCCAGCTCGCCGCGGATCAGCCCCATGCCCAGCCGGTGTGCGATGGGCGCGTAGAGCTCGAGCGTTTCGCGCGCAATGCGCTCCTGCTTCTCGGACGGCAGGAATTCGAGCGTGCGCATGTTGTGGAGCCGGTCGGCTAGCTTGACCACGACCACACGGACATCGCCGACCATGGCCAGGAGCATCTTGCGGACATTTTCGGCCTGGCGCGCCTCTGGGGCGAGCAGATTCAGGCGACCGATCTTCGTGACGCCTTCGACCAGCCGGGCGGTGTCGGTGCCAAAGCGCTCTTCGATCTGCTGGAGGGGAATGCGCGTGTCTTCGACGACGTCGTGCAGCAGGGCGGCCGAGAGCGTGGTCACGTCCAACTTCATGTCCGCCAGGATGTGGGCGACCTCGAGTGGATGCGAAAGGAAGGGCTCCCCGGACTCGCGGAATTGCGATTGGTGCTGCTCGGCAGCGAATTCGTAGGCGCGCCGCAGCAGGTCGACGTCGCCAGTGGGGCGGTTCTGGCGCAGCTTGTCGAGCAGCTCGGCAAAACGCCTGTTGAGTGCACGGGCCGAGCGCTCGAGCTTCAGCGGTTTCCCTAGCGGCGGCATCCTCGTCCTATTGTAGTACGGAACCGAAGCGCGAGGGAGGCACCAGCTGGCGAAGGTGTAAGCCCTCGAACCTTTGGGCCGCAGCGATGAAATGAAGAAGCCGACAGCCAGCAGCCGTCGGCTTCGAGATCTCGAAAAACAGGACCGCTACTGTTTCGCCGGGGCCTCCATCTTTCGCTGCTTGATCTCTTTTACCTTATCCACGAGCTCATCGGCCTGCTTGAGCAGGGCCTCGCGCTCTTCAGCGGACGCGACCATATCTGCCTTCTGGCGGTAGAGAAGGTTCAGGTAAGCCATGGCGTCCTCGTAGTCGGGACGCACCGTGAGGGCCTTCTTCAAGTGCTGGATGCCCTCGTCCACTGTCGCGCCATATTTTGCGGCAAACTCCTCGCGGAGCTTGGGCGGCAGCGGCTGCTCATCCTTGAGTGGCTTCTTGGGGGCGTTGCGGTTGTAAGCGCTGCGGAGCTCGCTATTGGCGCGGAAGGCCAGCGTCCAATCGATGAGGCCGACCCAGTAGTACGGCTCAGGATCGTCGGGCTTCAACTGGATGTGCCGCAGATGGTACTTCTTCGATTCCTCGAATTTG
>DATFXF010000265.1:0-11271 GCA_035258565.1 Candidatus Acidiferrales bacterium
GCACCGCCAGTGAAACCAGCACAAAGGCGAACAGTGTGCCGATATTGGCCAGGTCGGCGAGAGTGCCGATGTCAAAGATCCCCGACGGAATCCCGACAAAGATGCCGGCGATCCAGGTGGCCACGTGGGGCGTGCGGAACCTCGGATGCACGCGCGAGAACGACGGCGGCAGGAGGCCGTCACGCGACATCGCAAACCACACCCGTGCCTGGCCGAGCTGGAACACGAGCAGAGAGGAGATCATTCCCGTCAAGGCGCCGATGGTTACCCAGCGCTCCACCCGGTACAGGCGGATGGCATGCAGCGCGTTGATCACCGGGGCAGCATTGGCGAGCGTCCTCCAGGGCCGGATGCCGGTAAGGACGAAAGCCACGCTGACGTAGAAGAAGGTGCACACGGCGAGGGAGTAGAGAATGCCGAGCGGCAAATCGCGCTTCGGGTTTCGGCACTCTTCGGCAGCGGTCGAGACGGAATCGAAACCGATGTAAGTGAAGAAGACAATCGCGCCACCGGTTAACACGCCCTGCCAGCTGTTCGGGAAGAACGGTTTCCAATTCGACGTGTCCACGTATCTGAGCGCCGCCGCCACGAAAATCACAATGGCCACCAGCTTGATGGCCACCATTGTGCTGTTCGCTTCCGCCGACTCGCGGATGCCGATCACCAGCAGCACGGTCAGCAGCATGACAATGAGGAATCCAGGCAGGTTGAAACGCAAGGCCCAGCCCATCTGCGGGCTATAGGCTGGCTCCGAAAGCGCCGCCGGCAACTGCACGCCGAGCCCTGCGAGAAGCCTGTTCACATGTTCGGAGAAGCCAACGGCCACGCCCATGTTCGAGACCGCATATTCGAGGATAAGGTCCCAGCCGATGATCCAAGCCACCAGCTCGCCCAGCGTCGCATAGGTGTAGGTATAAGCGCTGCCGGCGATGGGGATCATCGAGGCCAGCTCCGCATAGCACAGGGCGGCAAGCCCGCACACCATGGCCACGAGCACGAAGGAAAGAGCAATGGCTGGGCCGGCGCCGGGACGCCCGGTAGTCAGCGCACGACTCCCGTGCAAGAGCACATCGAGCAGGGGAGCCTTGAGCAGGGAAGGATACTTCACGATCTCGCCCGCCGCTGCCGTCCCGGTGAAGACAAAGATCCCCGTGCCGATGACGGCGCCGACGCCCAGCGCGGTCAGACTCAAGACGCCCAGCGTTTTCTTCAGGCGCCGCTCGGGCAGCTCAGCGTCCGCGAGCAGTCGATCGATGCTCTTGATCCGAAAGAGTTCCGTGGCCACCCTTCACCGCCAGCACAAGAGTCGAAACTCTACCCTGAGCCAGGACGCTGCGCAACGCTCGATCGCGCGGACCTCTCAGACAAGCTCGAGATGCGCGTAGCGCTCCACCAATTTTTTCGTGCCGTGGTCTGCGAAACTGACCGTTAACTTGCGGTCCTCGCCTTCCCCGTCCACCGCGGTGATGGTTCCCAGGCCGTAGGTGGGGTGCCGCACCCGCTGGCCAAGAAGGGGATGCGAGACGCCCGGGCGCGAGGCAATCCGGCGAGGTGAGCGAACGCTCCGCGCCAACGGGAAAGGTCGGCGGGCGCGCCGCGCAAATTCTTCGGATGAATAGGAGTACTCCGGGTCTGGTTCGTAACGCCGCGTGGCTCCAGCCTCGGCCAGCGACCCTTCGGCGGTGTCCACCAGTTCGCCCGGCACTTCGAGCAGGAAGCGCGAAGGCAGGGAGGCCTCCACGGGTTCGTTGCCGTAGAGCCGGCGATAGACGGTGCGCGTCAGAGTCAGGGAGTCGCGGGCGCGCGTCATGCCCACGTAGCACAGCCGGCGTTCCTCTTCGAGGGCCTCTTCGCGGTCGAGCGCGCGGGCGTGGGGGAATACGCCCTCTTCGAGCCCAACGAGGAAAACGTGGTCGAACTCGAGCCCCTTCGCGGTGTGCAGGGTCAACAAGGTTACCGGTGTGCGCTCCTCGTAGCTGTCCACGTCACTCACGAGCCCGGCGCGGTCGAGGAAGTCGGTCAAAGCCTCGCCCCGCTCAGCGCCTTCGGCCACTGCGTTGACCAGTTCGTGCAGATTCTCCGTGCGCGCGGCATCTTCGGGTGTGTTGCGCTGCCCGAGCAAGTCGAGATAGCCCGAGCGCCCGAGTACAGCGCCGAGGAATTCGGCTGGCGACAAGCTGGCTATGTCTTTACGGAGACCTTCGATCAAGTCGCGAAAGCTGCGCAGTGGGGCCAGGCCGGCCAGAGCCTCTTCCACCAACGTTAC
Organism: Candidatus Acidiferrales bacterium; assembly: GCA_035258565.1. Lineage (GTDB taxonomy): Bacteria > Acidobacteriota > Terriglobia > Acidiferrales > UBA7541 > DATFXF01. The sequence goes on from DATFXF010000265.1 coordinate 2,267, forward strand.
CAGCGCCGTCCAGAGCGGGCTGTCTCGCTCGCGGGCCCGGGTGCGCAACAAGTCTACCGTCTTCGGGCCGATGCCGCGCGGCGGCATATTCAGAACGCGAAGCAGGGCGACATCGTCCTCGGGGTGAAGGACCAGCCGCACGTAGGCCAGCGCGTCCTTGATCTCGGCGCGTTGGTAGAAGCTGAAGCCCCCCAAGACGCGATAGCGGATCTCCTGCCGCCGGAGCGCCTCTTCGAACGCCCGCGATTGCGCGTTCGTGCGGTAGAGCACGGCGATGTGGAAGGAAGGATCCTGCCGCTGGAGTTCCAGGATCTCCTGAGCGACATAAGCGGCCTCGGCCGGGGCGTCGCGCGCTTCGCAAAACTTCAGGTTGGAACCTTGGCCACGCCTGGCCTTCAGCGTTTTGCCCAGCCGGCGCGTGTTTTTTGCCACTACGCCGCCGGCCGCGTCCAAGATCTTCTGTGTCGAGCGATAGTTCTGTTCGAGACGAAGGACCCGGGTGGCGGGAAAATCCTCCGCGAAGCGCAAGAGGTTGCTAACGTCGGCGCCGCGCCAGCCATAGATCGACTGGTCCTCATCGCCGACGACGCAAAGGTTCTGCCGCACTCGAGCCAGCAGGTGCAACAGGTCGTATTGCACGCGGTTCGTGTCCTGGTATTCGTCCACGTGAATAAACCGGAAGCCTTGGCTCCAGCGTTGGCACACGTCACCAAAGCGCCGAAGGACCTCCACCGCGCGCAGCAGCAGGTCGTCGAAATCGAGCGCACCGGCTCTGCGCAGGACTTCCTCATAGGCCTGCATGATCCGCGCGCGCCGCCGACTCGGTTCGTCCTCTGCTTGGGCCGCGAGCTGGCTGCTCGTTAAGCCATGGTTCTTGGCATGGCTGATGTATTCGACCAATGCGCGCGCCGGCTCACTCCGCTCGCTCACCTCGAGTTCCGAGAGTGCGAGCCTGGCCGCGGCGAGCTGATCTTCCTCGTCGTAGATGGCAAAGTCGTGTGGGAGGGCGAGCCGCGTCGCCTCCCGCCGCAAGAGCCGGGCGCAGAAGGAGTGGAAGGTGGAAATCCAAGGCTCACCCGCGCCGCGCCCCGAGCGAGCCAAGAGCACCCGGACCCGCTCTCTCATTTGGTCGGCAGCCTTGTTGGTGAAGGTCACGGCGAGGATGGCCCCGCCCGGCGTGCCTTGCTCGATCAGATGCGCCACGCGGTAGGTGATCACGCGTGTCTTTCCCGTGCCGGCTCCAGCGAGCACCAGGACGGGGCCTTCGGTGGCCAGGACGGCTTCGCGCTGTTCGGGATTGAGATCGTCGAGAAGAGTCATGGAGTGGGAGCTGGTGAGCAAAGGTAATTCTAGCCGAGCCCACAACCCCTGAGCAAACGGGCGGCGAATTCGTCCCTCACTGCGAACGAGTGCCCGCCAAATCCAACTCGAAGAAGAGCAACGGCTTTTGGTTTTCTATGAATCTCAGATCGGGCAGGTAGAGCCGAGCTTCAGAGACCCAATCGTAATGATGGTCCAGATCGAAGAAGAGGAAGCCGCGCGCGGTGCCGCGCGGGGGAATGACATCTGTTTCGAGCGCCGAGAAGCGCAGCGCGGCCTCTACTTCTTTCCATTCCTTGCTGCGGCCGGGCTTTGGCTCGCGTCGCGGCAGTGGGCGTCGCGTCAGGGTAGGATTGGGCCCTCCCTTGTTCAGGATGCGGTCTACGACGTCTTCGATGGCCAGTGGTTCGAGCCGTTGTCGCTGGGATCGGCCGGGCGCGACCAGCAGGCGGATGCTTTCCAGGTCCACGTGAATGGCCTGCAGGTTGTCGTTGCGCAGGAACACCTCAATGGCCACGATGCCCGCTTCGTAGGGGGTCTTCTTGCCGAATCGTGTCTTCGAGCGCGCGGCGTCTTGATAGGGGTCGGCGGCAATCAGGAGGCCTTCGTGCGCTTCCCGGGCGGGCCAAGAGGCCGGATCGGACTGCGCACGCAAGGGAGGAACACTGAGAAAAAGGAGAAGCGTGGGTGCGACTCGGAAGAGCATACCGTTTTGTCTCTAAGATGCGGCGGGCCAGCGTTGGTTGTCTTGGGTTCGGACCGCGCTCCTGCCCATAGCACGCCGGCCCGGCTTCGGAGGGAAATGTAGGCCTTGCCCCTCGAGGCCTCCTTCCGGCTCAGAGCACACCGCGGACACAAATGGCGCGGGCCATGTTAACGTTGAGGGCCGCAGAGAGATGCCCCAATTTGCGCCAGCCCCAGTGCCGAAACTGCCTCTTCGAGGCCGCATTGAGTACGCCCTTAGCAATACTCTTCTGGCCATCGCGCTGCCTTTCCTGGGCCTGGCCTATGTCCTCCGCGGCTGGCGCCGAAACAAGAAATACCGCCGCAGCCTGGGCGAACGATTTGGGCGAATCTCCCCGAGCGCCTGGCAGGCCGGGCGCCGCGGCATTTGGATTCACGCCGTCTCGGTGGGGGAAGTTCTGGCGGTTGCTCCCCTGGTGCCGTTCCTGCGCCGGCGCTTTCCAGGGCACGGGATTGTCGTCAGCACAATCACCGAGACAGGGCAAGAGCTAGCGGCTGCAAGACTCGGAGCCGATGCAACGGTTTACTTGCCGCTCGACTTCGCGTTTGCCTGCCGGCGCGCTCTTCGAGCGATCCAGCCGGAGTTAGTGCTCGTCGCCGAGACCGAGTTCTGGCCGAACTTTCTTCGCCAGGCAAAGCGCGCTGGGGCGCGAATCGCGATTGTCAACGGCCGCATCTCGGATCGCTCGTTCGGTCGCTACCGCTTCTGGCGGGGCACGATGCGGCCCATCCTCGCGCATGTGGACGCGTTTCTCATGCAAAGCGAAGAGGACGCGCGACGCGTCCGGAAGATCGGGGCGCCAGCGGAGCGCGTCTTTGTCAGTGGCAATCTGAAGTATGACATCGCCTTGCCCGCCGCCACGCCGGTTGTCTCCTGGCTGGAGAAGGAAGTCGAGCGGCAGCAGCGCCGGCCGCTGATTGTGGCCGGCAGCGTCGTCGCCGGAGAAGAGTCACTGGTCCTGATCGCGTTTGGCGTGGTCCAAGGTCAGTGGCGGCGCGCTCTCCTGGTTCTCGCACCGCGCCGGCCGGACCGCTTTGACGCGGCTGCCCGCCTCGCCGAGGAGTCGAATCGTCGCGTGCAGCGCCGCAGCCAGATCGCTCTTGGTGCCAACTCAGTTCCTCCGATGGATGAGCAAGCAAGCGTACTACTTCTCGATAGTGTCGGAGAACTTGCCGGGCTCTATCAGCTGGCAGACGCCGTGTTTGTCGGCGGGTCGCTGGTACCGGCAGGCGGGCACAATATCCTCGAGCCCGCCTGGTTTTCGAAACCGCCGATCTTTGGGCCTTCGATGGAGAACTTCCGTGATACCGCCGCCGAGTTCCTGGCTGCCGGAGCGGCCCTCCAGGTGCACAGTCCGGAGGAGCTCGCTGACGGCTGGATCGAACTGATCCGCAACCCCGCCCGGAGCGGGCGGATGGGTCATGCGGCGCGCGAACTGGTCGAGCGCAACCGTGGTGCCACCGAGCGCTCGCTCGAGCGCATCGCTGCGCTGCTCGAGAGTCCGTGGGAGTGACGTTCGGTTCTCGTCCATGCTGCGCATCCTGCTCTGGCCGGCGTCGATCCTATTCCAGGGGATCGCGCTCGTCCGCGCCTGGCTGTACAACACCGGCAGGTTGCGCCCACGGCGGCTGGGAGGCAGAGTTCTGAGCGTCGGGAATTTGACCGTCGGTGGCACGGGCAAGACGCCGATGGTGCTTTGGCTCGCCGATCGATTGCAAGGGGAGGGAAAGCGCGTCGCCATACTCACCCGCGGCTATCCGAGCCGTGGGCGGAGCGAAGAACGCGGCATGGTGTTGAGCGACGAGGTGGCCTTGTTACGAAATCGCCTGGGTGGCAAGGTTCAATTCGGAGTGGGCCGCAACCGCTATGAAATCGGACGCCTTCTCGAGCGGCACGGAGTGGAGTGGTTCATTCTCGACGACGGATTCCAGCATGTGCAGCTTGCGCGCGATGTGGACATCGTGCTGATTGATGCCACCGACCCGTTCGGCGGGGGCCATTTGCTGCCCGCCGGGCGCCTGCGCGAGCCGCGCTCAGCGCTCGCGCGCGCGGATGTGATCGTGATCACGCGGAGTGCGCATGCTCCGGCTGTCGAAGCGGTGGTGCGTCGCTACACCGCGACGCCGATCTTTTATGCGCAGGCTAGATTGAGCGCTCTGCGCGCATTCTCGGAAGCGGGCCAGCCGTCAGGGTTCGCCGCCCCGGATTTTCGCGCATTGAATTTCTTCGCTTTCTGCGGCATTGGGAATCCCCAAGCCTTCTTCGAAGATCTACGCCGGTGGGGAATTGCCGTCGTCGGGAAGGCCGCCTACCCTGACCACCATCGGTATTCCGAGCAGGACAGGGAAAGCCTGGAAGCGCGCGCCGTGTCTGCGGGCGCCAGTGCGTTGCTCTGCACGGAGAAGGACACGCACAATCTCCGGCAGGTGAGCCTCCGAATGCTTCCGCTTTTCTATTGCGAGATTGGGCTCGACATTTCAAACGCAGAAGAATTCTGGCGGACAGTGATGGAGAGGGCTGGGCGACGCCGCGCGAGGGCCGCATCATGAAGCTCTTGATTCGCGCAACGAATTGGGTGGGCGATGCAGTGCTGTCCATGCCGGCGCTCGTCGCGATCCGCCGTCGTTGGCCGGCTGCGGAGATTGCTATTCTCGGGCGAGCTTGGGTGGCCGACCTCTATCGCGGCCAGGGCTTCGCCGACCGCATCCTGACCATCGACCATCGTGGGCGCCACCGCGGCATGCTGGGCCTGGAACGACTGGCCAGCGAATTGCGCGGCGAACGATTTGACGTCGCCGTACTGCTGCCGAACTCGTTTGAGGCCGCTTGGCTCGCCTGGCGCTCGGGCATCCCCGAGCGTATCGGTTACGCACGGGACGCCCGCGGCCTGCTGTTGACGCGGTCGGTGCGCGTTCCCAAGCCCGGTGAGATCCGGGCCCACGAGAGTGACTACTACCTCGAACTCCTGCGCCGCGCGGAATGGATTGGGCGCGTCGAGAGTGTGGAACCCGTGCAGTTGCACATTGACCGAGCGGCGCGTGAGCGTGCAGAGACCACCCTGCGCGGCAGGGGGGCACGCGCGGGCGCCTTTCGTGTAGCACTCGCGGCTGGGGCGGCATACGGTTCGGCAAAGTGCTGGCCTCCGGCTCGCTATTCGGCCCTTGCCGACCGGCTCATTGCTGAGGATGACGCCGATGTGATACTTTTCGGCACTGCTGCGGAACGCGCGGCCGCTCAGCGCATTTTGGAAGGGATGCGGCACCGCCCGGTGGCGCTGGTGGGGGAGACCTCGATCGGCGACCTGCCCGCACTGCTGGCCGTATGCGATCTGCTGATTGGCAACGACTCCGGTGCGATGCATGTGGCTGCAGCAGTGGGATTGCCTGTGGTGGGAATCTTTGGCCCGACCGATCCGGAGGGCACCCGTCCGCTCACGCCCCGCTTCCGCTTGGTGCGCCAAGCGGTCTCGTGTAGCCCCTGTTTTCTTCGTCACTGCCCGGTGGACCATCGCTGTATGACACGCATCCATGTGGATGCCGTGTACGCGGCCGCGCGCCCGTGGATTTCAAGGAGCGCACGCAGTGTCTGACGCCGGGGCCCGGCGTGCGGTGTTCCTGGACCGCGACGGCACGATCTCCGAAGAGATGGGCTTTCTCAATCACCTCAGCCGGTTCCGCCTGTTTCCGTTTGCCCCCCTGGCGATCCGCCGGCTCAACGAGGCTGGCGTGCCTGTGATTGTGGTCACGAATCAGTCCGGGGTCGCACGCGGGTACTTTCCCGAATCGCTTGTGCACCGCGTTCACGAGAAGATGAGGACCGAGCTGGCCGCGGGGGGCGCACACGTGGACGGCATCTACTTCTGCCCGCACCGCCCCGACGACGCCTGCAGCTGCCGGAAGCCGCATCCTGGCATGCTCGAACGCGCCGCGCGGGAGCACAAGCTCGCGCTGGCCGGCTCGTACGTCGTTGGCGACCGCTACGACGATTTGGAAACGGCGCAGCGCATCGGCGGCCGCGGCATTTTGGTCCTGACCGGCTATGGGCGCGGCGAGTACGAATTGCACCGCTCCGTGTGGTCCAAGCCGCCTGACCACGTCACCGAGGATCTTTCCGTGGCCGTGGATGTCATCCTCAAGGAGCTCCGGTGAGCGTGGACCTAAGCCGTCTGGTGGATTTCGTAGAAGCCTTTCCTCGGCAGACCATCCTGCTGCTTGGCGATTTCGTCGCCGACGAGTTTTCCTTCGGTGAGATTTCACGCGTGTCGAGAGAGGCGCCGGTGCTGATTCTGCGCCATCGGGAGACGCAGCTCTTGCCGGGCGGCGGCGCCAATGCCGCCAACAATCTGGCGGACCTGGGCGCACGCGTGTTGCCGGTGGCGCCCCTCGGCGAAGACGCGCCGGGCCGCGCGCTGCTTGAATATTTCCGGCGCAAGCATGTGGATACCTCGGCGATGGTGCGCGTGCCTGGCTGGACTACGCCCACGAAGACACGCTTCCTCGCTGGCTGGACGCACACCACGCGCCAGCAGGTGCTGCGCGTGGACCGCGTGGCGGATGGCGGGCTGCCCTTGCGCGTGCGAGAGGCACTGTTGCGCAAGGCCCAAGAGCGCTTGCGACGCGCCAGGGCTGTACTCATCTCTGATTATGGCTGCGGTGCGGCCACGCCGGCGCTGGTGCGGCGGCTCACCAGGCGCGCATCGAACCGCATGGTTGTGGCGCTTGATTCCCGCTACGCGCTGCTCGACTACCGCTCGAGCGGCATCACCGCCGCCACTCCGAACGAGCCGGAGCTCGAGTCCCTGCACCATGCGCGCATCGGCAATGATTTCGGCGCGCTTGAGCGTCTGGCGGGGCGCACACTCCGGCAGATGAAGCTCCAAGCCCTGCTGGTCACGCGCGGGAAGGACGGCATGGTGGTGTTCGAGCAGCGCCGCAAGCCCTACGCGATCCCTATCTACGGGACTGACCAGGTGGCCGACGTTACCGGCGCCGGTGACACAGTGATTGCTGTGTTTACTCTTGCGTTGGCAGCCGGCGCAACATTTGTGGAGGCCGCGCATCTGGCCAATTATGCCGGCGGCATCGTAGTGATGAAGCGCGGCACGGCCACGGTGACTCGCGAGGAGCTGCTGGCAGCGATTCGCAACGACGCCACCAGCACGGCCGGTCCTCCGGCCCGATGAGCCGAGCATGGACACCCGAGGAAAAATCCTTTCCTTGAGCGCGCTGCGGCAGCGGCTTGAGGAGCACCGCAAGCGCGCCGAGCGCATTGTGCTGGCCAACGGTTGCTTTGATTTGCTGCACGTCGGCCATATCCGGTACCTCGAAGGTGCGCGGCGCGAAGGCGATGTGCTTGTGGTGGGTGTTAATTCGGATCGAAGCGAGCGGGCGCTCAAAGGCGGCGACCGGCCGATTCTGCTCGAGCAGGCGCGCGCAGAGCTGGTCGCAGCCCTGAAGGTTGTGGACTACGTCCTGATCTTCGATGAGCCCGACGTCGCCGCGCTGTTCATTGCGTTGCGCCCCGACGTCCACGCCAAGGGCACCGACTACACCGTCGAGACCGTTCCCGAACGGGAGCTGGCCGTGCGGCTCGGCGTGCGCTTGGCCATTGTCGGCGACCCCAAACGCCACTCCACGCGAGACCTCCTCACTCGCGCGCGCGAATCCCTCCATGGCTGACGAGCGGTTCCTGGTCGTGCGGCTCAGCTCGCTCGGCGACATCGTGCACAATTTGCCGGCGGTCTCGAGTCTCCGCGATGCCTTCCCACATGCGCGCATTGACTGGCTCGTGGACTGCAAGTGGACCGCACTCCTCGACGGGAACCCGGACATCAACGAGGTTATCGAACTCGACCGGGGCTCTTGGAACGCGCTCCGCGTCTCTGTCGAGCGTCTCCGCTCCGGACACTACACCTGCGCGATTGATTTTCAGGGGCTCTACAAATCCGCCCTCTTGAGCTTCCTCTCGGGGGCCAGGCGTCGCGTCGGCTTTGACCGCTCGATGGCTCGCGAACCAGGCGCGGCATTTTTTTACACCGAGCGCGTCTTGCCAACGAGTTGCCACAAGGTGGATCACAACCTTGCACTCGCCGAGACTGTCGGGGCGCGTCCGACGGCTTATCGGTTTCCTTTGTGCGTCTCTCGGTCGGCGTCAGCGGACGTGGATCGGCAGATCGCTCGGAACGGCGTGGGGGAGTTTTTCGTGGTCAGTCCCGGCGGCGGCTGGCGGTGGAAGTGCTGGCCGCCGGAACGCTACGGCGAGCTGTGTCGCGAGCTTGAGCAGCGCCTCGGTTGGCGCGCAGTGGTGAACTGCGGGCCAGAGGAAACGGAACTCGGCCAAGCCGTTTGTCGCGCAGGTCAGTCAGCGAAGCCAGTTCTGCTGGCCACAGACGTTCCGCAACTTATCGCCCTGCTGTCTCGCGCCAGGCTGGTCATCGGAGGCGACACTGGCCCATTGCACCTGGCGGTCGCGCTGGGGACGCCAGTGGTAGGGCTCTATGGGCCCACCGACCCGGCACGCAACGGCCCGTTCAGCGCGGAGGACGTTGTCGTCCGCAATGCGCGGCCGGGCGAGACCACCTATAAGCGCCAGGATGCCTACTCGCCCGCCATGCTTTCCATCTCGGCCGAACAAGTGATTCGGGCCGTAGAAAAGCGGCTCGGAGCGCGGCCATGACACCGCCGGGCGAGTTCTGGACGCGCTGGCGCGTTCGCCTGGGCTATCCGGTCGGGCTGGCCTGCTTCCTGCTCGCGCGGCCAACGCCGAAATCGCTCACGATTGGCGCCACCTTCGCTGCCGGGGGGTTGGCGCTGCGCGCGGCTGCTGCGGGTCGTTTGCGCAAACATGAGCAACTCGCTACCTCAGGGTTGTACGCCCACACGCGCAATCCTCTCTATCTGGGCAGCGCGGTGCTGGCAGGGGGGTTTCTAATCGCCAGCCG
>DATFXF010000266.1:0-2624 GCA_035258565.1 Candidatus Acidiferrales bacterium
CGCTTGGCCAAGCTGACCGAGCTTCTCGCCGAGCAGCTTCAGAACCTGCCGGTCATTCAAAGTTACCGGGCTTTCCCCCGGAGCCTGGAGCGATTCGATCGCGAGCAGAGCGGCTACTTGGGCGCGATGCGCCGCTCGCTCTTCATTCGAGGAATCTTCACTCCCACCTTGGAGCTTCTCGGGGTGCTGGCGGTCAGCGCGCTGATCGCCCTGGGCACGCTGGCGGTCTCTGCCGAGCCAGATCTCGCCGCCAAGCTGCTCTCTTTCACCGCGGCAGCGTTGCTCATGTACCAGCCGCTGAAGTCATTGACTGGGACACTGGCGTCGGTGGTGCAGGGAATCGGCTCGGCAGAGCGCCTTTTCGAGATCGCCGATCAGCCCGCCGCTCGCGATCAGGGCCGACCGTCTCCGGCCCTGAAGCGCGAGTTGTGCTTCGAAGACGTCCGCGCTTCGTACGACGGCGTTCGCGACGCGCTGCGAGGAGTCAACTTGACCATTCCGGCGGGGTGCAGGGTGGCGCTGGTTGGGCCGTCGGGGGCGGGTAAAACGACCGTGTTCGCCATCCTGCTGCGATTTTTGGATCCCCATGCCGGTCGCGTGACATGGGACGGCCTCGAGTTGACGCGCCTTCAAACGAGCTCGGTTCGTGCTCAGGTGGCGTGGGTCCCTCAGGAGCCAATCCTTTTCTCGGCCACCATTCGCCAAAATCTCCTGCTCGGCCGGCCGGAAGCATCGGAGGCGGAGCTGTGGGAGGCCCTCGGGCGAGCGCATGCGCAGGACTTCGTGCGCGCCTTGCCCCGCGCTTTGGACGAGGTGATCGGTGAACGCGGCGGAACGCTTTCCGGCGGTGAGCGCCAGCGATTGGCGATTGCCCGTGCATTCCTTTGCCAGCCTTCCTTGCTTCTGCTCGATGAGCCGACGAGCGCTCTCGACGCCGTCGCCGAGCGGGAGGTCCAGGCCGGCTTGGGCGAGCTGACGCGTGGCCGGACGACGATGGTGATCGCCCACCGGCTCGCCACGGTTCGAGGAGCGGACCTCATCTACGTCTTGGATCGAGGCGAGGTCGTCGAGCGCGGCACCCACGCGGGCCTGGTCGCGCGCAAGGGCCGGTACGCAGCACTTCTGCAGCACGGTGAGGTCACTTGATCCGCGAAGCCACCGTGGCGAAGCCATCGCGGCTCGCGGCCATCGGGGAAAAACTCTTCCGCTGGCGGGGATTGCTTCCGGTGCCGATCATCGCCCTCGTCGCCGTCATCGCGGCGTCCGGGCCCGGGTTGTCGAGCGAACTCGATTGGGCTCTCAAGGGGCTGGGATTGGCCTTGTCGATCAGCGGCGAGAGTCTGAGGTTTTGGACGCTTGGGCTGGTGCCGGAGGGGACGAGTGGGCAGGGCTATACCCTCGAGGCGGCAGTACTGAACACGCAAGGCCCCTACGCCTACGTTCGAAACCCGCTTTACCTCGGCAACCTCGGCATCTGCGCGGGGTTGCTGCTCGTTGCGAATGCCCCCTGGGGATACGCGATCGGCCTGAGCTTTTTCTTCGTTCAGTATTTCTTCATCGTGCGCGCCGAAGAAAGTTTCCTGCGCCAAAAGTATGGCGCCAAGTTCGAAGAATACGCTTCGAAGGTGCCGCGGTGGCTTCCGCGCCTCACCCCTGCGTACCTGGGCCCTCTGCGATCGGAGATCGACTGGTCGCGGGCGATCAGCAAGGAGCACAACCCGGTCGCGGCGTGGGCCTCGGGGATGGTGCTCCTGCTTGGCTGGCAGGCTTACCGGCGGGGCACTCTGACCTCAGGGTTGCTGGCGGCACTCGTCTCCCTGCAAGGTGCCCTGCTCGCCTCGTTCGCCGTCGCCAAGGCGTTCAAGCGCGGTTGGTTTCGCAGGCGACGGGACTGAAGGATTTCACTTCGGGATCCTCAGGGCGTGGAGCGATTTACCCCCCGGCCCGGCGGCCCGGAGGAGAATCAGCGAGCCCGGCTTGCCCCGTTTTAGGATAGCCGTCAAATCCTGAGCGCGTTTGACGGGCTTGCCGTCTGCCTCGACCAGCACCATACCGGGCTCCAGTCCCGCATTCTCGGCCGCCGATCCGGACGCCACGTCGGTAATCAGCGCGCCATGATCCGCCACGGCCCGCCCGCCGGCAAACGACTGGTCCGCGTCCTGATATTGGAGGCCGATTTTGGCTTGGCGCTGCTCCGGATTGCCCGACCCGCCCTCACCCTCACCCTGCGCACCTTCGGAATCCGGTCGCGTCCCCAAAGTGACTTTCACTTCTTCCTTTTTGTTACCCCGAAGGACGGTCAGCGCCACGGTGGTACCGGGAGGTTTGAGAGCCACGACGCGGGTTAGAGCGTTCGATGATGACACCGGTTGGCCATCCACCGCCACGATGACGTCGTCTTGCTTGAGCCCCGCTTTCTCGGCCGGCGTGCCCTCGGCCACCTCGGCGACGACCGCGCCTTGGCGAGCCGGAACTCCCATGGCCTTGGCCAGGTCGGGCGTGAGCGTCTGAGCGACGATCCCCAACCAACCGCGGGTGACCCGTCCCTGCTTTTCCAGGTGTGGCAGCAGGGCCTTGGCCACGTTCGACGGAACGGCAAAACCAATCCCACTGCCCCCGCCCAC
>DATFXF010000267.1:0-9888 GCA_035258565.1 Candidatus Acidiferrales bacterium
CCGGCTCGAGCCGCACCGCCGACATCGAAAAGATCCTGGTCCTCGGTGCCCACGGTCCACGAAGGCTGATCGTCGTGCTGCAAATGGGCGATTAGCCGGCGCGAGCAAACTGGCCCGATTCGAGGTCGATTGCTCTGTTTCCTCCCCCGATAAGCCCCGATCGATCGGCAGTCTCGGGTTTCCACTTGTGATAAGATTTGGAGCAACTTAACCACTGGAGAAGGTGAGTGTCATGGGAAGAATCGCTCGAAGCTGGGAACTCGTGAAACAGAGCTTTCGGATCCTGAGATCCGACAAAGAGCTGATGCTCCTGCCCATCACCTCGGCAATTTCTTGTGTTGTGGTCTCGGTGGTGATCCTGTCGGGTGGTGCCCTGGCATTCCTCCCGGAGATCAAAGCCTCCCTGGCCACGAACGCGCATTGGCAGCCGAACGGCCCAGGGATGTGGGCCTGCCTGTTCGTTTTCTACTTGGCAAACTACTTCATCATCGTCTTTTTCAACGTGGCACTGGTCAGCGCAGCTTCCAGCCGCCTGGCGGGAGGACAGGCGACGATTGACGATGGGTTGCAAGCGGCATGGGAACGCAAGGGCAGAATCTTTCAATGGGCTCTTCTGGCAGCGACGGTGGGAATTCTGCTCAGAATGATGGAAGAGCGCATGAGCTCGATCGGGCGCCTGGTGGCACGGCTGATCGGCGTGGCCTGGACCTTGGCTAGCTACTTCGTTGTACCGGTGCTGGCAGCGGAGGACTTGGGCCCGGTGCAGGCCCTCAAACGCTCGGCACAAGTGTTTCGCGAGACCTGGGGCGAGAAGGTGGTCGGCGGGTTCAGTTTTGGTTTGATCTTTATGCTCCTGGCCCTGCCCGGCATGGCGTTTCCACTGCTCGGCGCAGCGGTTGGCCCCGCTGGCATGATCGTGGGCAGCTCGTTGATGGTACTTTACTGGCTACTGTTGGGCGTGGTCAGTGCAGCGACGGAAGGCATCTTCACCGCCGCGCTGTACCGCTACGCCACCACGAAACAAGTGTCGGCAGGCTTCCGCCCGGAAAACTTCTCCATGGCCTGGCAGCCGAAACAGTAGAGACTGGGTCGGAGGGGGACCCAGCATTCCCGGTGGCGGGGCTTCTCGTCAGGGGTTGCTGTCGGGCGATCCAGAGCCGTAGCGTGCAAAGGCTGATCGTCTAATTGACTCCTGCTTTTAAAGTCCAGTATTCTGGGCCTGATCTTGGTAGAGGTGCGGAGGCCATCAGTAGCCGGGCCCGCAGTTCCGAGCAGCTTCGGAGGCCCGTGCGAAAGGGGCACGTGTCGTATCGTCCGCCGAAACCTTCCCGGAAGCTGGCTCCGTAGGGGTTGGGGGGTAGGGCTAAGACCTGCCCACTGTCATCCGTTTCGATCGGATGGAGCGCTATCGAGAAGCGGAGCCCCTCGAACGCGTCTTCACGGCTTCTTTCTTCTCCTGCCCTTCATCCGTTGAGAAAGAACGATGGATCTTTTCAAGCTCACCCGAGCACTGGTGGACATCGAATCCATCACCGGCAACGAAAAGCACGTGGGTGATTTCCTCTTCGACCGCCTCCGCGAACTCTCGGATCGCCATGCAGGCCAAGCGGAGCGAATGGAGGTCGAGGCGGAGCGCATGAATCTATTCGCGCGTTGGCGTGACCCGGTGGTCACGCTGAGCACGCACATGGACACCGTTCCTCCGTTCGTGCCCTCCCGCGAAGATGAGGAATATATCTGGGGCCGCGGGGCGTGTGACGCGAAAGGTATCTTGGCCGCGATGCTCGTCGCTGCAGAAAAGCTGCTCGAAGAAGGCACGCGGAATTTCGGGCTGCTGTTGCTGGCCGGGGAAGAGCGGAACAGCGCGGGCGCGCTTGCGGCCGCGAAGACGCCACGCGGCTCACGATTCCTGATTGCCGGCGAGCCCACCGAGAACCGCCTGGCGTTGGCGTCGAAAGGCGCACTGCGGTTCGAGATTGTCACGCGCGGGCGGATGGCCCACTCCGCTTACCCGGAAGTGGGTGCATCGGCCATCGAGACGCTGCTGGATGTTCTTGGGGACATCCGGCGAATCCCTTTGCCGGAAGACGAACTGCTCGGCCGCAGTTCGCTGAATATCGGAACAATCGCAGGCGGACGCGCGCCGAACGTGGTCGCCGACGGGGCCTGTGCCGAGATCATGATTCGCCTCGCGGGCGAGGCCACCCGGATCCGCGAGGCCCTGGGCCGGGCGGTAGCGGGCCGTGCGGAACTGAAGGAAGCCCTGTACACGCCGCCCGTGCGGCTCGGCCAGCTCGACGGCCTCCCTACCACTGTCGTCTCCTTTACGACCGACATTCCCTTTCTGGCCGACACCTGGGGAAAGCCGTTCCTGATTGGGCCGGGAAGCATTCATGTGGCTCACACTGCCGAGGAACGAATTGCCAAGAGAGAATTGGAGGAAGCCGTCGAAATTTACGGACGGATGGTGCGGCGGCTCCTAGCGGCAACTTAGAGAGAAACGATGGCTCAAAAAATCGAAGTGGGCATCCTGGGCGCCACGGGAATGGTGGGCCAGCAATTCATCGAGTTCCTCAAGGACCATCCGTGGTTCGTGGTGCAGTGGCTGGGCGCAAGCGACCGCTCCGCCGGCAAGAAGTATCGAGAGGCCACAAAATGGCATCTGGGAGGCGCAATGCCGGAGGAGGCCGCGGACCTCCGAGTGCAAGCCTGCGCGCCCGGTCACGCGCCGCACCTGGTCTTCTCCGCACTGGATGCTTCGGTGGCCTCCGAGATCGAGCGTGCTTTCGCCACCGCGGGCCATGTGGTGGTCTCGAACGCCCGGAATCATCGCATGGAAAGGGACGTGCCACTGTTGGTGCCAGAAATCAACCCCGACCATTTGCAACTCCTCCCGCACCAGAGGCGCAAGCGCGACTGGCCCGGCCAGATCGTCACGAATCCGAATTGCTCCACTGTCGTATTGGCGATGAGCCTCGCTCCACTCAAGCCTTTCGGAATCACGCGCGTGGTCGTCACCACGATGCAGGCCATCTCCGGAGCGGGTTATCCTGGTGTCGCGGGAATGGACATCGCTGCAAACGTCATCCCCTTCATTCGCGAGGAAGAAGAGAAAATGCAAGAGGAGACCCAGAAAATCCTCGGAGAGTGCACGGGGGAGGAGGTGCGGCCGCTCGAGGCGCAGGTGAGCGCGCATTGCAACCGCGTCCCGGTGGTCCATGGCCATACGATGGCCGTCTCCGCGGAACTCGCGCGCAAACCCGCAGCGTCGGAGTTGCTCGAGGCCATGGAGAACTTTTCTGGCCTCCCGCAGGAACGCCGGCTGCCCAGCGCACCGGCAAGGCCGCTGATTTATCTCTCGGAACTTGATCGCCCGCAACCGCGTCGCGACGCGGAACGCGAGCGCGGCATGGCGGTCTTCGTGGGCCGCCTGCGGCCATGTCCTGCGCTCCACTACAAATTTGTCGCTACCGGCCACAACACGATACGCGGCGCGGCCGGGGCGGCGGTGCTGAACGCCGAGCTGATGCATGCCGAGGGGTGGCTCGACCCATGATTGTCATGAAATTCGGCGGGACGTCGCTCGAGTCAGCGGAAGCCCTGGAGCGCGCCGCTTCCATTGTCCGGAGCCAGCTCCACCGCCGGCCGACCGTCGTCGTATCCGCTTTCGGGAAGACAACCGACTCCCTTCTAGCCATTGGCTCCGAGGCCGCCAGCGGGCGGCGCGAGGAGGCGCTCGCGCAGCTCTCGGAACTGAGGGAATACCATCGGCGCGTGGCCGAACCCTTGACCCCGAACTCGCATCGCGAGGAGTTGGCAGCCATCATCGAAGAGCACTTTTTCGAACTCGCGGACTTTGTCAAGGGGTCTTCCGCGGTCGGCGGATTATCACCGCGCTCAAGCGATCTGTTGGCCAGCTACGGCGAGCGGCTCTCGGGCTTGATCGTTGCGCTGGTCTTTCGCGGGCTGAATATTCCCACACATTTTCTCGATTCGCGGCGCCTCATCCTTACCGATGAACGCTTCACCCAAGCCCGGCCCCTCCTCGCGGAGACGTATGCGCGGATCGCGGCCGATGTCCCTTCGCAGAACAGCGGGAAAGTACCTGTGCTCGGCGGCTTCATCGGCTCAACCGGGGACGGGACCACGACAACGCTGGGCCGCGGCGGATCGGACTTCACCGCTTCTCTCGTCGGCGCGGCGCTGGCAGCCGAGGAGATCCAAATCTGGACCGACGTGGACGGCGTGCTCACCTCGGACCCCACTCTGGTGCCGGAGGCGCGTCCCGTGCGGACCATTTCGTTCGACGAGGCGGCGGAACTCGCCTATTTCGGCGCCAAGGTTCTCCACCCAGCCACGGTCATTCCGGCGCGAGAAAAGAATATCCCCGTCCGCATCCTGAACTCGCGCAGGCCCGAAGCGCCGGGAACGGTAATCGTCAGTGACTCGGTTCCCTGCTCCAATGTGCTGAAGTCGGTGGCCTGCAAGCGCCACATTACCGTCGTCAACATCTACTCGACTCGCATGCTGATGGCCCACGGGTTTCTGCGGCACATCTTCGAGATTTTCGATCGGCACGAAACGCCGGTGGACATGTTGGCCAGCTCCGAGGTGAGCGTCTCGCTCACGATCGACAACGACGCCCGCCTGGAGGAGATCTGCGCGGAACTCCAACCCTTCTCCGAGGTGGATGTGGAAAAGGATCAGGCTATCATCTGCGTCGTGGGCGATGATCTGCGCTATACACCGGGCATCGCTGCGCGTGTCTTTGGAGCCTTGCGGGATGTAAACGTGCGCATGATCTCGCAGGGAGCCTCGCTGCTGAACTTGAGCCTGGTGGTCGCTGGCCGGGACCTCGAGCGAGCGGCGGCTTCGCTCCATCGGGAGTTCTTCAGCACACTAGATCCGGCGGTGTTTGGCTGAAATGAACCTGGCGATCATCGGTTATGGCAAAATGGGACGGCTCATCGAGCAGCTCGCGCCGGAGTACGCGTTCCGAGTCGCCGTAAAGCTCGATGGAAAGAATAATCGACAGTCTCTGGGCATCACGCGCGAGGCCTTCGGAGATATTGATGCCGCGGTGGAGTTTTCCGTCCCGGCGGCTACCGTGGGCAACATCGAGCGCCTGGGGGAGCTGGGCATCAATGTCGTGGTCGGCACCACGGGCTGGCACGACCAGCTGGGGCATGTGCGCTCGGTGGTCGAGCGGAGCGGTATCGGTCTGGTGTGGAGTCCCAACTACTCGGTCGGCGTGCAAGCCTTCCTGCAGATTGTTGGCCAAGCCGCCCGCGCGCTGGCCAAGGAATCCGAGTACGGCGCTTGGGCTTGGGAGATTCATCACGCCGCAAAAAAGGATGCGCCTTCCGGAACACTGCTCAAGCTGGTCGAAGAGATGAAGGGGAGCGGCTATACCCGAGAGATCTCTGTCAGCGCAAGCCGCGCCGGCGCCCACCCGGGGACCCATGAGGTGGGTTTTGATTCGAAGGCCGACACGATTACCCTGCGGCATGCAGCGCGTAGCCGCGAAGGCTTCGCGCGCGGAGCGCTGCGGGCGGCGCGGTGGGTGGTCGGGAAAAAAGGAATGTTCGAGTTTCGCGATATCGTGCCGAAATTGGGCTGAGCTTCGCGCGGCCGGAGAGCATCCCGGGGAGCCGCTGCGAGACATCCCAGAAGGAGAGGAGGGAGGCCATGTTTATTGGTTGCGGAACTGCACTGGTCACTCCGTTCCGTCGCGACCAGTCTTTGGACGAAGGCACCTTGCGCCGGCTGGTCCGGCGCCAGATCGACGCCAAAGTAGACTTCGTCGTTCCCTGCGGGACGACGGGCGAAAATCCCACCCTCAGACGCGCGGAACACCTGAGAGTCGTTGAGATCACCTTAGAAGAGGCCAAAGGCAAGATTCCGGTCCTGGCCGGCGCCGGCGGATATAACACGGCGGAGGTCATCGAGCTGGCTAAGGAGTTGAAGGCCATGGGTACGGACGGGATTCTGTCCGTGACCCCTTATTACAACAAACCGACGCAGGAAGGTTTGTACCAGCACTTCAAGGCCATCGCCGTGGCCATCGCGCATCCGATCATCGTTTATAACGTTCCGGGCCGCACGGGTGCCAATCTTGAGCCCGCGACCCTGAAGCGGCTCGCGGCGGTCGAGAACATCGTGGGCGTGAAGGAGGCTTCGGGGAACATCAGCCAGATGGCCTCGATCGTGAGCCAGGTGCCGGACCAGTTTGTGGTCCTCTCCGGAGACGACGCGGTCACTCTGCCGCTGATCGCCCTGGGCGGCCGCGGCGTGATCTCCGTGGTTTCCAACGAAATTCCCCGGGAGATGACTAAACTTGTTGGGCATTGCCTGAGCGACGATTTCCCCGCCGCGCGGCAGCTCGAGCGAAAGTATCTTCCGCTGATGGAAATCAATTTCGTAGAGTCGAATCCTATCCCGGTGAAGGCGGCGATGGCCTTGATGGGCCTGCTCGAACCCGTGTGGCGGCTGCCCCTGGTGCCCCCCAAGCCAGAGAACCTCGAGAAGATCCGTGGCGTGCTCGAATCGCTCGGGCTGATTGAAAAGACTCATGCTGCAGGCAGAGATTGAACAGCTCTTTGCGGAACAGCCGTCCCTTTACAGCGAGGAAGCTCTCCGCTTGTTTGAGAGATTCAAAAACGCGCTGAACGCGGGCGAAGTGCGCGCTGCCGAGCCCGACGCTTCCACAAAGAGCGGCTGGCGAGTGAATGGCTGGGTGAAGAAAGGAATCCTGTTGGGCTTCCGCATGGGGCACATCGTGGACCAGTCGGTGGACCCGGCCCGCCAACCCTTCTTTGACAAGTCCACCTATCCGGTAAAGCGGCTCACCACTTCAAGCGGCGTCCGGATTGTTCCGGGCGGATCCAGCATTCGCGACGGCTGCTACATCGGGCGCGGAGTGACCTGCATGCCGCCGATGTTCATCAACGTCGGCGCCTATGTTGGTGAAGGGACGCTGGTCGATTCCCACGCGCTTGTGGGAAGCTGCGCGCAGGTGGGAAGGAATTGCCACATTTCAGCCGGGGCGCAGATCGGGGGCGTGCTGGAGCCGGTGGGTTCCTTGCCCGTCATCATTGAAGACGAAGTCTTGGTCGGGGGGAACTGCGGGGTTTACGAGGGGGCGGTCGTGAAACGACGTGCGGTGTTGGGCTCCGGCACCATCTTGAACCGTTCGACGCCTGTCTACGACCTCGTTCGGGGCGCGGTATACACCGCCGGCGCGGACGAGCCGCTGGTGATCCCCGAGGAGGCGGTTGTCGTTGCCGGTTCGCGGGCGGTTTCGCGCGGCGCCGGAAAGGATTGGGGAATTTCGATCTATACGCCGGCCATCGTCAAATACCGCGACGCGAGCACCGACGCAAGAACCCAACTCGAAGACCTTTTGCGGTGAGCACACCCGAATCCCAGGAGCCTGGCTGACCCCGCGGCGGGGAGCCGGAAACGACGTCTCACTCCCGCCACGCCGCTTGCGGCTGTCCGATGGCTTGTGCACCGGCCAAATGGCCTCTAATGGCCTGCCGGAGTGGGCCAGAGTGGCGCTTGACGACACTAGCGAGTTGCGCTAGTGTCTCGCGTTACACCGCGACACCTGGAATTCCCCTGCTAAGGAGAGTGATGGATCCGAAAACTGTTTTGGAATTCGCCGCCAAGCATAACGCCAAAATTGTCGACCTCCGCTTCAGCGACCTGCCCGGCCTCTGGCATCACGTCAGCTTTCCCATTCACCAGCTCAACGAGAAATCCTTCGAAGACGGCTTTGGGATTGATGGAAGCTCAATCCGCGGCTGGGCCTCCATTCACGAGTCGGACATGCTGCTGGTGCCGGATCCGAAAACGTACTTCCTGGATCCGTTCCGCGACACGCCGACGCTATGCATGATCGGCGACATCATTGATCCCATCACTAAGCAGCCCTACCCGCGCGACCCGCGGCACATCGCCCGCAAGGCCGAGGCCTATTTGGCCTACACGGGCATCGCCGACCAGGCCTTCTTCGGCGCCGAGGCGGAATTCTTCATCTTCGATAACATCCGTTTCGACCAGCGCGAGCAGCACGGATTTTACTTCATTGACGCCGAGGAGGGCCGCTGGAACTCCGGCCGCGAGGAGCACAACCTTGGCTACCGCCCGCGGTACAAAGAAGGCTATTTCCCCGTCCCGCCGACCGACCACTACCTCGACCTGCGCACGGACATGACGCTGCAGATGGAAGCATGCGGGCTCACCGTCGAGTGCCACCATCACGAAGTGGCCACCGGCGGACAGACGGAGATCGATTTCAAGTTCGACACCCTTCTGCGCTCCGCTGACAACATGATGCTGTTCAAATACATCGTGCGGAACGTGGCCCACCAGTACGGCAAGACGGTGACCTTCATGCCCAAGCCGCTCTTTGCCGATAACGGCTCGGGCATGCACACGCACCAATCGTTGTGGCACAAAGGGAAGCCGCTGTTCTCGGGCGATGGCTACGCCGGGCTATCGCAGACCGCGCTGTGGTACACGGGCGGGCTGCTCAAGCATGCGCCGGCCATCGTGGCCTTCGCCGCACCGACCACGAACTCCTATAAGCGGCTGGTGCCCGGCTACGAGGCGCCAGTGAATCTGGCCTACTCGCGCCGGAACCGCTCGGCCGCGGTGCGCATTCCGATGTATTCGGCCAGCCCCAAGTCCAAGCGGCTTGAGTTCCGTCCGCCCGACCCGTCGTGCAACCCGTACCTCGCATTTTCGGCCATGATGCTCGCGGGACTCGACGGGATCGAAAACAAGATCAATCCCGGCCAGCCGCTCGACAAGGACATTTACGATCTCTCGCCCGAGGAATTGAAGGACGTGCCGTCGTTGCCCGGCTCGCTCGAGGATTCGCTCCGTGCGCTCGAAGCGGACCACAAGTTCCTGCTTAAAGGCGACGTTTTCACCGAAGACGTCATCCAGCTCTGGATCACCTACAAGCTCAAGAACGAAGTGGACGCCGTGCGCATGCGCCCGCACCCCTACGAGTTCCAGCTCTATTATGATATATAGATGTAACTCATTGAAAAACAAGGGATAAGAACTGTATTTGCCCCCATCCGCCCGCCCGATTCCCTCAGACTGCCCGCCGTGCTGCCGGCGTGCGCTCGGGCAGACCCGGATTCGAGGATTGCCTAGCAAACTACCCCACGTCTCAAAACATCCCATATTGAATCCCAGGCCCGTTCTCTAAAGCCCCGCAGTAGCAAGCCCCGCGTGATAGGCCCGCAAGCAGAGCGCCGTACGCGGTTCGTAGCCAGGCTGCCCCAGAGTCAATCCCTTCAATTGGTTAGCCTCCACGGTCCCCATTTCCCATCTCCACAAACCCGAATGTGTTGACTATTGGGAACCTGTACTCCAGGACAGTAGATTCCACTCCCCCTCCGGTCTTAGCCTGCCCAGTAGGTGCTCCGGTTCGCGCCCCGAATTGGACGCAGCAAGCCCAGCCTACCGGGGGTGGAGGGATACCATGGGTAAGCTTGGGTCTGAGTTATCCGCCTCGAACCTCGCAAGAAGAGTCCTTCTCACCATCTTGCTCCTGGCAGTTGCCCTTGGAAGTGCCTCTGCGCAAAGCCAACCACAAGGGCCTCCGGCCTTCGCCTCAGTTCCCAGCCATCCGAACCTCGACGGCGTGGGGCCAAATGGCGTTCGCGCTGGTCACATCCTGGTCCGATTCAAGGCGTCGTCGAGCCAGGAAGTGCTTAACCAGCTCGACGCTGACTTCGGCGCGAAGGTCGTCGGCACGATAGCCGGGATCAGAGTCAAACATCTCCACGTGGCTGGGTCAGGGCTCGCGCTCCTCGATCATCTGCGTGGCCGACCGGATGTGGAGTTCGCCGAGTTCGACTCCGTCGT
>DATFXF010000268.1:0-3846 GCA_035258565.1 Candidatus Acidiferrales bacterium
ATGGATTGAGAAGCGGTTAGCAACAGCCGGTAAGAACGGCGACGGCAACGTGTCCCAGATGCACTACGCCCGCCAGGGCATCCTCACCGAAGAGGTGGAGTATGTGGCCGGGCGCGAAAAGCTCTCTCCGGAGCTGGTGCGCAGCGAAGTGGCGCGGGGCCGCGCCATCATCCCTGCCAACATCCACCACCGCAACCTTGAGCCCATGGGCATCGGCGTCGCCTTCAAGTGCAAGATCAACGCCAACATCGGCAACTCGGCCGTGACCTCCAACATTCATGAAGAGCTTGAGAAGCTGCACCACGCCGTACACTACGGCGCTGATACCGTCATGGACCTCTCGACCGGAGGCGACATTCCGGCCATCCGCAAGGCCATCATCGAGGCTTCACCTGTGCCCATCGGCACGGTGCCCATCTACGAGGCCATCACGCGCGTGAAGCGCACCGAGGATTTGACAACGCAGTTGATGCTGGAGGTGATCGAAGAACAAGCGGAACAGGGTGTGGACTACATGACCATCCACGCGGGCGTGCTGCGCGAGTTTGTGCCGCTGGTGCGCAACCGCATCACTGGAATCGTCAGCCGTGGCGGGGCGCTGATGGCTCAATGGATGAGTGCGCACAAGAAGCAGAACTTCCTTTACGAGGAGTTCGAAGCGATCTGCAGGATTTTCAAGAAGCACGACGTCAGTTTCTCCCTCGGCGACGGCCTCCGGCCCGGCTGCTTGGCGGACGCGAGCGACCAGGCGCAATTCGCCGAGCTCGCTGTGCTTGGCGAGCTCACCAAGAAGGCCTGGGAATCGGACGTCCAGGTCATGATTGAGGGCCCGGGCCACATTCCCATGGACCAGATCGAGCTGCAGGTGAAAAAGGAAGTGGAGCTGTGCCACGAGGCGCCCTTCTACACACTCGGGCCGCTCGTGATTGACATCGCGCCCGGCTACGACCACATCACCAGCGCCATCGGCGCGGCCATGATCGGCTGGCACGGCGCTTCGATGCTGTGCTACGTCACACCGAAGGAACACTTGGGGCTGCCCGGCGCCGAAGACGTCAAGCAAGGGGTGATCGCGTACAAGATTGCCGCGCACGCTGCCGACGTGGCGCGCCACCGTCCCGGCGCGCGCGACCGCGACGACGCCCTGAGCTACGCCCGCTTCCTGTTCGATTGGAACAAGCAGTTCGAGCTTTCGCTCGACCCCGAGACCGCCCGGGCCATGCACGACGAATCCCTGCCCGACGACTTTTACAAGGAAGCGAAGTTCTGCTCCATGTGCGGGCCAAAGTTCTGTTCGATGAATGTCACGCAGCTCGCCGAGGCGTATGCTGGTCAGACCCAGGAGGAGCGCCAGCAGAAGTTCGTCGAGCTCCTCGCCAAAGTCGAGAAGTAGCGCCTTGACCTTCGGATGTTTCTCGGGCGGTCATGGAGTTTCGGCCACGCCGGGATCCGCATGACAACCGACCGGTTCACCAAGTCGTGATCTTGACCCTTCCCAACTGTGTCTGAAGCGGCCAAGAACGAACAACAGCTCCGTGAGGAGTTCAACCGCTGGGCTGAGGCCGGGCGCGGGGAAGGCATGGAGCACGACCACCTGCCGATCACGCTGCCGGTGCTCGACCGGATGCAGCTTTCGCCGGTCGAAAACGTGCTCGATGTGGGCTGTGGAGCCGGCTGGCTCTGTCGCTTGCTCGCTCAGCGCATAACCGCAGGCCGCGTGGTTGGCATGGACGTTTCCGACGAGATGGTACGCCAGGCGCGCCAAGCGTCCGCCGAGCTGGACCAGGTCATGTTCGTCGTCGGCGGGGTGGACGAAATCCCGTGGAGCGATACTTTCTTCACGCGGGTGATTTCCGTCGAGTCCGCTTATTACTGGCCGGACCCGTCGCGAGGCCTGCGCGAGATTTTTCGAGTGCTGCGGCCGGGCGGGTCGGCGTGGCTCCTGATCAACTATTACCGCGACAATCCCCACTGCCACCAATGGGGGGCGCTCCTATCGGTGCCGACCTACCTGCTTGCGGCCGAAGAGTGGGCGGCACTCATCCGCGAGGCGGGCTTCCATGAGGTTGCGCACTCCCGTATCCCCGACCCCACGCCGACACCGGAGACGTATACCGGCCGGTGGTTCCGCGATGCGGAGCAGTTGCGCCGCTTCAAACAGGAAGGGGCGCTGCTTGTTTATGGCACGAAGCCCCCTGACGCCGAGCCGGCCCCTCTCCATTCTCGAACGGGGTTATGAGCCGATTGCTTCTGGAGGGAGCTCGACGCAGCCGGCTGGAACTCCGGCACGCCAAGCTGCCAGAAAAGAAACGCGTATTCGTCGGTGAGTAGCTCCTGGAACTGTGTCTTGGTGGAGCCGATCCCGTGGCCAGCCTCGTACTCCACGCGCAGCAGCACCGCCTTGCCGCTTGTACTCGCCGCCTGAAGCCGCGCGGTCATCTTGGCGGGCTGCCAGGGGTCCACGCGGGGATCGTTCATCCCGGTAGTCACAAGAACGGCCGGAAAGCCGGTGCCGTCCTTGACGTGCTGGTAGGCGTCCATTTCGTAGAGAGCGCGAAAGCCATCTGGTTCTTTCACCGTGCCAAACTCGGGAATATTGGGCGGTCCGTTGGGCCCGAATTCAGCGCGTAGCGTGTTGCTCGCTCCCACTTCGCTGATGGCGGCGGCGAAAAGGTCAGGTCGCTCAGTGATGGCGCGGCCAATGGTGATCCCGCCGGCGCTGGTGCCCTGTCCGGCCAGCCTGGTGGGCGAGGTGTATTTCTTCTCCACGAGGTATTCCGCACAGGCGATAAAGTCCCGCCAGGTATTCGGCTTCGTGAGCTTCATCCCCGCCTTGTGCCAATCTTCGCCGTATTCGCCGCCGCCGCGGACATGGGCGATGGCCATCACGCTGCCGCGCTCAAGCCACGCCAGCGAGTCCACGTTGAATCCTGGATCGAGCGTGATGCCATAGGCGCCATAGCCGATGAGGAGTGTGGGGTGCGAGCCGTCGAGCTCGAGCCCGCGCTGGTGAATAATCGAGAGCGGAACGAGCGTGCCGTCGGCCGCACGCGCCTTCACCTCCCGGGATTCGATTCCGCTGGGATTATCGTATGGCCCGGAAGGCCGCAGCCTGGTATCAGTGAGCTGTTTCGTCTTCGGGTCGTAGGAGTACACCCGATAAGCCTTCGTCCAAGAAGACATGCCGATGAGCAAGCCCGCAACCCGCGGGTCCGGCGGATGGAGAGTGATGGAGCCATCAAACGGCAGGGCAACCTTTTCCAGGGCACCCTTGCCGTCGAAGCCGAGCCGCAACAGCCGCCCGATGCCACCATCGAGCTCCTGCACGTAGAGCGCATCCTGGGTGGCGGCGAGGCCTGTTAAGACTGGCTCGCCGGGAGGCACCACCACCGCCGCGCGCGCTAGATCTGGCTTGCGGATGCTCGTGCGGATCACCTTGAAGCGAGACGCTTCCTTGTGTGTTAGGAGGTAGAGGTCATCGCCGTGTGCGGCGAAGTCGGTCACATCGTCTGCGACATCGCACAGCTTGTGCCAGGGCGCTCCGGCTTTCCCCAGGCTCTCCAGCGGTGCGGCATAGAGGGTGATCTCGCGCTCGACACCGTGCGCGAGGAGGCCGATCGCATGGGGTGAGCCGGGAAAGGTCACCATGAAGGGGATGTCCGCCGGATCCACTTTCACGTCGGGGGAAACTCCGTAGCCAAAGACAGCCGGATCTTTTTCTGGGTCCGCGCCGATCAGGTGCAGAAAGACGCGGCTTTTCAAGTAGCGATCGGTCGGCGGCGCATCCGCTCCGAGCTTTTGGAGGCGGTTGTAGAAAAAGGAGCGCTCGTCGGGCCGCCAGCTGAT
>DATFXF010000269.1:0-2338 GCA_035258565.1 Candidatus Acidiferrales bacterium
ATGCGGGTCACGCATCAGACGTAAAAGAAAATCCAATGGCATTTCGCCACCGGCCTCGGCTGCCTCAAGTAGCGTCTGCGTTCGCTTATTCAGCGAACCACGCGGCCTGCCCCTTGGATTGCCAGAAGCACTTGGTCGAAAGGGCCGACCTCGGTGTTTTCCGGATTTGTTTCCAGCGTCTAACTAACATGAAAAAAGCATATCACAGTTGGGGCACCATTTAGCGCTCCAATCACTAAATCTGCTGCCCCATGCTTAAGCCGGCGTGCCACTTAGGAAGTGGACGCAGGAAAGCGCTCTCCCGGTGATAGTCCATCCACGACCTGACCTCTCCGGCCTGACCTACCAACGCGCTTCCCGCATACGAAATGTTTGGCGGCTACAGGGAGCGAAAAACCGGGAGGATTCGGATCCCGCGCCCCCAGCGAGGGCGACGCCGCCAACGTCATCCTCACCGCTGTCGGCCGCAACCTCCGCCTCGTCGTCGCTTGGCCGAGCAGTCTGCTACGCTTCATCCTGCTGGACCTATGCCGACCCTCACCGTCACGCCCGCGCTCAAATGGGCTTCTAAACGGGCGACTAAAATTCGGCGAGCATGGCCCGGTCAATCGCGACAGCCGCCGCGACGTGGGACTGCGAAGTGTTCCATCTGCCAGGCAGCACGTCGCCTCGGCGGAAGGGACCCACGTTGATGAGCAGCTCCGCCGAGAACCCTTTTCCCGCCGGCGTGATATTCACGGAGTTGAACTCGATAACCTGGCGCGTCAACGGATAGATTGCTTTGTAGAACGCTTCCTTCGCGCAGAACACGAGAATTCCTGCATCGGCGTTCGCTTCGCATGAGGCGGTCCAGTATGCTTCGTCGGATGTGAGGATCCGCATTGCAATTTCCGATGAGAGTGGTTGGCGTATGTCAACGTCAATGCCAAGGCCGGCGCAGTTGCCTGATCGGCAAACCGCAGCGGCGGCAAGGGTGGCGCAATGGCTGATGGAGCCAACAATGCCAGGGGGCCATGCTGGTGTTCCGTCCCGCGTCCTGTTGAGCGGTCCCTCAAAGCCCAGTGATTGAAGCAGGCGGCGCGCAAGCATCCGTCCGGCCGCGAACTCGCGACGACGGCTCTCGACTGCCGCTGCAACGATCGCACGCTCCTGCCACGGCAACGCTTCAGGGTTCGCAAACCGCGGATCCATATCGGCAACCAGAGCCCAGCGGGGAAGAAGCGGGCGGAGCAGAGACACGGGGGTTTCGAGGCCTTCACCCTGCCCGCGGCGCATCGCGGCTTCCGGTGCGCAGATTTGATGTTTCTCGCGGAGGATACTGCGGGGGAGTCATGTCCGCACGGCTGTGCGCCAGAGCCGTTGTTAGCGCCCGCGCCAGTTCACGTACGTTTGGTTCCTGGAGGATGCTCTCGTGATGGCCACGGACGGTCTGCGCATCGACGCCCCCGCGGGCGAGACGCCCCCAGTCCATCAAAGGATCGAGGGAACAGGCCGAAGGCTGTTGCGCAGCCCGAAAAAGGGTCAGTCTGCCCGGGTATTCCTGCGGCACGTAGTCGGCTCTACCCCGGTAAAGAGCAGCAATCAAACGCTCATAGTGCGGAGGGACCAGTTTTGGACCACCACAGAGGTGCTCTGCCAAGGAACGCGCAACACGCCCCTGCCTGGTCCGGAAAAGCATGTGCCATGCCCGCTGTAGGGCGACGACCTTATCTTCTTGGGACTTGCGCAGAAACCGCGCAACTCGGCCCGGAAAAGTAGGGACCCACCTGACGTTCGATTTGAAGCTCCATCTGTAGTAGTCCGTTCTTGTCGGTGTGGAGTCAAATGATGCCAAGAGACCGACCTCGTCGCCACGGGCCTGGAGCTGTTGGGCCATCTCGAAGGCAATAGTTGCGCCCAGGGAATAGCCCCCCAGGTGGTAGGGCCCTCGCGGCTGGATCTGCTTGATCTCTCGGATGTAGTCCGAAGCGGCAGACTCTAGGGAGGGGTGAGGCTCGCTCAAGCCGTCAAGGCCACGGGCGCGGAGTACGTAGAACGGCTGGTCAGGACCGAGGTGGTTGGCCAGCGCAAAGTACAAAAAAGCGTCGCCATCGATGGGGTGGACGCAGAAGAACGGCGGGCGGGATCCTCCCGACTGGAGCGGCACGAGCGAAAGCCAGGCGGAGGGAGCAACGACACCATCGATCACCTGGGCCAGGTGCTCAATCGTGTCGCCCTCGAGAATTGTAGTCACGGGAAGGCGCTTGCCGAACGTCTTCTCAATGGCCGCTAACAGCCGAACCGCGAGCAGCGAATACCCTCCGAGGTCGAAAAAGCTATCACAAACGCCCACTGTCTC
>DATFXF010000270.1:0-4004 GCA_035258565.1 Candidatus Acidiferrales bacterium
AGTTTCCAGACGATCCCGAGATTCTCAAATTCCTCGAAGTCGCTCGTCAGGATCAGGCTGAGCAGCGCCGCCAAGCCCTTCTTGTCGGCATCCGCAACCTGCTCAGCGCCGGGCAGTTTGCCGAGGCCTTGCAGGCGCTCAAAGCCTTCTTCGAGCAATTTCCCTCAGATCCCACGGCGAACAGCCTTCAATCGCAAGCTATTTACGGTCGGGATGTGCGACAGCGGGAGGAACGCGTCACCGACGGAAAAAATCAGCTGCGCACCTTGCTGAGCCAGAGAAGTTATGACGAGACCGTAGCGCTGGGCAAAGAGTTGCAAAGCGAATTCCCGTGGGACAGTGACGTCACCGATCTGCTGATTACCGCACTCACCGAACGGACCCAGCTCCAGCAGCGACTCCGTCTGGAGCAACTAATCGGTGAGATTCAGGAGATGCTGAAAGAGGGGCGTTTAGCAGACGCCATCCAGTCTGCGGAAACCGCACTGTCGGAGTTTCCAGCCAACGCCGAGATTATCAATCTCGCTGAACGAGCAAAGAACGAACAGACCGAAAAAGGAAAGCAGCAATTGCTCAAACAGCGCGTTCGTGAAGTCGAGCGGATGCTTACGCGCCATCAACTGACGGACGCGATCGATCTCGCGCGGCAGTCCATCACCGCTCTCGGAGAGGATTCCAGGCTGGCAGCGGTACTTCATCAGGCGGAAAAGGAACTGGAGTTCCGCGAACAGAAGAGACAGCAACAGGCCGAAATGATTCATTCCGCGCACTCCCTTCTGAACGACGGCAAGCTTACAGACGCCGCACTTCTCCTGAAAGACGCTATCGAGTCACGGCTTTTCTCGTCGGAAGACCCCAAGATCAGGGCTCTCTTTGAGGAAATCGCCGCGCGGAGACGCCCGCCGACAGATCCTGGCTCGGAACGCAAGATTCCAGCGCAGGTGTCGGAGATAACTTGGTTCCCCTCCCCTACCGACGCCGCGCGTGACTATGTGTTGATGGGTGGCACCTCTCCGCCCGACGCCCCTGCTTCCGGTGAGCAAGGCGAAGAGGCCGCTGCAGTCTCTCCCCTAGCCGCCAACATCAAGCCAGACTCGTCGCCGTCGGCTCCCCTTGCCGAACCGCGGCCCCTTCTCTCGGGCGTCCCTCCCTCGAGTTCTCAGGTCGAAATCGGCACCGACACCAAAGACGGCCTGGATCTTCGAACGATTGAAAGGCACCTGGCAATTTCCCTTGGCCCGATAGCGCGTTTCATCGTTGAGAAGGCAGCGGCCAAAGCGAGAAGTCGGGAGGAGCTGCTCGCGCAGATCGCTTCGACGATTTCTTCGCCGCACGACCGCGAGGCGTTCCTTGCCAAAAAAAAGCAATTCCTATGCACCCCTCCTCCGCCGGGAGGCCAGACGGTGAAAGGGGCTGCGGCGGGAGCCGGCGAACCAACGGATACTTCGGTTCCAAGAGATGGTTCGGAGCTTAATCCAGCCGAGATCGACAAAGCGGCCGAATTGGCAGCACGCTACGTCGGTCCGATCTCGCGAATTTTGGCTGAACGCGCCGCGCGGCGCGCAGACAGCTTGCGAGGTCTTTATATGATCCTGGCCGGCCACCTAAAGGAGACCGAGCGGGCGCAGTTTCTGCGCGATGCTGGTTATCCGCAATCCTAACCTGGCGGTAATGCGCACCAGCCGGCGAAGGGTCATGCCCTTAGCAATTTCATCGCCTCCGCAAGGCTTCTTCCCATTCGGTTGAAAGAAAGCGATAGCTCCGCAATCTCATCCTGACCCATCACCGGAAATTCCGTGATGTCGGAATTGCCCAGGCTCACGCTGCTGGCCATGTTGGAAAGCTGGTTCACAGGGCGGATCACGAGAAATATCAGAAGCAGGTTGATGGCGACAATACCCAGAAGGAAAACCACCGCGAGGGAAATCATAAAGGTCCAGAAAACTCCATTGGCTCGCTGCACCGCCAGTTGCATCGGCACCGAGACAATCTGCGCCGTTACGATGTCGTTCAGCTTCCAGCCAAAACCGTTGGCGTCTCCATACCGTTCAACCATCGTCCGCGGCGCACCTTCCACGGTGTCATGACAAGTCAGACAAGCCGCGCTTGAGACTTTAAGGGGTCGCGCCATGTAGAGCGTCCGGCCATTCGGCGTGTCTCTTTCGCCGATAATTTCCGTTTTTTCATGTACTTTCCGGAATTCCTGGATGAGGTCGGCTTCCCAGTCGGTCGCGCGGTTCACGGGATTGGTAGGGTTCAGCGTGGCTTCCTTATAGGCATAAGCGGGAAATGCTTTCTGCAACTGGCTGAAGTAGGCGTTCGCCGAATACGCAGGAACCGACTGTGGAAGGAACGAATACTTCATTTGTGTCTCGAGCAGGGGCTTGATTTGCGTGGCGGTGTAGGTGCGCACCGCGATGGCAGCCTCCATCATGATTCGGGCGTTTTCCATGATTTCGGCCTGGGCATTCTGCCGCAGCAGCCGCCGGCATATGAGTCCGGTCGTAACCAGTCCCACGGCGAAGACCAGCAACAGAACCAGGTTGAATTTCAACAGCAGTCTCATGAGTTAGTTCCTCACTTGCGGAGATTCGGAAGGCGTTTTCGGATGCAAAACCGGACCCCAATCGGGCAGATCGCGCTCATGCAGTTCAATCTGTTTTCGGAAGCCAGGGTCGGCCAAGCGCGGCGCGAACCTCTCCGCCAAGCCCCGTCGCCAGGCGGACGGAGCCATTAGCCAATGCTCGATTTCCGCGTAGGAGACGGGATGTTCTGCCTTGGGCTCCACGGCCTTTTCCGGAAGCCGAGCCTGGCGCGGCGGAAGCGTGTCCCGGAACTGCTTTGGCATGGAGTCCAGAAACGAACTACTGGGGCGCTCGAGGTTCGTGACACCGGCCCCCTTCAAACGTGAAAAAAACTGGCCCACCTTCGCGGGCACGGTCGGCCCTGAGTTTCCGTTTGGACTCACTTCGGCAATCGATGCAGAGCCGGATTCCACAAAAATATCGCAGGCATTTGGGCCGCTTCGAAAAACGATCGTGCCCGCATTCGTGGTGACGGCAAGCTCGGGAGTTCGATACCGATAGGATCCTTTGTCGGCGGCGGCTTCGTGTTTCAGCCACCCGTTGAGGACCACCATGTCCATCGCCACTGTGCGCTCGCTGCCAGCAGCCTGCGGGAGTATATACAAACGGCTGGAAGGACCAAGGGCCACCACAGCACCGCCCACAAATTCCATTTGCACGAATGCTCCTTCCGAGCTCTCGATGATATCGCCCGGTTTGACGTTCATCCCTTCCACACCTTGAAACACGTTTGTTCCTCGGATGACCTGTAGCGAGCCCTCCAGCAGGGTAACCCAACCAACGCCTTGTCCCCTGGGCGGATGGGGCAGCATAAACAACAGCAAGGCTAGAACCAGCGGCGTCATGGGGGTCCCAAAATTAAGGTATGGAACACCGGTCCTGCCGGGGACGAATTCAGCCTGTATAATCGCGGCACGTTCGGAAGTCAAGGCTAATAGAAGGCGCAAGGGCCTCGGAGCACTGATGGACCGGCCCGGTCCCTGAGTCCTGTTTGCGGACTCAGCCACGCGGAAAGTTCGCCGAGTCGCGGACGCGTTCCGCCTGCAACAGATGGCGGCGCTCGTGGCTGGCAATGATTTCCAGCCCAGTCCCAACGGTGAATCGAATTCCCGGGACGAATGGATTCCAAAACCGAATGCGGTTTACGTCCTTGCTGCGGGTTCGAACGATGAGTTCGCGGCACGACTTGTTGCCGGAGAGAAATCGACCGATAACCGAGAGGTCCACCCTCGCCCCGGGCCTGATCTTAGTCGGAGCCGAAACACGCCTACCGTTTGGCGAAGGCTCGACAAAGGTGCGGATAAACCAGCGCCCGAACCACCCGGGAGTAATCTGCTCGACCGGGGAATCCGCTTTCTCTTCAAGCGCGGCGGCAATCGGTATCAAGTAGGCTTCGTTCGTGATGCACAGGTGCTCAAG
>DATFXF010000271.1:0-2755 GCA_035258565.1 Candidatus Acidiferrales bacterium
TCGGCCAGAACTGCAGGAACTGACGCGCCCGAACATAGCCCAGGCTGTCCAGCAGGAAAATGACGCCCACTGCCAAAATGATGGCGCCGGGTACCAAACTGCCTAGAGGGCTGCCTGCTGCGCAGGACCGTCTGCGTATTCTTGCTTCCAAACGGTCGTGGATGTCGTTCCTCACGCGGCGGCGAGTATCGTCCTCGCCCCTCCAGGCCGGCGGCTTGCCCCAATTTTTCTCGTCGTTATCCATCCGCTTTCCTCGGAATCACCCATCAACGGGTTGCTCTGGACGTTCTGAACATCCGCCTTCAGCGCCCTTTTCGCGAGAGCGCTGCCCCAGTCAACATCACCGCCATCGGCCAGCATAATAGCAGCACCCGCGCGGCACTCAGCAAAATCCCGTTGGGGTTCCAGGCCAAGAAATCGACGACTTGCAACATAGCCAAACCGAGCGCGCCGAGCCATCCAAGCGTCTCGGCAGCTCCATGGCCCAACGCCAGGCCGGCCTCCAGCCACAGCGTCCACAATTGGACAAATAGCGCCATTCCTCCGATCGCCAGCAGCACCCGCCCCGCCGTTTGCTTCCGACCCGCACTGCCTTCTAGAACCGCAACCATTACTGCCTCCACTCCCGCTGTTCCTTGCGGGCAGGCCCAGAGTAGGGGGGCTCATGTGTGCGCACACTAGGCTTTCGGCAGATAGGGTGCGGTTACCGGCGAATGACGGCTGCACCCCGGTGTACGGCTGCCCCTTTTCAGCTTGCCCTTTGCGACCCGACCCGCAGTCGCCTTTTTTTTGATATCGCTTGCAAATCCAATGCGTTGCGGCTAGCGTAAGGGGCGCTTTTTACCGATCGGGGCAGGTCTTATGCTGATTTCGAGGAGTTTCTGAACATGGGTTCGGATACGTCTCGTACGTCCTTGTTTCCTTTCTATCGCTGGAAATGGCTGCTGTACGTGGTGCTCGCGCTGTTTGGCGGTTCGATCACCTTCGTAGGCGCGCGTGCGCAGCAGAAGGCCACGGAGGAAGCGACGTTCCGGAAACTGATCGACGACTATTGCGCGGCCTGGAGCTCCGGCAATCCCGACAACGCGGCGAAGTTCTATTCGCAAGAAGACGGCGTTGTGTTCTATGACGTAGCGCCTTTTTCCTATCACAATTGGAAAGAGTATCGGGCCGGCGTGCAAAAGCAGTTCTTCGACAATCTTTCCGCGGCGAAGTTGACGGCAGGCAGGGACCTAAAGGTCACCAAGCGGGGAATGGTTACCTGGATGACCGTGCCGATGCACTTGACTACTACAGGCAAAGACGGCAAGACCGCGGATTATGAGCTGCGCTACACGGGCATTTGGGAAAAGCGCGGCGCGCGCTGGATTTTGGTGCACGAGCATATTTCCGCCCCGCTAAGCTAAACTTAACGCCTGGACGTCAGTGAGGCCTTTGACGCGCCACCCTTCATGTGGAATGCACTGAGCTACTACTGGATCGCCGCGCGAGGCTTCCGCTTTCATCCCTGGGACAGTCCCTACCTTCGCTGGCGGCTCGAAACGTTCTTGGGAGCGCAAGCAGGGGAGGCGAGCGCGGGGCAATTCCTCAAGATCCTTTGGAAATACCGCCACCAGATGCAGGCTTTTGCAGACTGGGCCGCAGAGCGCCGGCGGGCTCAGTCACACTAGCGGCTTGCTCCTGCGCAGGCGCCAGAACAGATAGGCGGAAGAGAGCAGGAGCAGCGGCGCGGTGTAAAAGCCCGGCCCCGCTCCCTCGAAACGTACGGAAGGCACCGTGCCCCCGTGTAACGTGGTTAGGATATGGCCTCCGCCATTCGCGAACTGAATACCAGCAAAGAGATAGGCGAGGGGGCGCAGCCATCCTGAGTTGCCGAAGGCAAAGGGAGCGAGCGCAAGGCAAACCATAAGGGCAATCAGCAGGCCGGTAAGCCATTCGCGAAAGGTCATATCGATTCTGGGAAACCATGAGAAATGGCCGTACAGGGTCAATACGGTGGCATTGAAGTAGCCGACGAAATCGTGAGCCGCCTCATCCCAGATGTGAAGCGCAAAAACAACGCAGAGTAGCAGCCAGGCAAGACCGAAGCCTCGCTGGCTGAGGTGAAGCTCCGACATGGGAGGATTCTACACAGGGTCGCTCGGGAGATTGTAAGCCTTGGTTTTTGAAGCTGGCAGCGTGGTCTCGGCCTCCGCCAAGCTCGCGAGGGCATGGCGAGGGCTGTTTTTCCTTCGATTTGAGTGGAGTCCAGAAATCGTTGACAGGCTTCATCCGGGTCGCCTTCGAGTGCAGCAACGCGGGTGGCGTTCTTCGCGCTCTCATCGGCGGTATACTCGATAGCAGGAGGATTTATGGCTGAACTAAACATCCTCCAGGTCGCGCCGGAGCTGCATGAGGCGCAATGGTGGGAAGCGGAAGCGAACGGCAAGGTCCACTGTTATCTCTGTCCGCGGCACTGCCACATCGGGCGAGGGCAGGCCGGCTTCTGCTTCATCCGCAGCAATCACGAGGGAAGGCTCTACAGCCTGGGCTACGGGGCGCCTGCCGCGTTACAAATCGATCCCATCGAGAAAAAGCCGCTGAACCATTTTTTGCCGGGCAGCTCTGTCTTCAGCATGGGCACGGCCGGTTGCAACATGGGCTGCTTCTTCTGCCAGAACTGGGATATTTCCAAGTCCAGGCAAGATCAGGTCAACGCTCGCAATGTTCCGCCCGAAGAAGTGCCGTTGCTAGCGCTAGGCCAAGGATGCGATTC
>DATFXF010000272.1:0-3539 GCA_035258565.1 Candidatus Acidiferrales bacterium
ACGAGATCAATTTCCCCGCGGGGATTTTGCAGCCGCCTTTGTTCGATGTCACGGCGGATGCGGCGTCGAATTACGGCGACACTGGCGGAACGATCGGGCACGAGTTAACGCATGGCTTTGACGATGAAGGTCGGCAATTTGACGCGCAGGGAAATTTGCGCAACTGGTGGACGGCCGCTGACGGTAAGCAGTTCGAGGAGCGCGCCAAGTGCATCTCGGATCAGTATGCACAGTACGTGATCATCGACGACATCCGCATCAACAGCAAGCTCACGCTCGGCGAGGATGTGGCGGACCTTGGCGGGCTGCTGCTGGCCTACAACGCGTGGAAGGAAAATACCAAGGGGCAAAAGCTGGAGCCGATGGACGGGCTCACGCCGGCGCAGCGGTTCTTTGTGGGCTACGGACAGTATTGGTGCAGCAATACTCGCAATGAAGCGAAGCGGTGGCGGGCGACAGTCGATCCGCATTCCCCGGATAAGTATCGAGCGAGCGGGGTGGTGACGAATATGCCGGAGTTTCAGGAAGCGTTCCGTTGTAGGACGGGGACACCGATGGCGCCCGCGAACCGGTGCCGGGTGTGGTAGAGCTACGGTTCGGGGCTACTTGATCTCGCTGCCGTCTGGATTCAGGTTGTAAAAGAAGCGGAAGCGCAGGCCCAGATATTGGCCGGGGAATTCTTTCGGTAGAGCCTGGAAAGGCGAGGAAAACTGGATGCTTCCCTGGGCGGGGCGCTGCAGCGTGACGTCGTTGGAAGAGTCGACGATCTTGAGGCCCTGCACCGAACCGTCTTTCATGATGTAGAAATCGATCGTGACCCAGCCTCGCTTGAAGCTGGCTGATTCTGGAATCAGCTGATACCACCGCTGCCGGACGTCATAAAGAACCCGATTCAAATAAGGGCCGAAGTCGACGCCCATGGTGTCGGTCAGAACTTCGAGCGGACCCATAACCCCGCCCGACTTCCCCTGCGAGAGGCCGAAGTCCCCGCCTTCACCGCCGTAGCCTCCGCGGTTTTGGGCGGCGGCACGCGTGGCCTGCTCGATGGCCGATCCGGCCGACATGTTCCCGCCGAACTTCACGGCAGGCTGCTCGGTCGGATTCCGCGGAAGTTGCAACTGGGCGATCTGACCCTGCTGCAGGTTCTGTTGCTGGGGAGGCTGCTGTTGTTGAGGAGCGGCCGGCTGTCCCGGTTGCGCAGGAGCCGGGGCCGGCGCGGGCTGCACGGAATTGCTGTCCTGGCCTCGGCCTTGCATGCCTTTAGGAACGCCGGGATGGCTACTGGCGAAGAGCTTTCTCAATTCCTTCGGATCGACCTGCGGCGTTTTGGTGGTGGCGATCCGGTCCTTATCAGACATCACATTCGTCTTAGGCCGCTCGGTCAGCTTCTGGATATCGGGCGGCAGCTCCAGATATGTGAGATCGCGCTGCTTGAGCAGATCCTGCATGGAGACGCGCGTGTAGGGCTGTTGATGTAGGAAGCGTCGGCGATAGAAGTTTTCGATGCGAGGCTGGTTGACAAACAGAATGATGACCAGCAGGTGAACGGTGATCGAAAGCCACGCGGCTTCACGGCGCCGCGAGCGCGTGAGGTCGTCCTGCAAGTGAAGCAGCAGAGCCGGAACGGCATCTTCGTCAAAGTGACGATACGCGGTTTCCCAATGTCGCGCGTCGTAAAGGCCCGGAGTCTCCTGAGCATGAGGCGGGCTGGAATCCCGAGGAGTTGTGGGTGTAATCGACATCGTTGGGCGTTCACCCTTTAGACACGAAGCCGGGGAGTTCGGGTTGCGCGTGCAAACACTCCGGGCGGCGTGCCGGGGGGCAGTTTCACCTATTCTCGCACCTTTCGTGTGAAACCGCTAAAGCTCACAAGTCGCATGACTTACGCGCATCCGCCTGGTAACAAGTAGAACACGGGACGAAGCGCAGGACTACTGGAGATTTGTGAAGTTTTGTAGGCCGGGGCCGGCTGAAGGGCCAACCGCAATATGCCGATGTAGGGGTGGAGCTTGTGGATGCTGGAATTTCCCGGTCCGGATGGATTGCAGGCGGTCGTGGACAGGCTTGAGACCGGGGTGTACGGGACTGATGCGCACCAGCGCGTAGTGGATTGGAACCATGGGGCTAGAAAGGCTTACGGGCTTACGCACCAGAAGATGTAGGGCCCGCCTGCGACAGCCATCTGGGGTTAGAGACTCTCGAGCACAATCCGGCGGCGTGAGTACACAATGTCCTCCGGAGCACGCGAACGCGGCACGAAGATTGATGCCGGGCAATGGCATTCTGCCGGGCCAGGGGACACAGATTGGCGGCCACGCGGATGAACAGCTTCGCAAGAAGGTCAGCCCGGAAGAAACCCTCAAACAGAAGAATCACGGTAATTGTTCAATGCATGGCCAACCACGAAGGGCGCGGCAAGTGAGTCCGGAAAAGGTTCAGAGCCTCCGAACCAACCGGAGGCTCCGAAAAACGGAGAGGCGAGAAGTCCCTCAAACCCTAGGATTTTGCAACCTGCAGGTTGTTGGTGACGGTGAATATTCCGGAAACGCCCTTGGCACGGATGCCCGCGACGTTCTTGTCGCCCTCGTTGTCGACTACGCCTTCGAGTGTCACGTTGCCATTCTTGACGATAATACGGATCGGTTGTTGCACGCCGAGCGCGTATTTCTGGAGGTTGGGATATCCATAAATCGCCCGATACAGACGGCGACGAAGCTGATCGTCCATGGGTGACGGTGGCAGAACTTCGATCTGATTGTCGACCTTCTCGACGCCTTCAATTTTCTTCACCACGTTTTCCGCGTCGCTTTTCAGGGTGGGCCGAGTGACCTGGCCGAGCAGGGTGACGGTCGACCCGTCAACTTTGAAACCGAGATTGTCGAAGACGTCGAGATAGGGAAGCATCACGAGTTCATGGCGTACTTCTTTCTGAATGCGCTCAATCGAACGTGGGGATACGTTGTTCTGTTGGGCAGCAAGGTACGAGGGAGTCAGCAACAGCATTGCAACGGCACTAAGCAACCACCGAGATTTCATTGGGTCTCCTTCATTTAAAAGACTTCCGGGGCCCCGGATCGAACGCAGGGTGAACTTCCGCGGTGTCGGGAGTGTCTTGGGACGCGGTGGTCCCAGTGGGCCCTGCAGACAAACGGACAATGGCAGCAGCCGCCATGCAGCGCACTGCGGGCTTCGAGTCCCCCAGTAAGGGCTGCAGAAATGGAATCTGCTCGCGATGACGACTGGAGCCAAGAGCTTGAGCGGCAGCCGCACGAACGATCCAATTTTTGTCGTTGAGAGCATCCTGTAATTGGCGAAGTGTGTCAAGCGTGGCATCGGGGCCGAGCAGGATGGCGGAAGTGGCACGGGCGGAAGCGGAACGGTCGACGGTAAGCTCCTCCATGATCTTGATCCCCCAGCCTGCGGGACCGAAGAGCGAAGTCGCGGCTTCTTTTGCGCCCATTACGGCGAGAGCCTTGGGATCGTCGAGTTTCTTCCGCGTCGCCTGGAATTCATTTTTGATGAGGCCGCTTTTCATGACG
>DATFXF010000273.1:0-2850 GCA_035258565.1 Candidatus Acidiferrales bacterium
GAACAGGAGGCCCTGCGTAATACGCTCATAGCATTCAGCGGGAATACCGGCGCGCAGGAACTGGTGGAGCGGCTGCTGAGGGATGCGCGGCTTGGGGAGTCGCAGATGCTGTTCCTGCTCGACACGATTGACGCGAGCACGGCGAAGCAATTCCCGGATGCGTGGAAGGAACCGCTAGCGGGGCTGCTCCGCAGGCCGAGTCCTGCGGTCCAGATGCGAACGGTTGAGTTGATCCGCGCGCGTGCGCTTACCGGGTTCGACGATCAGTTACAGGCCCTCAGCCGCGACGCCGCTGCACCCGACCAGTTGCGCGCGTCGGCACTCGGCGTGCTCGTGATGGGCAA
Source organism: Candidatus Acidiferrales bacterium (assembly GCA_035258565.1). Lineage (GTDB taxonomy): Bacteria > Acidobacteriota > Terriglobia > Acidiferrales > UBA7541 > DATFXF01. The sequence goes on from DATFXF010000273.1 coordinate 345, forward strand.
TCCGCGGCTGGCACGCGATCAGTTCGCTTTTCTCCTCTCGCGCCTGACGCCGAACTCAGACGCAGTGCTGCGGCAGACGGCCGCGCGTGTGATCGGGCGCTCGGCTCCGGACCGCGACGAACTGCTGCAAATCGCGCGCACACACCTGGGTCCAGCCGATCCGCTGACGCTCTCGACGGTGCTGGAATGTTTTGGGACGTCGCGCGATGAGGCCGTTGGAGAAGCCGTGGTGACGGTGCTGCGCAAGTCGCCGGCGGCGCTTACCACTCTGGGAGAGGATCGACTGAAGCGGCTGCTCATGGGATACCCGGAAAAGGTGCGGCAGGACTCGGAGCCGCTCTTCCAGCACCTACGGGATGCGCAGCGCGCGCGCATCGACCGGCTGCGGAAACTGGAGCCGCTTCTCACCGCGGGTGGCGACGTAGGGCGAGGCCGTCGAATCTTTTTCGGAGAGAAAGTGGCGTGCTCGAGCTGCCATACCATCGGCGCCGAAGGCGGGCATGTGGGTCCTGACCTGACGGGCGTGGGCGCAATCCGCTCGGGCCACGATCTGCTGGAAGCCGTGGTCTTCCCGAGCGCCAGTTTCGTTCCTGGCTACGAGATCTACCTGGTAGACGTCGGGAATGACCGGCTGTCGGGCGTGATTCGTTCGCAATCGCGCGATGCGGTGGTTCTGGTAACGGGCCCGCACGGTGAAGTGCGTATACCCCGCAGCCAGATCAAGTCAATGCAGCGCTCCAATGTGTCGCTGATGCCGGATGGCTTTGATGAATCGTTGACCAGGACAGAGCTCACGGACTTACTGGCATTCCTGCAGGCCGAGAAAACGGGTCCGCAGAATGCGGCAGCGCGGTAGACAGGTGGCCCACCTCCTGCCGCGGTTTCATAATCGAGCGGTCATCCGAGAAAACAGTGTCCTATGGCAGCGGCAGGAGATCGACGCGGCGGAAGAAGACTTCTGCGCCTTCGGACTGAAGCAGGAGTTTGCCCTCGGTCAGGGAACCCTCAAAACCTTCGTTCACCAACCTGCCGTTCACGAAATATTGCAGATTCCCGTTCTGAACAATGGCTTCCAGATGATTCCATTCGCCTCCCGGATGTTCAACGTCCGACGGCCCGCGGAAACCCAGCTTGTCCACCCAGTCTTCGCTGCGGCCCCACCAGTTGATGCGCCCGGTGGAGTATACGTTGGGTTGTCCCTGGGGGTCGAAAACCGTTTCACCATCGCGGTCCTTGCGGATTTTCGCCTTCAGCACGGGACGGAGCAGTTCACCGTTGTCTGCGTAGCCCCCGACGAGAATAATGTCGCCTACACCGCCGTCGATCATTTGAAACTCGACGGACCGCATCCACGGGCCGTTGAAGTCCTTCTGTGAGCTGCCCGGGCGGCCCTGGCAGTGAAGCAGGATGCCGCTGTCGCGGGCGCGATCTTTGCGCTGCCCCCAAGTCAGCAGGCCCCAGCGAAACTCGACGACGAGTTTATAGTCGCGGTAGGCCGACTTGGTGATGAGCCCTCCCCAGTGCTGACCACTGATGCGGATTGCGGGCGCGCCATCGACCTGATCCACCACCGAGAAGACCTTATCGGGATCGCTCTCGTGATTGTCCTGTTGCCAGAGGTCAAAATTGTCGAGCGTTTTGCCATCGAAAAGCCGGATGGTTGTGGTTGGCTTAATGGCGGTCTGCTGGCACTGCGCGATTAACGGCAGCGCAGTCATGAGGAGCAAACGTCTGAGCATGGCTCTCGTATGATAATCCGATCAAAAGCAGGCCGTTCTCATACCGCCGCCGCTTGCCCGATCGTGTATACTAGCCGCCAACCAGGAAGGGAGGTTCTATGCCTCACGTCCGAACTCTATTCCAGAGAGGGGCGGCAGTTCTGGCCTTCTGTAGTCCTCTGTTCGGCCAACTCACCCTTTCGACCATACGGGGCACCGCTACCGATCCCACGGGCGCGGTCGTGACTAACACAAATATCGAACTGCTTCACTTGGAAACCAACGCCAAACGCCAGGTGCTGACCAACGAATCGGGCGATTTCGAGATCCCGGATCTCCAGCGGGGCACTTACCGGCTGACCGCACGGGCGCCTGGCTTCAAGACCTGGGTGGCGGACCAGATCATTCTCGAGACCAGCCAGATCCGTCGTATCAACCCGACGTTCGAAGTGGGCGCGGTTGGGACGGAGGTCACGGTCCAGGCAGGCGCCGCCGTGATTCAGACCGACACCGCCAAGATCCAGGCAGTGGTGAATACGTCGAAGCACTTCGACAACCCTTGGGTAGGCGGCATGGCCACGCTTGACCCGAGCCTGTTCATCACCACGGCGCCACTGGTATCGCAGACGAGTGGGGTGTGGAGCTCGCAATGGGCAGGCCACAACTCTAACCAAGTCCAGGAAGGACAGGACGGCCATACGAACGACAACGCGGTCAATCAACTGAACGACATATTGGACGCCCAAGAGATCACCGTGGTCACCGCGAACAACACGGCGGAATTCGCG
>DATFXF010000274.1:0-4170 GCA_035258565.1 Candidatus Acidiferrales bacterium
TCATTCAAAACTCTGCCTAGAGCCTGCCTAGAGATTTGCCGCCCCTTTTGCACTGAGGAGATGCCGGCCAAGACATCTAGCCCACTCTGGTGACGAGTCAGCAGCTCGCTGAATAACTGGGTATCGAGCCGCTCCTGATTCTCGATCGCATCAAGAATCGTAAAACGGGGCTGCAAATCGAGTAGCAATGCGACCTGGCCCCAGGGATGGGCAAAATCAAGAAGGCCAACGCGCTTCCTGGTTATCTGTGCCAATTGCACGCCTAGGTTAACGGCCACTGTGCTGGTTCCCACACCACCCTTCGATCCCATGACAAGCATCAGTTTTTTCGTCTTCTTTGGCCGGTTTTCTACCAGTTCCCCCCACTTCTGAATTACGCGCGCTAAGACACCCTTCAACACGCCAGGATCAAGTGGCTTGTGGATAATTTCCTGTACGCCAGCGCGCATGGTTTGTAAAACCATTTCGGAGTCCGGTTGGTTTTGAAAGCATGCAATGACGCAGGCTCCGGGACGAAGTTTATGGAGCTGAGCGGCGAACCGAAGCGCAGTTTCAAGATCCGGTAGGAGATCCAATAGGATGACATCGGAGACGTCTTGGTCGGCGTGCAGTTGGTTCTCATTCGGCCCGGGCCACTCTTCGACCGAATTCACCCAGCCCGTCTCGTCCAAGCAGGCGCGCAGTTCGTCTCTGCTTGCCTGCTCTGGACTGACAACGGCCACCCTCAACCCTTTTCGCGCCAGGAGACGCGAAATCAGAGCAGGTGCTGTGCCCGAGGGAGGAAGGTGCTCGGCGGCCGCGGGGGCATGCTTGGTCGGCTGCTTACGAGGCGGAGCAGCTTGAGCTCGCGATGTCCAATCTGGAGGCAGCCACGAATCTGGGAACCGGCCGGTTGCCTTTCGCTGCCACCACGGCTTCGCCTGCTTACCAGAATTGCACTTTAGACGCGCTTCTCGGAGGTCGGCAACGACCTGATGGCGTAGCGCGCGTTCTTCCTCGAGGGATTTGCTGACAATCTCATCCAATAGCGGCGCCAGCTCTGCCTGTAGTTCTTGGCCCGCCGTTGGTCGCTCGCTAGGTTCTGACTGTTCTTTTTCCTCTTCGTTCATAAAACCTTTATCCAGGCCAGGCGAGGGCCTCCTGCGCAAGTCTAGAACTCGCCTTCAGCCTCCGCCGCTGTAGTAAGACAAGGATGGACTAATAGCCCGGAGGATACTGCTGGTCACAAGCATGGTTTTGGGTCAGGAAGGGCCCCTGTCCTAAAGGGCAACCCCAGCAGTCCAACCGGCGGCCACGAGGAGTCCGTCGAGGTGGTCGAACGCAGAACCTGTACCTAAACTGGCCCTCTGTACAGATGGAAGCTTGCATCCCGCGGAGTAGCCTACCCAGGGGGAACTTTCCAGTACCGTGGAGGGCGGCCCGGCACCCCCCGCGTCGCCGTCCTCACAGGGCGGACGCATGCTAAGAATAAGCGATGAGGTGGTAGGGGCAGATCGTGCGGGAGAGCCCCGAGAGCCTTGGCTGACGGATGATTGGAGCCCCGGGACTACTTCCCAGGGTTCGCAATTGCGCCGCAAACCGAAGCTGGGGACCATTGCGGCTATCTCTGTAGTCCTAGTTGCTTCGGTGGTCCTACTTCGCCTCCATCGAGAGCAGATCCGAGGGTTCGTTAAAGACTTCAAGAGCATGTTTTCCGGCGAAGCCCGGTCAACCGACAGCGCCCAGCCTGATGTAGTTGCCACAGCCAAACGCAGCAAACCAAAGCTTTTTCTTCGTGGCCCCGGCCCGGCAAAGGATCGCGAGGGTCAAGGAGCTGGAACTTCCAGCCGCGGCACAGCTGGCCTAGAGGGCAGCGCGACCACACCGCTCAAAGAGTTGGAACCGTTGCAGCTTCACGTGCAGGAACACGACAACCAGCGGCGAACGGTCGAGCTTCGCAGCGGTCCGGTGGTTCGATTAAGGGACTGGGGAGTGGAAGGACAAATCACGCTCTCTGGCGAACTTCCCGAACAACGGGAGCTCCCGACCTATCCCGCTCTCGCCCTTCGGGACCGAGTGCAGGGAACGGTGGTGCTGCGGGCCTTGGTGGGGAGGAAGGGAAGGGTCGAGAACGTCCAAGTTCTCAGCGGGCCGTCCTTGTTGGCCTCTGCGGCGGTGGGGGCGGTGCGGAGGTGGCGCTACCCGCCTGCTGACCCAAACGCCGAGCCGGTGGGTGTGTGGAAGCAGATCACCTTCGAGTTCACCATTTACTCAAAGTGAAGAGTTTGGGCAGGAGAAAGACCAGGCATGAGCAAGAAGCCGGTTAACACGGACAGTCGCGTTCCAGGGTTTCTTGTTCAGTGGGAGCCCCGGTACGCAGGCTCACGAGAGGCGCTGGCCGTTGTCTTGTGGCGTGTTCCTATCGAGGTTCTAGGTCCGCCCGCACGTTTGTCGCGCGGCCTGTTTGACATGCGGACTCGCCCAGTGGGCAGAGGCGGCGCCCTGTTTTCTTCGGCTCTACTGCACACGCTCGTCGTATTACTCCTGTTTCGTGCGCCGGTGTTGCTTTTCGCGCCGCAAGAGAGCCTCCAGCATCGTGCCATGGAGAAGGCTGTCATCTATTACGATCTGCGGCTCGTGAACCTTTTGAAGTCGTTTCCCTCAATCCAGCCGCCAGGTGCAGGAGGAAAACCTGGGAAGGGGAATCGCCCAGATCGTCTTCCAGCCCGGGGGAGTACGGCTTTTCATCCCAAGTTGACAATCGTTTCCAATCCTTCGCTTCCAGACAATAAACGGCAAACGATTATTCAGCCCGCTTCGCCGCCCGATCTCAGGATCATGCAGGAGACCAAGTTGCCCACTGTGTTGGTGGGCAACCCATTGGCCGTTCCGAAGCCGCGGCTAGAGTTACATCTCGAGATGCCGCACAACGCAGCGGTCAGGCAAGAAAGCAATCCTGAAGCGCCGGCCCTGAAAGTGTACGCTGTCCCGCCCGACTTTCCCCTTGCCCTGACCCCTACGGTCGATTCGCCCCATCTTCCGGTGCCTATGTCCTCGTCGCTGTTGGCGTCTGCCCATGCGCCACGATCGTCCAACCAGACGGCAAATTCAGGCGGGGAGCAGGCGGGTGACCCGTCCGGACCAAGTGGATTGCTTGTGGTGGGCGTGGACCCTTCGGGAGTCGCTCGCTTGCTAGCGTTGCCGCCGGGTAATCGCTACGGCGACTTTGCCATCTCGCCAGCCGGCGGCCAGCCAGGTTCACCTGGCGGCGGCCCTGGTGGGGTGGAGGGCGGGGGAACTGGTGGAGGCGGAAATGGAGGAGACGGGAGCACCGGTGTTGGCTCGGGCGGCAGCGGCGGGGGTGGCGGCGGTTCCGGCATGGGAGGCGGGGTGACGATTGCGGGGGGCAGCGGCACAGACGGCGGCTTTGCAGGGAGCCTCGCGTACTCTCCACCGAACAATTCCCTGCTTCCCGTGCTTGTTTCTCCGCAGATTCGCAAGAACAACCTGATTGTTTTCACTGGCCCTATGGGTGGCGGGGGCCTGGGGGTCTACCAAGCTTTGTCCGGTGGCAAGATCTATACGAAGTTTCTCCCCATGCCGGGGAAGAGCTGGGTCCTGCAGTACTGCGTTGCCGAGAAAGCTGCTGCCAGGTCGGCACCGCGGCCGCGCGGCGAGGTAGTGCAACTCGATCAAGGGCTCGTGCCGCCCGAAGTTCTTGAGCGATATGACTTCGAGCGAGTTCCCATACCCGAGGAGAAGGCTGGCAAGTTAATCGTGCTCCGGGGAGTGATTCAAGCCGATGGTTCCGTGGCAGAACTGAAACTCTACCGAGGAGTTCAGTCTGACATGGATCAGGCCGCGGTAGCTGCATTTAGTCGCTGGAAATTCAAGCCGGCCCTGCGTGCAAACCAGCCGGTCGCGGTGGAGATCTTGGTAGGGATTCCGGCGCGGCTACCGAAGAGCTAGGAGAAGAGGCGGACAAGCTCACTTGATTTTCTACTGTGTGTTTGTCTCCGCAGTCGCGGTATTATCAAGACCTGCCGGAAGCCCGTTCCTTCTTCGACAATACCACGCCTCTGAGAACCAGCAACGTCGTCAAGCCGCCGTGCGGCGGGTCACCCCAGGACAGTGGCATAGCCTTGCGCGCGGATGTAACTTGAGGCAGACTCTTCAGCGACAGAAGATTCC
>DATFXF010000275.1:0-4405 GCA_035258565.1 Candidatus Acidiferrales bacterium
CCGGGGGCGGTAAGGGTGCGGCAATCGGCGCGGGCATAGGTGCGGGCGCCGGCACGGCGATCCAAGTGTTCACCAGGGGCGAGCAGGTAAAAGTGCCCAGTGAAACTTTGCTCGAGTTCCGCATCGAGCAGCCCTTCACGGTCACTGTGCCCTCCGCGGGATAAGCCCAGGGAGCCCGGAGCGCTGAATGGCCGCTCCGGGCTTACCCGCCACCCAAGCGGTCTTTGAGATTCATCCTAGAGGCGGACAGGCGCGGAATCGCCTATCTGCTTTTCCACTCCTCGTAAAGCTTGGTGATGGTCGGGCCGACGGTGAAACCCCAGGCAAAGATGGGTTGGTTTTTGAATTTCTCGGGAACTGCGTAGCGCTCACTGGCTTCGGCGGCCGGCACGCCGGCCTTGTACATTCTTTCGGCGTGGTCAGCCAGATCGTCGAAGACAGCGCGGGAAAGCGCAATTCCTTCCTGGCCGCAGAGCTGTCCGTGGCCGGGAACGAAGAGGGTAGCGTTGTCGAAGGAAGCGAATTGGGCCAGCGTCTTGCGCCAAGCGGAGATCGAAGCGTCAATGGTGACCGGATACCAGGCGTTGAAAAGCAAGTCGCCGGTGAACACGATGTTCTGGTCAGGAATGCGCGCGATGACGTCCGTGCCCGAATGGCCCGGGTAGATTTCAAGCACCGCGGTGAGACCTCCGAGGTCAACGGTCAGGGGAAGCTTCGCCGGGTCGAGCGGGTGGTTAGGCAGGGCCAGCACAGTGTTATTGGTTGAGTCAAAGACGGTGCTGGTCGCATTCAGATCCGACTGCGCATGCTGGCGTTCGCTGTCGGTGCGGGCATCGCGCACGCCCTTCGTAAGGCTGGCCAGAAACGTCGCGCGATCGACTCCCTGTAGGCTCCCGTAGCTTTCCGCAATGTGGGATGCGACTTTCCAATGAGCCCATACGGGGATGTCATGCGCCCCGTAAAAGGCGTTCCCCATCGTATGGTCGAAATGAAAGTGGGTATCGAGCGCGGCGCGCACCGGCAGGGAGCTGACCATTCGCAAAGCGTCCATCTGGAAGGCGGCGCCAGCAGACCTGTGATATCCCTCGATCAAAAAGGCAGCGTCGCGGCCGACAAGAAATCCCCCATTGCACACGGTCTGCGTACCCTTCGAATAGTCGGAGACCGTGGCGTAAACACCGTTCCCAATCTTCCGCACGGAAGCAAAACCTTTGTCGACCAGTGGCGATGACGAGATGCGGGAGTCCTGCGCCAGAGATTTCGCAAGACCGGGCAAAGGGAGCATGTGGGCCACGGCGTAAGCGGCCCCAAAACACGACGTGCATGCCAGAAAGTGCCGGCGAGAAACACCTTCCGTGCGATTCATTTACCCCCCCTCAGCATTCCTCGGATGGAACGCATCCTAGCACACCTGAGAGATCGGTCGGAGCGCAGGGATGACGCAGGCGGGTCGGAAGGGATTTGCCGAGGCTGGCCGAGGTGCAAGACACAGAAAACCGGGTCCCGCCTTCGAGCCGAAGAACCTAAGGCGGGAAGCGGACGCGGCGCAGCAGCTGTTGGAAACGAGGATCGGAGCGCAGCGGGTCGAAGACCGGATCCACCCTTAAGAAAACAAGCCAGTGAGACTGGTCTTCGCAGGCCCTTTCGAGCCATTCAAAGGCTTGCCTTGCTTCTCCAAGAGCCGCGTAGATGGCAGACAGGCGATAGGGCGACACGTATTTCTGGCTCGCGACGGCCCGCAGCTGGTCCAGCACTCCTTGTGCGTGTGCACGATTACCGGACACCGCGTGGGCATGTCCGAGTGCCGCCAAGGTTTCCGTGCCGCCACCGGAAAGAGCGCTCGCTCTTTCGAACGCCGCGATCGCCTCTTCCCAGGCGCCCTTTTGCTCGTAAGCCATCCCGAGCCAAAGGTGCGCGAGAACAAAATCAGGATCCATTTCGAGCGTCTTGCGGCATCGTTCAATGGTTTCGTCAAACTGCCGGGCAAAGTAAGAAATCCAACCCAGGGCCGCACTGATGATGAGTGAAAGGGGATCGAGTTCCTGTGCCCGTCTAACCTCTCGGAGAGCCTCATCCCATCGCCCCAGCGACGTCAGAAGGTTCGCGTACCACTGGTGGGCGACCGCATAGCCCTCTTTGAGATCGATCGCCCGTTGGTACAGCCTCTCAGCCGCTGACCAGTCCCGTTCGTAGTAGTGTGTCGAATAGGCGAGCGAGGTGATTGCCTCAGTCAGCGTTTCATCGATCTCCAATGCTTTTTCGGCGGACGTTTTGGCGAAGGGGAAAGACTCCTTCGGCGCGAGATAACAGTAGAACCCCAGGATGTTGTAGGAATCTGCCAGGCCAGCATAGGCGAGTGCGTAGGTTGGATCGAGATCGATGGCCTGGTGGAAGTAGTCGATGCTTTTCTTGAGTCCCACTTCGGTCCTTCGATTCCAGAAGTAACGCCCCTTCAGGTACTGCTGATAGACCTCCGGGTTGACCGCCCGAGCGCTGCCCAGTCGGGCCCGTTCCTGTGGCGTCAGCTTGACCTGAATCTCCCGTGCGATGGCTTGGGCGAACTCCCCCTGCAAGGTGAGGACATCGCGGAGGTCGCGCTCGTAACTCTCTGCCCATAAGTGTTGGTCCGTAGCGGCGTGGATCAACTGCGCCGTGACGCGCACGCGGCTGCCAGATTGCAGCACCGATCCTTCCACGACCGCGTCGGCTCTGAGTTCGCTCGCAATCTCTGGCAGCGGCTTGCGTACCCCTTTGTACTGCATCGCGGATGTTCGCGAAATGACGCGCAGGGCGCTGATTTTTGCCAGATTGGCAATCAAGGCCTCGGTCATTCCATCCGCAAAGTATTCCTGCATAGAATCGCCAGAGAGATTGGCAAGAGGCAGCACCGCCAGGACGTTGATGCGACCCGGAGCGACCCTGCGCCTAGGCCGGACCTGCGCCCGAGGGGGCGAGGCGCCCCGGGCGGATTCCGCGTCGCGCTTCAAGCGCTTTAGGTCGGCGTGCAGTTCTGACGCAGTCTGGTAGCGTAGATGGCGGTCCTTCTCGAGCGCCTTGTGGATAATTTCCTCTAACTTGCGCGGCAGTTCTGGATTCAACTGCACTGGGGGAGTGCGGTTGAGAATGGCATCAAAGATCGCTGCGGAGGTATTGCCAGAGAAAGCAGACCGGCCTGTGGCCATTTCGTAGAGCACCACGCCGAATGAGAAGAGATCCGTCCGCGCGTCGACTTCTTGTCCGAGCGCCTGTTCGGGTGACATATAAGCGACCGTGCCCAAGGCCATTCCTGGGCTGGTCAGAAACTCTTCTTCGACCGCAGTGGGAAGGGCCGAAACTCCCACGGCTTCCGCCACACGCGGCTGTGCCGGGGTCAGCTTGGCCAGGCCAAAGTCCAGCACCTTTGCCTGGCCACGCTTGGTCACAAAGATGTTCGCTGGCTTAATGTCTCGGTGGATGATCCCCTGCGTATGAGCGGCGTCTAGCGCGTCTGCAATTTGAATCCCCAGTTCCAGAAGCTCATTCGCCTGAAATGGCTTGGCAGCAATGCGGTGTTTGAGCGTCTGCCCTTCAAGAAACTGCATGGCAATAAAGGGTTGATCGCCGTGCTCACCGATTTCATAGATCGTACAAATGTTCGGATGGTCGAGTGCGGAGGCGGCGCGAGCCTCGCGCTGGAATCGCTCCAATACTTGCTGATCCTTTGCCAATTCATCTGGCAGGAACTTGAGAGCGACCGCTCGACCCAGCTTCGTGTCCTCGGCCTTGTAAACCACGCCCATGCCGCCGCCCCCGAGCTTCTCCAGGATGCGGTAATGCCGAATCGTTTGGCCGATCATGGGTGAGAGAAGAGCCTCTGCTCGGCATCTTAGGGCGCGTTCCGCGGCAAGTCAACGCGCACCGGGCGAGTCCTTTCATGAAGAGGTGGAAAGGTTACACGTCGGTCGGATGGAATCGTTGGCGGTCTCTCCTTGAACGTTTTCCGAGCTTCACAGGGAGAAGGAGTTCGCCAGGTAACGCCTCCCCCCGGCCATCGGGAGGACGAGGATCCGAGGAGGGCGCGACATCGCTAGAAGCCGCCCCCGCCGCCGCCGCCAAAGCCACCGCCGGAAAATCCGCCGCCCGAGAAGCCCGATCCGCCGGAGCTGCGTGGGCTGGAAGCCATCACCGTGCCGGCGCGCGCCGACATCTGGTCCAGGTCATGGACAAAACCTAGTGGATAGAAGTTGGGTCCATAGCCGCCCTGATACCACTTGGGCGGTTCCCTATAGATGTCCTGGAAGGCGCCCACCCACTTCTTTTCCACACCCAGGGCCATGGCAAACGGCAGGAACTTTTCAAACATCTCGGGCGTCCTGATGGTGCGCTCGAGGCGGTCTGCTTCCACGTGGCCGAGGAAGTCCTCGAA